>CAYZOJ010000006.1:33338-37508 GCA_964480195.1 uncultured Christensenellaceae bacterium | reverse complement strand
TTTAGCGGATGCCTATTTTTTAAATTTTTCGGGTTTTATGTTATACACGCTCTCGACGGGCTCTTCAGTCCTCTAATGCGAAATAAAGGGCTTGTTAAGCCCTTACGGGCGCCCAAATCTTCGCACGCATACGCTTGTATTGCTTCCGCTACGATTTTTTCGCATTATAGGACTAAATATCTCGCCGAGTGCTCCACAATGCGCCTATAATTGGCGACTGTACTAACATCTTGACGGCTGTGTTTCGCTATACGGCGATAGTATTTACATCGTTAAATCGGTTTATTTGGAAGTGAAAAAGCGTCTAAGCGGTAAGGTTCCTTTGTGTAAAGGAGTGTGAACATCAAACCCTGCACTGCCTTGACCATAATATGTTGTATTTTCTCCCAACAATTTGCAACTAAATATGCTATGTGACACAGATGATTTATTGCGCTTGTTCACCATTTGTCCACGCATTTTTGTCATGTGGACAAATGCCATTTGAGTTAATACGGTGTTCACCGAGTTGCGTCGTCAAGCCCTGGGTCGCGCGTTTATCGACAACGTTTTTGATACTTTTTCGAAAGCGTCAACCGCAGCTTGCTGCATTTCGTCAGTCGTTTTCACCTATATTTCGGGATTTAGTTATTAAAATGGGTAAAAGTGTTTGCAAACTTCGCGCGTATATGTTATTATACATACGCCATAACGCACCCGCGCGGAGAAAACGTGCCGTTGCCCGTAAAAAGGTTGCCGTTTTTTGAGAAACGCGGGGAGGAAAAAACACAGGAGGTATTAACAATGGCAGTTATCACAATGAAACAGCTTCTCGAAGCAGGCGTCCACTTCGGACACCAAACCAAAAAATGGAACCCCAAAATGGGCAAGTACATTTATGACGCAAGGAACGATATCCACATTATCGACCTTCAACTTACCGTAGACCTCGTCGAAGAGGCTTATAAGTTTGTTCACAAAATCGCGTCCGAAGGTAAGTCCATACTTTTCGTAGGCAAAAAGAAACAAGCCAAAGAAGCTATTAAGGAAGAAGCCGAACGTTGCGGAATGTTCTATATGAACGAAAGATGGCTCGGCGGTACTCTTACCAACTTCCAAACCATTCGTACCAGAATCGACAAGCTCAACAAAATCAACCAAATGGAAGCAATAGGTGAGTTCGAACTTCTCCCCAAGAAAGAAGTTATCAAACTCAAAGCCGAACGCGATAAGCTCGAGCAAAACCTCGGCGGTATCAAGAACATGCGTAATCTTCCCGGCGCTCTCTTTGTAGTCGACCTCAAAATCGAGCACATCGCCGTTCAAGAAGCTCGCGCTCTCGGTATTCCGATCGTAGGTCTTGTAGACACCAACTGCGATCCCGATCTCGTTGACTACGTCATCCCCGGCAACGACGACGCTATCCGCGCTATCAAACTTATCGCAAGCGTAATGGCGGATGCCGTTATCGCGGCTAAAGAAGGAACCGAATATCTTCCCTCCAAGACCGAAGAAGCCGTAGAAGAAGTTCCCGCAGACGCAGTTTTTGCTGACGAAGCCCCCGCAACCGTTCCCGCCGAATAATCGGTTTGAATATAGATTATAAAGGAGAAACAATAATGGCATTTACCGCAAAAGACGTTCAAGAATTAAGACAACGTACCGGCGCAGGCATGATGGACTGCAAAAAGGCTCTCGTAGCCAGTGACGGCGACGCCGAAAAGGCAGTCGAATGGCTCCGCGAGAAAGGTATCGCTACCGCACAAAAGAAGTCCGGCAGAATCGCATCTCAAGGTATCGTAGACAGCTATATCCACATGGGTGGCAAAATCGGCGTATTGCTCGAAGTCAACTGTGAAACCGACTTCGTTGCTAACGGCGAAGGCTTCCGTGCATTTGTTCACGACGTAGCTCTTCAAGTTGCGGCGGCAAGACCTCTTTATGTTTCCAAAGAAGAAGTTCCCGCAGACATCGTCGCTCACGAAAAAGCTATCGCGAGAGCTCAAATCGACAACGATCCCAAAATGGCTAACAAACCCGATGCCGTTAAAGATAAGATTGTAGAAGGCAAAGTTGAAACTTACTACAAAGAGAACTGCCTCCTTGACCAAGCTTTCGTTAAAGATCCTTCCAAGACCATCAACCAACTCGTAGTAGAAACTACCGCTAAGTGCGGAGAGAAAGTTGCTATTCGTCGTTTTGTCAGATATGAAATGGGCGAAGGTCTCGAGAAGAAAGTCGACAATTTCGCCGAGGAAATCAACGCGGCTGTCGCAAGCATGAAACAATAGTCAATAATGTTAAAAAAGAGATGCTTAAGCATCTCTTTTTTTTAAGGAGAACGTAATGGAACCCAAATACAAACGTATATTATTAAAGCTTTCGGGCGAAGCACTTGCGGGAGATAAAGGTTTCGGTATCGACGGCGACGTAGTAAACTATATCATCGAAGAGATTAAGCAAGTACGCGACGCAGGCGTTCAAATAGGCATAGTAATAGGCGCCGGCAACTTCTGGAGAGGCAGACAAGGCGAGGGCATGGACAGAGCCACCGCGGATTATATGGGAATGCTCGCAACCGTAATGAACTGTCTTGCGCTTCAAGACGCACTTGAAAGACGCGGAATCACTACGCGTGTACAAACGGCAATCGAAATCACGCAAGTCGCCGAACCGTATATTATCAGACGCGCTGTCAGACATTTGGAAAAGGGCAGAGTTGTCATTTTCGGTTGCGGAACCGGTAATCCTTACTTTACGACGGATACCGCGGCAGCGTTACGCGCGGCGGAAATCAAAGCAGACGCGTTATTGCTTGCCAAAAACGTAGACGGAATATACGATTCCGATCCTCGCAAAAATCCGAACGCCAAAAAGCTCGAAACGATTTCTTATATGGATTTCATAAAGCAGGAACTTTCGGCAATGGACACAACCGCGGTAAGTTTATGCATGACAAACAAAATTCCCGTCGTTGCATTCGGACTTAACGAACGCGAAGGCATTATGAAAGCCGTTGCGGGATTGCCGATAGGCACTCGTATCGAATAAACCGCAAAACGATTATCGGCGTCCGTTTTCGAGTGTTCGAGAACGGACGTTTTTTAATATAAGCGAAAAAAACGGTCACGATGTGTTTTTTATTGCAAAACCGACGGCAATATGGTAATATATCGGTATGGAAGAAATCAAACCTCAAGTTATAGAAAGATATCAAAGCCTTATTGCGTCTATTGCAAACGATGCGATAGATAAGGTTGAAGGTATCACCAAAGAAGACGGCGTAGTCAAGTATCGTTTTGGCTTGTCGGCTCTCAAGAACACTAATTGCCACGTATATATCGGTAGCGATCGTATGGTTACGATAGATATATACGTAAACGTAGATTTCGGATACAGTATTCCGGAAGTCGTATGTGCATTGCAAGAAACAATCAAAACCGACGTCGAAGCCGCAGCTCAATTTACGGTCAAGGCTGTAAACGTTAACGTAGCCAATATCAATCCTATAAACAGATAATTATGCAAAATCGCAAAAAAGCGCGTGACAGCGCGTATAAACTGATTTACGAATACTTGTTTTCCGGAACGCTCAACGAGCGTACGCTTGCCGTTATGACAGCACAAGACCTTCCGTTTAAGGAAACCGAATACGTTGAGCAAGTGTATCGCGGAGTCATCGAACACGAAGAAGAACTCAAAAACATCATCGGAATGTATGCTGTCGGGTTCGAAATAGACCGTATTTACAAATTGGACCTTGCCGCGATGTATCTTGCCGTTTACGAAATGAAGTATATGGACGACATTCCGATGGGCGTTTCCATAAGCGAAGCCGTCGAACTCGTTAAAATCTATTCGACAGAAAAGAGTTACGTGTACGTCAACGGCATTTTAAGTTCCGTATATAAAAGTTTAACGGCGCAAAATGACTGACCGTAACTATATAACGGTATCCGAACTCAATTTTTATCTTAACCGCATTTTGGATGCGGAAGAACTCTTACACGATATTTATTTGCTCGGCGAAATCAGCGGGGCTTCTTTGCATAAGGGCAATCTGTACTGCACGCTAAAAGACGAGGACGCGCAGATATCCGTTTGTTGTTTCAATGCCGAAAAAACATATATGCCGGAAGCCGGCGAACAGGTTATTCTTTACGGTACCCCGGACTATTACACCAAAACCGG
>CAYZOJ010000006.1:0-33238 GCA_964480195.1 uncultured Christensenellaceae bacterium | reverse complement strand
ACGGAAGGGTTGCGTCTTGCCGACAAATGCGGTTTCGATACCGTTATCCTTGCAAGAGGAGGCGGTTCGTTTGAAGATTTGATGCCGTTCAATTCCGAAGAAGTCGCGCGCACGTTGTATAATATGGATACTTATGTGATTTCCGCAGTCGGACACGAAACGGATTTTACGCTTGCGGACTTCGCCGCCGACGCTCGCGCTCTGACTCCGACCGCGGCAGCCGAGATGATTGCTTTCGATACCAAGCAACTTACGGACGATATTATAAACGAGCTGTCGCTTGCCGGTCGTAAACTTTTAGGTCGATTCAATATGCTTGGTACAAAAGTTACCGAATTAACCGGTAGAGTTACGATAGGCGTTACAAAAGAACTCGCAAAAATGTCCGAGCGCGTAAACGGAGCGTTGATTACGGCAAAATACGCAGTAGAACGTACGTTTAATACGGCGGATCATCGTATTGACGCATTAACCGGCAGGCTTTGTGCGTTAAATCCCGCACGCATATTGAGATCCGGATATTTTAAGGCGGAAAAAGACGCGCATAACGTCAATTCTGTAGGCGAACTTAAAACAGGCGACGTCATTAAATTGTTCGGTTATGACGGATATGCCGAAGCTTCGATAATTAATACCACAATAAATAACGACAATAATACGGAGAAAAAATGAACTTCGAAAAAGATCTTGAAAAATTGGAAAAGATAGTGGAGAAGTTGGAAAGTGAAACTTTGTCGATAGAAGACAGTCTCAAACTTTACAACGAAGCAATAAATCTCGGTAAAAAATGCGTTTCCGCAATAAAGGAAAGCAAGGGTAAACTCGAACTTCTCAACGCAGATCTCAGCCGTATAAATCTTGACGGGGACGTTGAAGAATAACAGGGTATATTAGCGGTTTTACGGCATATTTTCTTATAAAGAGGGAATATGCAAGAAAAATCGAATAATACGGGAACCGGAGCTCGGATATCGACGTCGAAAAACGATAACGATGTAAAGCCACAAAAAGGCGCGATGTCCGCTACTACGATTTGGACAATAAAAATCACGGTTGTTACGTTCGTGCTCGGAGCGTTTTTCTCGTTTATATCAGAGTTAACGTCGTCGGTTGCGCACGTAAGCGTCGCCGTAATACTGTTGTCGCTGTTGATAGCCGTAAGTATAACGTGCGATGCGATAGGCGTAGCGGTTACGGCGTGTGATCTCGCGCCGATTGCAGAAGCCGTCAAAAACAATGAACGCGGAGCGCGAATGGCGATGGCGTTGGTTACAAACGCCGAAAAAGTATCGAACATTTGTTGTGACGTAATAGGCGACATATGCGGTATAATCAGCGGTGCGTGTACGGTCGCGATAGCGATGAAGCTTATTGCCGATCAAACCGTTAATTATTGGGTTACGGTATGCTTTTCCAGCATAGTCGGCGCTGTTACCGTAGGCGGAAAGGCGATTTTTAAGGATGTCGCCATAAAAAACGGAAACGATATTATAATGTTTACGGCAAGATGCATTTGCTCTTTGCGCGTAAAAAATAAAAGGTGCAAATGACAAGGATAGACGTTATGCTTGCGGAACGCGGTTTGGCAAGATCGCGTACGCACGCGCGCAACTTAATAGAACTCGGCAAGGTTTCCGTTAACGGAATAACCGTTTCTAAGCCGTCTGCGGAGGTTTCTAAGGACGATTTGTTGACGGTCGACTCGTCCGACGATTACGCGTCTTTGGGCGGTCTTAAGCTCCAAAAAGCACTTGAATACTATAAAACCGAAGTGCAAGGCAAGATTTGCATAGACATAGGTGCGTCTAACGGCGGTTTTACGGACGTGCTCGTTAAGCGCGGAGCGGAGTGTGTGTACGCCGTGGATATCGGCGAATGTGCGTTACCGCAGGAACTTGCCGATAATTCGCATGTCGTCGTTAAAGACAAATTAAACGCGCGTTATTTGACGTTTGAAGATATCGGAATAAAAGCAGATATAATCACGATAGACGTTTCTTTCATATCGCTTCCTTTGATTTTGCCTGCAATGCTACAATTTATGCATTCGGACAGCGTAATAATTGCATTGATAAAACCTCAGTTCGAAGTGGGCAAAGGGAATCTCACCAAGACCGGAATCGTTAAATCCAAAAAGATTGCCGAAACTGCTGTCGCACGCGTGTTGGCATTTGCTAAAGAGCTCGGCTTACGCGCGGATAAGTATATTGAAGCCCCGCATCCGTTTGAAAATAAAAACCAAGAATACTTAACTCTTTTGCATAAATAAGACTGTTGCGAAACAGAAAATACAAATTTTCGTTAAATACAGCCGTCGCGCTTGTATAATTTTTGCATAAGTTGTATAATCTAAGTATGATAGTAGGTATACATTCTAATTTAACCAGAGATAAAGACGGTCGCGTTACGCGCAAGGTTCTCGATATACTTAAAACGCTTGCCGTAGAAGTCGCGTATTCGCGCGAACTTGCCGATTTTGCATCGGATCGAGCAAAAGTGTACGAACCGGAAAAACTCGCCAAAGTCAGCGATTTTATTATCGTGCTTGGCGGGGATGGCACGATTTTGCGTATAGCGCACGATTGCGCGAACGGAAACGCGCCGATTCTTCCTATAAACATAGGGCATAAAGGTTTCCTTGCCGAAGAAGATAAAGATCATCTTGAAAATTACATTAAAGACGCCGTAAACGGTGCTTGCGACGGCGACGTTAGACGATTGTTGCGCGTCGAAAGTAAAGGAAAAGTTTTTTATGCGTTAAACGACGTCGTCGTTTTGCACGGAACCAGAACCAAATTGTTGAAAGCGGAACTCCGAGTGAACGGCACCGTTTTGGAGAGGTACACTTCGGACGGGCTTATCGTTGCGACGCCTACGGGTTCGACAGCATATAATCTATCCGCGGGCGGTCCTGTGATAGCTCCGGACGCCGAAGTTTTGGTCGCAACGCCTATATGCCCGCATTCGTTGTTTACTCGACCGATTGTCGTTAAGTCGACCGGGAATTTCACTGTAGAAATTTTACACGCCGAACCGTATGCAAGACTCGATGTCGACGGCGAGGAAGGTGTTGAGCTTTATGCCGGCGATTCCGTCGAAATAACCGAATCCGATAAAACAATAAAATTTTTACGCCATAAAAACTATGATTTTTACGAAAAATTGCTAAATAAAATGTATTATTGGAGCTATGTAGATAAAATATGACAAGACAGGCAAGGCAAGAAAAGCTTTTGGAGCTTATAGAAAAGCACGATATAGATACGCAACAGGAGCTTACAGAGCTCTTAAAACTCGAAGGATTTAAGGTTACGCAAGCGACTGTATCGAGGGATATACAGGAGCTTGGACTTCAAAAAACGACGACGTCCGGCGGTAAAGCACATTATGTAAAACCGCTTGATCCCAAGCTTATGAGGCTTAAAATATTGTTCCATCAATCGGTATTAAGCATTGATTATGCCGAAAATTTTATCGTGTTGAAAACTATTAACGGTTCTGCCAATTCCGCCGCTATACTTATAGATAGCTTGGAAAACAGAAACATTATGGGAACGATTGCGGGCGACGATACCATACTTATAATAATTCGCGATAAAAGCGAAGTTCAAACTATTGTCAAATTGCTGGACAACTTTTTAGAATAATGCTCTACTCGTTAACTGTTAAAAATATCGCATTAATTAAAGAGGTTACACTCGAGTTCGGGAAAGGATTAAACGTCTTATCCGGCGAAACCGGCGCGGGTAAATCTATAATTATCGACAGTCTTGATTTTGTGCTCGGCGACCGAGCCGACAAGACTTTGATACGTCACGGAGAAAAGTCTGCAACGGTGCAAGCGGTGTTCGGAGATGATAATAATCCTGAAATTGTCGCGATTTTGGACGATTATGGCATAGAACGCGATGAAAATATCGTTGTGAAGCGCAGTATGTCCGAAACGGGCAGAAGCGATTGTAGGGTTAACGGCACGGTCGTTACTCTCGGGCAACTCCGCAGACTGATGGCGTTGCTCGTAGATATACACTCTCAACACGAAACGCAGTCGTTGTTAAACGAGGCGAACCATATTAAAATTCTCGATAATTATTCTCGGCGCGCGAATGCGATTGTTTCGGACTTGAACAAACATATTGCCGTATATCGTTCCGCAAAAAAAGAAGCCGAGAGTTTTGAGGACGAAGCGTCAAGGCAGAGAAGAATTGACCTGCTCGAGTATCAGCTTGCCGAAATCGAAAGGGTAAATCCCGAAGACGGCGAGGAAGAACGCCTTGTCGTTACTCGTAACAAATATCAAAACTCTGAACGTATAATCAATGCTCTCGGTTCGGCATATGCCCAAATTGACGGCGAGGACGGAATGTGTGCCTTGAATGCCGTGCAGTTTGCAAAAAAAGAGCTGAATTCCGTACTTTCGTTTGATGAAAGGTTTGAGGATCTTGCCGAACGGCTTGACAGCGTTAAAATTGAGCTTCGCGACATAGCGGATACGTTACAGGGAGAAATCGAAAATTCTGCATTTAATCCTGCGGAGCTTGCCGAAATTGAAAAACGTATCGACGATATACGCAAGATTAAACGTCGTTTCGGTGGCGACGTTAAGGAAATATCTGAGTTTTGTCAAAGAGCGGGCGCAGAGCTCGAAACTTTGCGTAATGCGGAAGCGCGTTTAGGCGAACTCGAAGTGATTGAGGAGCGCGAAAGCAAGCAAATTGTTTCTTTAGCGCGTGCGTTGCACGAAGAGCGCATTACCGCATCTCAAAATTTCGAAAAGGCTATTACTCTAAATCTTAAAGAGCTCGGTATGAAGAGCGCCGTATTCAAAGTCGAAATCGTTTTCCCCGATGAGGACTCCGAAATATTGCGTAGGGTAGACGTGCGAGGTGCCGATGATGTGAAATTTATGATTTCGCCAAACCTCGGCGAACCACTAAGACCTCTGTCCAAAATCGCGTCGGGCGGAGAGATGAGCCGATTTATGTTGGGACTCAAAAATATCACGGCGGAACTCGAAGGTGTCGATACTTTGGTATTCGATGAAATCGACACGGGCATAAGCGGAGCGGTCGCAAAAGTAGTGGCATGCAAATTGTATGACGTTGCACGCGAGAGGCAGGTGCTTGCCGTAACTCATTTACCGCAACTTGCTTCGATGGCGGACTGTCATTATCTGATAGAAAAATCGGAGTTTGACGGCAAGACCGAAACGCATATTACGGCGCTCGGAGAAGTCGAAAGGGTCATGGAAGTCGCAAGACTTGCGGGTTCAGCGCTTGAAAGCGCTATCGGTAGACAAAATGCCGAAGAAGCGATAAATTGGGCAAAAAGTTATAAATTATCCAAAAAATAGACACTCTCGCACTCGAGTATTATAGGAATTAACATAAATTAGAATACTCGAATGCGGATATAAGACTATAAATACCGCACAATAAAACGTGAGGTAAATAAATGTCTAATAAACATATTTCAAAATACAACGAGCGAGTGTGGCGTATTGCCGGGACGGTTATATCCTTTGCGCTCGTTTTTTCTTTTATAGTTTGTTTCTGCTTTTCGAGTGCGCTGTACGGGCGAACGAGCAAAGGAAACAAAGCTACTGCTATTACTGAAAATTCGGTCTATCTCGGTGGTATTCCCGTAGGGTTGAAATTGATGTCGGACGGTGTTACCGTTGCGGGCTTTGTGCCGATAATTACCGCGGACGGCACGTTTAATCCTGCGGAAAAAGCGGGGCTTCAAGTAGGTGATCTTATCGTGGAAGGCAACGGAAGCGATGTAAAAACCCCGGAAGACGTGGCTAATCTTATAAAAAATTCGAACGGGGAGATTGTTTTTAAGTATAAAAGAGCTGATGTATACGGGGAAGTGAAAGTTTCGCCGTTGTTCGACCCGTTATCGGGTGAAAAAAAGATAGGCGTAATAGTAAAAAACGAGATTGCGGGCGTGGGAACGTTGACTTTTACCGAACAGAACGGTAGATTTTGTACTTTGGGACATCAGATTTCAGATCCCGGAATCGACGACGCGTATAATTATCAAAAAGGATTTGTTTATTCCTGTAAGGTACTCGGTGCCGTTAAGGGTGTAAAAGGCGAAGCGGGGGCGTTAAAAGGTGTTTTCGACAGGGATTCCGTACCTATCGGAACGGTGAATGCGAACGGCGCGCTCGGGGTATACGGTACCGCGGACGGCGACGCGTTAAAAATCGGCAAACCGATAGAAATCGGTAAGATTTCCGAAGTAAAACCCGGAAAAGCGTACATTTATTCGACCATTGAGGGGGAAACGCCCAAGCGTTACGACATTGAAATCGTCAAAACTTTAAGTCAAACAGAACGCGATACAAAAGGGTTGGTTATTCGGGTAACGGATAAGACGTTGTTGAAGATTACCGGCGGTATAGTGCAAGGCATGAGCGGTTCGCCGATCGTGCAAAACGGGAAGTTGGTCGGCGCTGTAACTCACGTACTTGTAGACGATCCGATGTACGGATACGGAATATATGCGGAATGGTTGACGGAATAGCATATTTTGTCGATATAAAACATAGTTTTTACTATGTTCAAAAAGACGTGCTGTTATGTTAGAAATTGCGTTTATGAGATAAAAAACGTGCTGTTTTCGGATAAACGGCACTTTTTTATAGCGTTGGTTGCATTTGTACTCGGTTTTTTGATTGCCGTCGGAAAAGACTACGGAGAAGCGGAAGAATGCGTTAATTTTTTTTACGACATAATCAGAGAATCCGGAGCGCCGATAGTATCTCAAACGTTGCGAGTTTTGTTGTGGACGTGCGTGATTTACTTGGGCGTTTTCATAACGTCGTCACACTTTGTTGTGTTTACTGTGGTCGGCTACGGCGGGATAGCGCTCGGCTCATATTTGATATTTTCCAATGCGTTCGAGGCGATAGCCGTTGATACGCTTTGCGGGTCGTTATATTTTGTCTTGTACCTTATTCCGACGATTGCGGTAACTTTTTTGCTCGTCGTATGCGCGTTGCGAGGCGTATATATGCTGTTGAATTTTTCGTGCAATCGCAAACTTTTTACCAATTTTGCTTGTAGCGGAAGGTCGATATGCCGAACGATTGAGCCGTATTTTTGCATTAACGTCATATTTTCGACGGTATATTTTATTGTGATTTATGCAGTTCTCGTATCTGTAACGTGACATATGAGAAGAGTTACATAAATCGAATGCTTTTGTTTATACTTAAGAAAAGGGGTGAATTTTATGAGAAAAAGCTTATTTTTTACGTTAATAGCGGTAATTGCTCTCATATGCGCGATTATTCCGATATCGGCGACGGCGTGTGCTCAGACGGAATCGAATAAAGAGCAAATCGGTTCTTACGGATCGAGAGCCGCGTATCTTACAGATTACGCGACGGGAGAAGTCTTATATGCACGCAACGAGAACGCCGAGTATCCGATAGCGAGTATGGTCAAGATTATGACTTTGAATATCGTTTTTGACGAAATTGAAAGCGGTAGATTGAATTTTGACGATAAAATCGTTATAAGCGAAACTGCCGCGGGAATGGGTGGTTCGCAAATGTTTTTGGACGCAGGCAAGGAGTATCTCGTCGAAGATCTTGTCAAAGGTGTAATCGTGGTTTCCGCAAACGACGCGTCCGTAGCTCTTGCCGAAACGATTAGCGGAGGCGTTGACGCGTTTATAACGCTTATGAACGAAAAAGCGGGCGAATACGGTATGAAAAACACTGTTTTCGTCAATGTGACGGGGCTTCCTGCGGACGGACAGCACAGTACTGCGAAAGACGTCGATACGATGATGCGCAGGTTGTTAAGGCATAAAGAGTATTACAAATATTCGAGCGTTTATATGGAAAATTATTCACATCCGGACGGAAGAATTACCGAATTCGTAAACACGAACAAGCTGATACGTTTTTATAAAGGTTGCGATGCGGGTAAAACCGGTTTTACCAATTCCGCGATGTTTTGTCTGTCGGCATCGGCAAAAAGAGACGATACGAGGGTTGTCGCTACCGTGTTGGGAGCCGAGAACAGCAAAGCGCGATTTGCCGAGATAACCGCGATGTTCAATTACGCGTTTGCAAATTACAGAACGGTGAATGTGGTTGAAAAGGGAGTCGCAATCCCCGCGGAAATCAAGATAGACGGAGCGAAAAATCGTACGTTCGAGTTCGTCGCGGATGAGGATGTTTGCGTATTGCAAAAGAAAGGTGCAAAATCCGATTTTACTGTGGAAGTCGAAATAGACGGCAACCTGAAAGCTCCGATCAGGAGTGGCTCACGGGTCGGAGAAATCGTGGTTAAGACCGATGATGGTGTCGTAATCGGACGGGCGAAGCTGATAACGCTCGACGATATCGAATCGAGAACTTACCTCGACGGCTTGTCTGACATCGTGCGTAATTGGTTCCTTAAGGTAATTAAAAAGTAAATAATTCAAAAAACCGTGTTCTGAAGCGTATTTTTTCGCGGGCGAGTATTGACACGCGCCCGCGACTAATATATAATATAAGTAATTTAGGACACGCGTATGTTTATATATAATCTCATAAGTTCCGGGATGGATATTGCTCGGATTATTTTAACGGTTCTCGCGCTACTCATAGTGGCGTGTTGTTCTATAGTGCTTCACGAGATAGCGCACGGCTATGTTGCGCTTTTGAACGGAGATAACACTGCCAAAGAACGCGGAAGACTTACCTTGAATCCCGTAGCTCATTTTGACGGGCTCGGATTGTTGATGATGTTTTTGGTCGGATTCGGATGGGCGAAACCCGTTCCCGTAAACCCCGAGAATTTCAAAAACAAAAAACTCGGTATGTTTACCGTATCCATAGCGGGCATTGTGGTAAACCTCGTATTGGGCGGAATAAGTTTGCTTATTATCTATCTTGCATATCCTTCGTTGGTATTGGCTTTGGCGGATGCGAGCTCGTCGATAACCAAGTGTTTATTGTATTTGGTGCTTTACATATTACAGTTCGGCGTACAAATCAACTTTACGCTCGCGTTGTTCAATCTTTTGCCGATATATCCGCTTGACGGCTTCAATATGGTTAATTCTTTATTGCCTGCAGGCAATAAATACAGTCGTTTTATGGTAAGATACGGTTATTTCGTATTGCTTGCCATTATACTTATAGGCAATATTTCTTCGGCGCTCAATTTCAGATATCTCGATATCTTCGGAATGTACAACGACGCTATTTACGATATGTTGCAAAAAGTAATCACTCAGTCGATTTTGAACTATTTCGGAGCGTAATATGGCGGAAGAATTGTTAAACGTCGAATATGCGTCCGAACCGTCCAAGCTGTCGCTGACGAGTTTAAGCTATCACTTGTACGAAGAGGATGTCGCTCTCGATAAGTTACTCGATATATGTAAGCGCGATCAAGTCGCTATACGCGATATTTTTATTTCGGACATAACGGGGAAGTACCTTGAATATGTTGCGAGCCTTTCTTCGCAAGAGAAGGATTACGACGACATTTCGGGCTTTTTGGTGCTTGCCGCGACTCTGGTTGAGATCAAGGCGAATTCGCTACTTCCTAAAGCCGAAGTCGTCGATACCGATATCGAAGATTTAACCGACGAGCAATTATTCTTCTTACGAGCGGAAGAATACGAAGCATATCGCAATGCCGCCGAAAAGTTGCGCGAATACGAGATATTAAACAGATTTTATCGTGCTCCGGCGTTCGGCGAAGACGAATACAAACTCGTAATAAAAGAGTTCTCGTTACAAAAGATGATTGACGCGTTTTCGAGGATGCTCGAACGTGCCGAATTCGAAGACGACCACACGACGGAAAAGACAATCGCAAGCGAAAGATTTACCGTTGCGGACAGAATGCTCGATATCGTCGAAGCGTTACGCGCTTTCCATAAGGTAAAGCTTACCGACTTATTCGAAAAGGGATTCAACAAATTAGAGATAATCAACACCTTCCTTGCCGTGCTGGAAATCGTAAAACAGCAGATAGCCACCGTCGAAGCGGACGGAACGACGGAAGGGGAAATAATCATCACTCACCAACCGGCAACGGATAACTTTAACAAGCAGGAGGACATACTTAAAGATGTTGACGGATATAATTGAGGCTTTACTTTTTGCGAGCGGAGAAGGCATGCGAAAAGAAGAGCTCTACAAAGGATTAGGCAACGAATTCAGCCGTAAAGAGATAGATAAAGCAGTCGAGGATTTGCGCAAGCAATATTCCGAAAACCGCGGAATCCATTTGATATTGACTGACAAAATATATCGTTTTCAATCGAATCCCGCATACGGGGATATTTTGGCGGATATGCTACTCGAAACGCGCGAGAGAGAGCTTAGTAAAACGCTTTTGCAAGTGCTTGCGATAGTTGCATACAAACAGCCCGTAACCCGTGCGGAAATCGAAGATTTACGCGGAGTCGGTTCCGATTACGTTATAGCTATGCTTTTGAAGCTCAACCTTATCGAAGCCGTCGGCAGAAAGGAAACGGTAGGTCGTCCCGTATTATACGGTACGACGTTGGAGTTCTTGCGTAAGTTCGGACTCGAAGATTTATCGGAACTTCCGGATTATGAAGATTTGATGCGCAAGATACGCAACAATTTCGAGAAATACTACAAAAAGACGGATACCTTATATCGCGAACGCGATATCGAAGGCGCGCCGAAAGAAGAGCAAAAAGGCGTCGGAACGGATGCGGAAGAAGCTCTCGCGGCAGAAGAAGATCCGGACGATTTCTTCGATGATGACGACGATGACGATATGCCCGACTTCCTTGAAGGCGAAGACGTTGTTGAAATCGACGATTAAAGCACTTATCACACACTAAAAAATATCGAACACATCGAAAATAGGAGTAAACGATGGACGCGATCGGCAATAAAAAAAGACTTATCAAAACGTTTGTAACGACATTCGCGATTGTAGCGATCATAGCGCTTGTGGCGACTGTCGCCGTCATTACGATTCCCGTTGACGGAACTAACGAACTTCCCACGGCTGAAGCCGCTACGGAGCTAACGCAAAGCACCATAAGTACGTTGCTCAACGCATCGAGCGGAGATTACAAACTTACGGAAGACGTAACGTTAAGCGCACAACTTTCTTATAAGACCTTTAGTGGTACGTTTGACGGCGACGGACATACGATTACGTTATCCGGAAGCGTTAATCAGTCTTACGGTACGGCTTCGAGTCAGCAGGACCATTACATAGGCGCATTGTTCGGCGTTATAAGTGGCGGAACTATAAAAAACGTCAAGATAAAGTTCACGGGCAATTACAAACTCACCGCTACGAACTCCAATGCGGGACAGGAAAACGCGAGTACGACGCTGTATGCGGGTATTGTGTGCGCGATTGCCAAGAATAATGCTAAATTCGAAAACGTAGAACTTGAAATAACCGGCAAATTTGCGGTTATCGGAATTGATGGTGCTTCCGGCACACAGAATGACAAAAAATTCGATTCTCATGCCAGCGGACAAGGTGCGGTAGTAGGCGGACTAATCGGAAGATCCGAAGGTGCAACTATCAAGAATATAGTGTTGAACAACTCCGGTTCGATATTTGCACATGCCGAAAACTTGGACGCAGGTAAAACCTACAAAGGCGACTCGGTTAATTGCTCGAGCCCGGCGCGTAAGGATAGAGCTAACGCCGGCGGATTAATAGGCGAAACTGCGGTCGCACAAACCACGGTTACGAGTCTTACGCTTTCAGGAAAAGGCGTCGTTGGTGCGTATACGTCCGGTTTGGCGAACGGTTCCGACCAAAGTCGTTCGCACAACATAAATGCCGCGGGCTTGCTCCTCGGTGCCGGATATGATACGAACGGCGTACTTAATGTTTCGGGTTTATGGTTTAAGGCGACGGGCAAAGCGTATGTTGCGCGACTTACGGCTGACAATAAACTCCGTGCGGGCGTTCTTATCGGAAGAACAAACGCCCAACACGTTATTGCCAACTTATGGCGTAACGTTGCCGACGGCACAACCGCGGCAAGAGGTCAACAGACTGTTACTGCGACGGATTCTGCTCCTGCAATTAGTTCCATATCCGTGACGGACGCGGTAGGGACTAATTTTAATGCTGTTGCTATCGGCGAAGGCGATGTCGCGACTACCACGTTCCATGCATATACTCCGAGCAATTACGTAACTCTTAACGGTGTCGCGAACGGATACGGTACCGCGACGATAGTCGGACTTAAGGACGGCAAATTGGATATAGAAGTAAGTTGTAAAGATACTTATTGGATTACTGCGATTTCTTACAAGAAGAACTCGACTTTCGGTAATTATACCAACATTTATAAAGACGCACTTGTAAGGAATTACACGTTTATCGCGGGTGCGGACGTATCTTGTGACGAATTCCGTGCGAGCGTAGCCACTGAGACATATACAATGTCTACCGATTTCAGCGGTGGAGCCACATTGAATAGTGCTGGCGAATGGGAGAAAACCTATGACAATGCGGGCATAACGTTTAACGGCTCTCCCGTATCGGGAACCGCATTGCGCGCAGATTTGAGATGGGTGATAATTCACGATATCGAAACGAACGACGTAGAAAAAGAAAACACGTACGGCACATACGGCAACAACACGATTACGACGGGAAGAAATGTCGGCAAGTATACGATTAGACTTTATAAGCAAGGCGCAAACGGCGAAGACGTTGAAGTGCCTAAGGGCGAAGTTATCGCTTCCGACTTTGAAAACGGACCGTCGATACTTTATCGTTATGAACCCGCCACGTACACATGTCGCATAAATAGAGCCTCATTGACATTTACTAAGGGCTCGGCGGTACTTACCAAAGTGTATGACGGGACAAAGAGCATAGGCGCGTTGATACGCGGAGAACACTATTACCTGAAAGACTTGAACGGCAACGATCCTATCACAGAACCCAAATATGATTTTGACAAAGTTTCCTCCACCTATGATAGCGCGGATGCAGGGGACAGCAAAACCGTTAATGTTGTAGGTTTTGTGGTTACCGGTAACTATCAACTCGCAGGTGGCGGAACACAGGATTTTGAACTTACCGGTCAAATCACTAAGCGTGTAATAGGCGTTGATTGGAAAAATACCGAGCTTACATATAACGGCGTGTATCAAAAACCGACGGCAACAGCGAACAATTTGTTGGAACAAGACCAGAATAGGTTGTCCGTAGAGGTTAACACATATCTTTCGGAAAAAGCTTATGATTACGGTAGGGGCACGCCGTACGAAACGGTAGGTGTCGGCGATTATTTTGCATTTGCAACGCTCTCCGGAGATGCCGGTGCAAACTATAGTATAGCAACGAACATGGCGGTTCTTTCCGCAACCTATACAATCGTTCCCAAGCCGATCCAACTCGATTGGACCCAATTTCCGTATGATAAAAAGAGGGAGGATGAGACTGTTGATGAGCGTACTACGAAGACGTTTAGTAATTCGGAAAAGATTATAGAGGTAGCACTAAGTCAAAATAGTTTGTGCGGAACCGATACGATAAATATATCATTGGCTTACGAGCAAAACGGCAAAGCGCTTGGCGTCGACGATATTTGGCACGCCGGAAACGGGTATGATGCTGTAGCTTCAATAGACAACAGTAACTATGTGATTGAATCCGGCTATGAAAGATACAGTAACACGCACGGGACAATAACAATCAATCCTTTGGAAATAGCGTTGAAGTATTATACGGGTACGTCGGATAGTGTACAAGATCTTACGTACGCAGGCGTGAATTATAGTAACCAAGTTATAAAGAAGGATGATAATGGTAATAATTATACTATTACCAATGAAGCAGGTTTGCATGTTACGATTGCGACCGCCAATACCGCGTTAACGGATGCGAACTTCGCATTAACATATTACGTCGGTAACGGATGGACGGATGTTGTTATGGATGTAGGCACATATACCGCGAAGGTATCCCTCGTCGAGGCAGGATATGCGGTATTATCCGACTATGTAATAGCCGAAACAAGTCAGTCGCAAGAAATTGAAGTTGTGGCAAGACAGGTAACGATTGCTTTCGATAATGCCAATGATGAAAATAAAATTACATATACATATGACGGCACCGGGAAGGGCTTCTCGGCGACAGTCACAGATGGACGCGTCAATAACGATATCATATCTTTAACGTACCACATTTATAACGAAAACGGAGAAGAAATAAGCAATGGATTGGCAGCGAATGTCGGAACATACACAATCAAAGCCTATGCCGACCAAAATGACAAATATACCGGTTCTTTAGAAGGACAATTAATAATTGAACCGTTTGTTTTATCCGACGCGGTTGTTACGGTTAGTGAAATTCCGAACTTCGGATACACAGGAAGCGTAATAGAACCTACGCCGGATGTATATGTTAAGCTTACGGGAAAACAGACAACGAAATTGGATAATGGTGTCGATTATGAGCTTACGTATGATAAAAATATATTTGTCGCGACCGCCGATAGCGATAATGCGCCTACCGTTACAATCACCGGTAAAGGCAATTATGGAGGAGCTGTTGTCAAAAAGTTTACAATCGAGCCCGGGACGTTGACGGTCGAATATGTAGGCGCGGGCGGTAGTTACGTATATAACGGCACGAGTGTATACAGCGGTTTGCCTTATGATAGTGAACATACATCCGGTGTGTGGGTGAATTTCAAGGGCGTCGTAGAAGGTGAAAGTGTCCCCGAATACACCGTTAAATATAGAAAATATGGAAGTACGTCTTCGACCGATTATAGCGAGACCGCTCCGACAGGCGCCGGCGAATATGAAGCGATAGTCGAATTGACGGGAACTGTTGTCAACTACAAACTCCCGGATCCCGTTCCGACCGCCACGTTTATCATCACGCCGAAACCGATCCATATAAAGTTCTCTATCCCCGGTGATAAGCTCGTATATAACGCTGAAGAACAAGGGGTTGAAGTAGACTTTGATGATAAACAAGAAATATGTGAAGGCGACAAGCTTACCATAAGCTTGTATTACGAGTCTATCAACGGCGGAATGTATAACGTCTTAACAGGCGGACCCAAAGATGCGGGTTCTTATCGCGCGATTGCCACGTTGATGTTTAATAACCCTATATCTCAAAACTATGTTATAGAAAACAAACAAGACGCATATAAGCAAACGCCTTATAACTTTGATATCGCTAAGAAGGTGGTAAAGGTCAAGTATGGAGACGATAAAGGCAACACCGACGTAACATATAATCGTAGTGCGCAGTTTATAAAATGCGATTGGGCGGATGACGACCAAACAGGAACCGACGTTGTGTCAATAAACGTTGCGTATATGCTAAACGGTATGTCTGTAGACAATCCGATAAACAGCGGTACTTATAGCGTTACTGTAAGCAGTGGTTCGAATAACTATGAAATAGAGAATAATACCGCCTCGTTTACTATTAAAAAGAAAGAGTTAACGATAAGCGAATTCAATATGTTGGGAAATCCGACTCCTTATTACACGGGCTCTGAGATTCGGATAGATTATAAGTTGAACGGTCTTGCCGACGGCGACGAAGACAAGGTTGAGTTGGAGCATATCTTTACGGATTATACCGACAATATAGCCGGCGAACTTGTCGGGTATTGCAAAGACGCGGGTAGCTACAGTGTTAAGCTCGCATTACCCGAGACCGAAAGCGCGCAGAATTATACGCTTAATCTTTCGGAAATAGACGGAACTACAATCACGGACGATAATTTCGGGTTCACGGTTTTACCGCGTAAACTCGTTATAGAGTTTGAGAACGTCGGTAAAATGACATATTCCGCCGAGGACGTAAAAGTGGTTGCAAAAGTTTATGCCAAAACAAACGGACGCTTAAACAATGACGGCAACGGAAACACCAGCGGTCTCGCGTCCAATGAAGGCGTCGATATCAGCGTCGAAGTTTTGGATGCAGAAGGTAATTCAGTGGTTCCGCGCAATGTCGGCATTTATTATGCAACGGCTTCGCTAACGTCGAGAAACTATGAACTCGATGATGACGGACGCGAACATGAGTTGACGCAGACGTTGGAAATTATTGCTTGCGACATCTATTTTGAGCCTAAAGTCGGCGTAACCAAGACTTACGGTGACAGTGACGCGTCTTGTGATTTCACTCAGGTCATAGACGGTGTGGGCGGAGAAAAGATTACGGTCGTTCTCAAACGTGACAGAAGCGACCCGAATTGTGAAGATGTAGTTTTGATCGTTGATAATAACGGCGGTTACACGTACGGCGGTTACGACTATGTCGGATTTGACCCTGCCGAAGATCAGCCACATGCGAATAACTATGCCATTACGATGAATAGAAACGCAGGCGGTATATTCACAATAGTAAAGCGTGTGGTTGAGTTCGAACCGAATCTCTTTACCATTGACTATCAAGACGAAGTTCCCGCTCTTACGCAAACAGTATCCGTTATTACGTCCGTTTTCGGAATAGATAACGTTACGTTGACTTTCGAGCGCGCGAACACGGACGAGAGCGTCGGCACGTATAACCTCAAAACGGAGTTCAAGCAGTCCAACGCCAACTATACGTTTGAAATGGTCGAAGGCTCCAATATCGGTAAGTTCGTCATTTTAGGCAAGGCTGTTAGGGTTGAACTCGATCCTCTAAAACTCCAAAAGACTTTCGGCGAAAGCGATCCGAACCTTTATGACGCAATCGTTTCCGTCGAAGTGGAAAAAGCCTCTTCTTGGTTGAAAACCGACTATAAAACTTATGTTGATAGGTATGGTTCCGATGCGGGATTCGACTGGTCCACGTATATTACGCTCGAAATAAAAGACAAAGCCGTTCGTGGAGATGATTACGAACACTATAGAGAGCAAGGTTACGAACTTACTTTCAGCTTTAAGAATAAAAACGAGAACGATGACTCTACATATAACGACGGTAACTTCCGCGCTGTGTTTGTAGATAACGCGGGCAACGAATGCGAGTACGTGTTTATGATAAACAAAAAAGTGCTTGTATATGAAGACATTAAGCCCGAAGTGTCAATCGAAAAGACCTATGACGGCGACAGCAAAACCATTGTCAGCGTATCCGACGATATATACGATTTGTATTATGCCGCCGCGAGCATAAACGCTGTTGCGAACTATGAAAGTGCGGAAGCCGGCACGGGTAAGAAGATTTACGTCAATTTCGAGATTTTGGAAAAGTACGTAAACGACTATATTCTCCCGCAAAACGTCCTATATACGGAAGCGGGTGTAATCAATCCGAAGAAATTGACCGTTACGGCTACCCCGACGGAAGATATCAATCTTACATACGGCGAAACTCCGTCCGTAGAGATTTCGTATTCCGGATTTATTCTTTCCCAAACCGTAGTGACGGAGGGCATTAAAGTCGTAGCAAAATATACCGACGGATATTCGCTCGATACAATTCGCAACGTATCTAAATACGAAATCAAATTGTATGTCGTAAGATGTGATTCGCCCAACTATGCGGTCGAGCAAGTAGCGGGCACGAATGAATGTGTGGGAACGGCTATATCCGTAAATATATCCCAACGCGCATTGAAAGTCGTGCCGAGCGGTGAAGTATTCGTTAAACCCGTTGACGGTACGGATACGGCAAAAATAGACGAAAATCACTATGCTTTCGAGGGTTTGCTTAAAGAAGATATAGGCAAAGTCGAGATAGAGATAGAAAACCAAAAATTGACCACTAAGAGTGTCGGTAAGAGCACGGTTAACGTCGTTATCAAAAGACTCACGGGTGCAAGTGCCGGCAACTACGCACTGGAAAACGATAGGTTCAGTGTCAAAGCAGAAATTAAGAACCTTGCCAACGTAACGATGTCCGATGCGACATTTGATTATGACGGCACGGAAAAAGAACTGAGACCCGAGGTCAGTGATTTGCAGGACGGCGTTATTTACTATCTTAAATACAGAGGTCGTGACGGCAATTACGGCGGTGACAACGGCATTAACGAGCCTCCGACCAACGCCGGCAGATACGACGTCGTATGTTATGTTTCGTTGCTTGCGGACGATGGCATACACGAAAAGTATACCGTGGAGATGGAAAAAGCCCAACTTACGATAAATAAGATTGCGCCTACGATAACGTTCGACGGTCTTTTGAATCAGGTATATGGTAGCTTTACCCCTGTAACCGCGACGGCAACGTCGAGTGCGGGACTCAATGAGGTGTTGAACGTATCGTATTCCTTTATGGACGACAATAACACGATGCCGGCATTCCCGCCAGCCGGAGAACACACGATTTCGGCAAAATACGAAGAAACGACAAACTATACCCGCGTTTCCGTTACCGAGAAATTCGTCATCAAACAACGCGAAATTCAAGTAAAGATTTCCGATTACACCGGACTTGTCTATAACGGTTACGACAGGCGCAACGATATTAAAGTCGAGTTTGTAGGCGTTGTCGAGGGAGATACTTGTAAGCCGATTAAGAACTTTAGCTCGACGTTTGTCAAAAACGCAGGAAGCTATACACTCGTTGTAACGCCCGGAAACGTTAGCTACAAGATTACCGGTAAGACTTCCGTTCAGTTTACAATCGCTAAGAAAACGTTGTATGTAGTCGCCGAAGAAACTACCGCAGAGCTCGGAACTAAACCCGAATTTACATTGAATTACAGCGGTTTCGTAGAGAATGAGGACGCTGACGACTTAGATCTTGCTCCGTCCGTAAAACTTTCCGCGAACCAAGTCGGCGTTAATGCGGTACAGTATAATAAAGGTAGCGACGACAATTACGAGTTCGTTTATCTCGACAGCACGTATACGATTACGTATACCGCCGTCGACGAGGATAAGGAAAATATAACGCCGATTATCATTGCGTTGTGCATAATCGGAGGAATCGGCATAATCGTCGCGCTTGCGTTGGTTGCGCGTTCTATAACGCTCAAAACCGTTTATAACGCCGGCTACTCCAGAAAAGATATTCGCAAAGACGTGTTCGGCAAAAACAAGAACAAAAAAAATAAGTAAAGCGAATTTATAACGAGCAAACCGCCATACTGTTTGTATGGCGGTTTTTTTTAGATGTGTGATAATTGATAAAAATGTTGCCGAGCTCGAAATAAAAATAGGGGCGATTGTTTTTAGGTTTCGGCTGTCGCGAGTTGAGGGCGGTGGACTTTTGGTTGAAACGGGCAGGCGTAAAAAGCTTTTGAACGGCGAGAGCGCAGGCGACGATCTGAATACGGGAGTACGCAAAGACATTGTTGATAAAACCAAAGATATTTTAGAGCTTGTACTAAAATTTCTCGATACGGGATTGCCTCCGCGCGACGTTGTAGAGCTTACTGCTTTTGATTTGCGTTTACTGGGTTGGTCGGATACGCTAAAATCCACTTTTATTATAAATTTTTGCTCAAACGAGAATACTTTATGTGCAAATAATAGCGTGATTAGCGCAAAAACAGCGATTTCTGCGCCCTCACCGATTATGCCGATAGCGTTCGTTTCCGTTGCTATGAATGTTAAATTTTTTGGTATATTAGCGTATGTAACGCGGATACTATTGGCGAGGTGATAATATGCAAGATATAATTTTCAGCGTACAACTGCGTTTGGGAAAACGTAAAGAAAGCGTTTCCGAACAATCCGAAAAAATCGAAGCGAATAGCGAAGTCGGCGGTATTGAAAAATGGTTAAACACGGCTCAACAAATCGTAAAAAGTATGCGCAAAAAGTAATTGCGTTGCTGTTAGCGGCGACAATAATTGTTTTGGTCGTTGTCGCCGCGGGGATGTGGGGTCCTAACGCTAATTCCGTCGCGGAAGCGTCTGACGGCTCGTCTTATGTCGTAATCGAGGCGACTTCCGGCAGGTTGCTTAAAGGCAGTAACGTTACCGCGCGGTTGCCTATGGCGAGTACGACAAAGGCGATGACGGCAATAGTCGCGATTGAACACGCAAATATTGACGATGTCGTCAGCATTCCCAAATGTGCCGTAGGTATCGAAGGCAGTTCGATTTATCTTAAAGAAGGCGAAAAATTCACGCTTAAAGAATTATTATACGGTCTTATGCTTCGTTCCGGTAACGATGCAGCCGTAGCCATTGCGGTTCACGTAGCAGGAAGTGTAGAAGATTTTGCCCAAATGATGAACGATAAAGCTTCGGAACTCGGGCTAAAAAACACGCATTTCGTAAATCCGCACGGGCTATCCGCAAAAGAGCATTACACTTCGGCGTACGATCTTGCGTGCATCGCGGCATACGGCATGGCGAATCCTGTTTTTAAAGAGATAGTTTCGACAAAATCTATAACCATAAAGGGTGACGGAGAAGAAGAAACCCGTTATTTTGCAAACAAGAACCGCATTTTATATAGTTATGACGGTGCTAACGGCGTTAAAACGGGTTATACGAAGGAAGCCGGCAGGTGCTTGATTGCGTCAAGCGAACGTGACGGGATGCAGGTCGTAGCCGTCGCACTTAATGTTTACGATTACTTTAACGTTTGTGCCGAACTAATGGATTATGCGCACGATAACTATCAAATGGTCAAAGTTGCGGATAAAACTCAACCGATTTGTGAAATCAAAGTCAAGCAGACGTTCTTTAGCGTTAAAGCCGACGTATTCGTAAAAGAGGACAGATATTATCCGTTAAAAAAGGACGGTTCTGAGGAGATTACGACGGAGATTGAGTCAGTCGAATCGGTAAAAGCGCCTCATAACGGAGAAGAAAGCGTCGGAGAGGTTAAAATTTTTGTAAACAAGCGCTTGATATTTACCGAGAAATTATATACTATATATAATATAGAAAAGAAAATATTCCCGTTTTGAGGTATAGTGTGAGACTCAACAAGTATATAGCAGAATGCGGTGTCGCTTCGAGGCGCGGAGCCGATAAACTCATAGCCGACGGCGCCGTCAAAGTAAATAACAGAACGGTTACGACTTTGGGCGTAGACATAAACACGGATAACGATACGGTAACGGTCAACGGGCAAAAAATTGCGCTCGTAAATCGTTACGTTTACATAATGCTCAATAAACCAAAGGGTTGCGTTACTACCGTTAAAGACGATAAAGGTCGCAAAACGGTTATGGATTATATCCCCCAAAAGGATAAAAGATTGTTCCCGATCGGCAGACTGGATTATGACACGGAAGGGCTCGTTCTTTTGACCAACGACGGTGATTTAGCGTATAAAATCACCCATCCTTCGCACGAAATTCCCAAAACTTACGTTGCAAAGGTAGAAGGCGACGTGCCTGAAGCGGAACTTGCCAAGCTCCGTAACGGTATCGAACTCGACGGAATCACCACCCATCGTGCCAAAATCAAAAAACTCGGCTTCGAAGAGGGTATATCCCGTATAGAAATTACCATTTTCGAGGGTAAAAACAGGCAAGTTAGGCGTATGTTCGAGTATATAGGCTTTAATGTCGCGTTCCTCAAACGCATCCAGATAGGCGACCTTAAACTCGGCGGACTCGGGAGAGGTATGAGCAGATATCTTACGGACAGAGAGATAGATTTGATTAAGAGGTTTTAATGCGGATACTTTTGACCAACGACGACGGATACTCCGCATACGGCATTAACGCGCTTGCACGTGTTCTATGCAAGGAACACGACGTAACCGTCATCGCTCCGATTAAGTGCAATAGCGGTAAAGCGCACGCTATGACGTTCGGAAAGCCGATTTATCTCAAAAAAATCGCAGTCGATGCCGATTACGATTGTTTTTCCGTGTCGGGAACGCCGGCGGATTGCGTAAAACTCGGCGTCGAACTTGCCGGCAATAATTGTCCTGATCTCGTTATTTCCGGTATAAATACCGAACCGAATATAGGTACAACCGTCGTTTATTCCGGGACGTGTGCCGCGGCGATGGAAGCGAGCATTCTCGGTATTAAAGCAATTGCCGTATCCGCGAATCCGGAAGTCGATACGGATTATGATTACGTTTCGGAATTTTTCAAGGCGAATTTAGACTATTATTTGTCGCTTTCTTCAAGCGATTATGCGTTAAACGTAAATATAAACAATCCTCGTATAGGCAACAAAGAGCACGTTTTAACCAAGATAGGCAAGCGCGCGTTCAGCGATATTTATCTTGTCGGAGATATTGACGAACACGGTATTCCGCATACGCTGGTCGGTAATCCGATATTTTCCGAAAACGATTCGGACTGTGACGTCGAGTGGTACGCCGCGGGTTATCCTACGATTACGCCCATAACTTCAGATCATACTTCGCACGCGGTGTTGCAAAGCTTAAAAAAGAGGGACTTATGACAAAAACCGTTGTAGTAGTCGGAGCCGGACCTGCAGGAATAATGAGCGCTCTTACCGCGCGTAAGAACGGTGCCGACGTTATTTTAATAGATAAAAACGCAAAAATCGGCAGAAAATTATACATATCGGGCAAGGGGCGTTGCAATCTTACAAACGTGGCGGAATATTCCGAGTTTCTTTCTTGCGTAAAGAACAATTCGAAATTTTTGATGGGCGCCATGCGCCAATTCGATTCCGGTAAAACAATGGACTATTTCGAATCGTTGGGAGTGCCTCTTAAAGTCGAACGCGGAGGCAGAGTTTTTCCCGTTTCGGATAAAAGTTCGGACATCATTGACGCACTTTATAGAGAACTCAACGAAGAGGGCGTCGAGCTTAAACTCGACACGGCGTTTGTCGGGGTCGAAGCGTCTTGTGGCTCCGTAACGCGGATAATAACGAACAGGGGAAATATAAGTTGCGATTCTCTCGTGATTGCCGTAGGCGGAGTGTCTTATCCAAAGACCGGATCTGACGGTTCGGCGTACGGAATTATAAGAGAAATCGGGCATACGATAGTACCCCCGGTTGCGTCTTTGTCGGCATTGGAACTCGGCGGGATTGAAAGCCCTATCGGTTTTTTAAGTGCAAGAAAATTGCCGTTTCCCGAGGGTTTAAGCTTAAAAAACGTTCGTTTGACGGCGATAGGGGAGTCGGACGGCAAAAAGATTTCGGAAGAATTCGGCGAAATGTTGTTTACGGATACCGGGATCTCGGGTCCGATTGTTTTGAGTTTGTCGTCTTCCGTAAATCGTATGGAACCATCCGATATCAAACTTGTTTTAGACTTAAAACCGGCGCTTGACGACGCCACTTTGGATAAGCGTATTCTGTCCGATTTCGGCGCTATGGGAAATAAAATGTTCCGTAATTCGCTCGATGCGTTATTGCCTAAGAGTATGATTCCGTACGTCGTTCGCGCTTCCGGAATCGTGGCGGAAAAACCCGTAAATTCCGTAACGAAAGCCGAACGCAAGATTCTTGTAGACCTACTGAAACGAATGACTTTCCGTTATGACGGACTCGCGCCGATAGAAACCGCGATTGTTACGTCGGGCGGAGTTTCCGTCAAAGAAATTAATCCCAAAACGATGCGTAGTAAACTTTATGACAATCTGTATTTTGCAGGTGAGGTCATAGACGTGGATGCGCTGACCGGCGGGTTCAATATACAAATTGCGTTATCTACCGGCTATGTCGCCGGAATGAATGCATAGGAGGATAAAATGGCGTTAAACATCGCTATCGACGGACCTTCGGGTGCCGGAAAAAGTACGATTTCCAAGTTGATTGCAAAGAAGTTAGGCATTGCCTACCTCGATACGGGTGCGATGTACCGTGGACTTGCGTATTACGCGCTTACGCTCGGAATTGCTCCCGACGACGTCCCCGCGGTACTTGCTATTTTGGATAAAGTCGATATGTCCGTTGCGTATGAAGGCGAACTTCAAAAGATTTACGTAAACGGCGTCGACGTAACACCGCACATCAGAGAAAACCCCATAAGTATGGCGGCTTCCACGATATCTAAGATAGGCGAAGTCAGGGCAAAACTTGTATCTTTACAACAAAAAATCGCCGAACATACCGATTGCGTGCTTGACGGCAGAGATATTTGTACCGTCGTTTTGCCGAATGCCGACGTCAAAGTGTATATGGACGCAAAACCCGAAGTTCGCGCTGCGCGTCGTTTGAACGATCTTATTCTTAAAGGCGATACTTCGCATACGTTTGAAGAAATTTTAGAAGACATCGAGCGCAGGGATTATCAGGATATGAATAGAGAGAATTCTCCGCTCAAAGTCGCCGACGGCGCAACCTATATCGACACGTCGGATATGACTATCGACGAGGTCGCCGACTCGGTTATAAGATTATGCCGAAAATAACGGTTTCTAAATACATAGGCGTTTGCCCGAGTGTCGAAAGAGCCATTAAAATTGCTCTTGAAACTGCTAAAAAAGCCCAAAATGTTTATGTTTTGGGCGAACTTGCACACAATTCGCGCATTACCGAAATGCTTCGGCAAAACGGTATAGAGAGTGTCGAAAGTGCAAAAAAACTTATCTCGGGCGATACTTTGATTATCAGTGCTCACGGTGCGGATCCGCGCGTATATGACGATTGCGATAGGCGCGGAATTTATGTCGTGGACGCGACGTGTCCCAACGTAAAAAAAATCCACGAACTTGTAAAAAAGTATTCCGACGACGGATATTGCATATTGATTGCGGGAGATTCCGAACATCGTGAAATTTTGGGAACGCGCGGTTATGCTCGAACATCGTATGTCGTAAACGAAAGCGATAATGCGCTTCCTTCGGGCTACGAGAAGTTTGCGTTGTTTGCTCAAACGACGTTCGACGGAGAAACGTTTGCAAAAGTAGCCGAAAATTTACAAATATCGGCGAGGAACTCGCAAAAAACGCTTGTAATATTTAATACTATTTGTTATACTACAGTAGGTAAACAAGCAGAAGCAAGAGAATTGAGTTCGTTTGCGGATGCCGTGTTTGTGGTAGGAGAACAAAAAAGCGCGAATACACGCCGTCTTGCGCAAATTGCAAAATCCCGTTGCGAACAGGTTTACATAATATCGGAAGCCACCGAATTAAACTCGGTTGCAAATATAAAAAATATCACAAAGCCTTGCATATTAGCGGGCGCATCGACTCCGAAAGAGTCGGTTATGGAGGTTATCAACACAATGGATCAAACAATCAACCCTGTAGATCTTGCTCAAGAGAACGAGATCAAAACCGAAGAAGTTACCGCAAAAGAAACCGTCGCGGAAGAAGTTAAAGTCGCTCCCGTAAAGACGGAAAAGAAATCCGGTGAAATCACCAGTATGGAAGAAGCTCTTAAGAGCGGATATGCTCCGAGATCTTACCGCGAAGGTATGGTCGTAAAGGCAACTATTCAAAGCGTCGAGCCTACGGGCGTTACGGTTTACGTAAATTTGAACGGCAAGAACGATTCCGGCTTCATTTCTGCAGACGAAATGGAACTTGACGGAACTTACGATGCCACCAAGTATGCGATAGGCGATAATCTCCAGGCAATAATAATACCCAAGGGCGACAGCAAGAATAAGGCTATCAATCTTTCCAAGAAAAAATATGACGAACTTCTTGTCGCAGACGAAGCAGTAAAAGCTATCAAAGAAGGCGAAGAGTTCACTCTTACCATCACCCAAGCTATTAAGGGCGGTTTGCTCGGCAAGATCGGTTCTTATACCATTTTCGTACCCGCAAGCCAAATCCGTATCGGATACGTAAAGAACCTCGAAGAGTACATCGGCAAAAAGCTCCGTCTTCGTATGCTTCCTCCCAAAGAAGAAGCTGCTGAAGAAGGCGAAGAAAAACGTCGTCCCAATCCTAAGCGCATCGTAGCAAGCCAACGTATCATCCTCGAAGAGGAAAAGGTTGCTAAAGAAGAAGCTTTCTGGGATGCAATGCAAGTAAACAACGTCGTAGAAGGCAAGGTAAAACGCTTTGCAATGAAAGACGGCAAATATTTCGGCGTATTCGTATCTATTATGAATAAGGATTGCCTCCTCCACATCAGCGACCTCAGCTGGACAAAGGTTGACGATCCCGCGACCGTTCTCGAACTCAACAAGAAGTACGAATTCGTAGTTCTTAAAGCAGACAGAGAAAACGATAAAGTTTCTCTCGGCTATAAGCAACTCCAAAAACAACCTTATGAACTCGCGGCAGAAAAGTATCATGTCGGTGACGTTATCAAGGGCAGAGTTGAAAGAATTAAAGAGTTCGGCGCATTCATTTCTATCGAACCCGGTATCGACGGTCTTGTACACGTAAGCGAAATTTGCCATAAGTGGATTGCAAACGCAGCTGAAGTCCTTAAGATTGGCGATGAAGTAGAAGCAAAGATCGTAAGCTTCGAAAAGAACAAGATTACGTTGAGCATCAAAGCGTTGATCGATCCTCCGACGGTTGAAGCTCCTGCAGAAGAAGCAGTCGAAGGCGAAGACGTCAATAAGCCGAGCCGTGTAGCACGTTTCAACAAGAGAGCTACCCAAGCCGACGACAGACGTTCCGAGCGCAAACCCAGACGTGAAGCCAGAGTCGAAGACGACGAACCGCATGAGTACATCTCCGCAACGACCGGAGCCACTATGGCGGATCTCTTCAAAGGCATCGACCTCGATAAGTTCAAAGATACCGAGGAAGGCGAAAACTAAAACAAGACGGGCTGCCTTTAAGGTAGCCCTTAATTTTTTTATTATGGAACATAATCGTTATAATAATCCGTTGACAACTCGTTATGCAACCGCAAAGATGTCCGAGATATTCTCGGAGCAACGTCGTATCGAATATTTTCGTAAACTGTGGATAGCTCTCGCAAAAGGCGAAAAAGCTCTCGGAATAGATATCACCGACGAGCAGATTAAAGAACTCGAAGCGCACGTTTCCGATATAGATTTCGAGATAGAAGCAGAACGCGAAAAGCTTGTGCGTCACGACGTAATGGCGCATATTTATACATACGGCGTTTCTTGCCCGCACGCGGCACCGATAATACATCTCGGAGCAACGAGCTGTTACGTTACGGACAACGCGGATATATTGGTGTATCGCGAAGCGATTGCTCTTCTTAAGGTCAAAATCGTTGCGATACTCGAAAAACTTTCTAAATTTGCTCTAAAATATCGTGCGACGCCGACACTCGGATATACGCATTTGCAACCTGCGCAACTCGTAACAGTCGGCAAGCGCGCGACTTTATGGATGCAAGACTTTTTAATCGACCTCGATATGATTGAGCATGCGCTCGGCGAACTTAAGTTGCGTGGAGTTAAAGGAACTACCGGAACGCAAGCCAGCTTTTTATCGTTGTTCAACGGCGATCACGCTAAAGTCGAAGCTCTCGATAAATTTGTATGCGGAGAGTTCGGTGATACGTCGTCCATAGCTGTATCGGGTCAAACCTATACAAGAAAGTTGGATTATATTATCGTTTCGGCATTGTCGGGTTTTGCGCAATCCGCATATAAATTCGCGCAGGATATACGTATTTTGCAGAGTTATAAAGAAGTTGAAGAGCCTTTTGCCGAAAAGCAGATAGGTTCGTCTGCAATGGCATATAAGCGTAATCCCATGAGATCGGAACGCGTATGTTCGTTATCACGCTATCTTGTGTCGTTGCCCTTGAATCCCGCGATGACGGCTTGTTCGCAAGGCTTTGAGCGCACGTTAGACGACAGTGCGAACAGACGCATAGTTATGGGAGAAGCATTCCTTACGGCAGATGCAATATGCGAGTTGTTGCTTAATATTTCCGGCGGGCTTGTCGTTTACGAAAACGTAATAAACCGTAGGGTTATGGAGGAAATTCCTTTTATGGCTACGGAAAACATCCTTATGTCGGCGGTTAAGCGCGGTGGCAACAGACAAGAACTGCACGAAAAAATTCGCACATATTCGATGGAAGCAGAAAAGAAATTCCGTACGACGGGTGAGCCCAACGACTTGCTTGAAAGATTAAAGGCGGATTCGGATTTTGCCCCGATAATAGACGGAAGCGATATTCTTTCTCCTGCAAATTATATAGGCAGAGCCCCTGAACAAGTAGATTCGTTTATTCGCGATCACATTCAACCCGTGCTTGAAAGATATAAAGCGGAACTCGATTCTTTAAGCGGAGCAGGCGAAATAAGAGTATAAAAATGCGCCCTTAAAAATAAGGACGCATTTGGCAGGGGAGACGCGAGTCGAACACGCAATCGACGGTTTTGGAGACCGTTGCCATACCATTAGGCCACTCCCCTAAGTTGTCAACGCAGATATTATAACCAATATCGAAGCGTAAGTCAATCGTTATTGCTAAATAAACAAAAATTGAGGCATTATGAAAGTAGTCGATATTTATACCGACGGCGCTTGTAGCGGAAATCCCGGAGCCGGCGGTTGGTGCGCAATCTTAATATACAAAGGTACCGAGCTTGTAATTTCGGGTGGCGAAGCCGAAACGACGAATAACCGTATGGAACTTATGGGCGTAATAATGGCACTTAAGCGCCTTAAGGAACCGTGTGAAGTGAGAATTTACAGCGATTCCGCATATTATGTAAACGCTATAACGCAGGGTTGGCTTGATTATTGGTCAACGCACGGATGGGTAACAAAAGGCAAGGAAGCCGTAAAAAACGTTGATTTATGGCAGGAAATCATTTCGGAATCGGCTCGTCACAATGTAAAAGTAACAAAGGTAAAAGGGCACAGCGATAACGAGTACAACAATAGATGCGATCAGATAGCAAGAGGCGAAATTAAAAAATTACAAATCATATAACCGTATTTTCTGTAAAAACAAACTTTATTAAAAAAATCCGCGTTTTCGCGGATTTTTTTATAGTTATTATTTTTTGAGGTGGTAGTTGTTTGATTTATATAACAATCCGTAAATCAAAACCGACACCGGTATGTTTGAAGCGATGATATAAGGAACGTATGCGCGACCTTTTGTAAAATCGACTTCCAACGACGGAACCACAAGCGAAAGGATTACCGCTATAGCCGAAATGATAATAAATATTATCAAAGCGTTTATTAGGGAAGAGCTTGGGTTAAACTTAGCCTTAACGCGTTTGGTAGGGTTGCCCGCCCAAATTAATGTCGGAATAATCGGAATCGCAAGTCCCGTAAGTGCGATAATGATAAATGCGGTTACGGAGCCGAAAGACTTATGCGCGATAATCATTACGAGCAGTTCGACCAGCAACACCAAATACGTAAATATTGCAGTATCGCGGTTGAGGCGATTGCTGTAAATATATTTCATATAGTAGTAGTTGGTCGAGTTTGCCTTTTGATATACCTTCAATTTGTACCCGTCTTCATAGAGAGATTGCTTAACTTCACTGAAATGTTTTGATTTTGTTAAGTTTTCTTCATGAAGAATATCGCTTTCGTCTACAGCTTTTAACGTGGCTGTAGGTTCTTTGGAAACATAAATTGCACTTAACGCTTCACGGTAGTTCAAAGAAGGATTCGAATCTCCGGACGTGCGTTCGTTCATGTAATTCGGAACGGCGGGTGACGGTTGCGGGGTGAACGTACGGTGCGCTGTATTTTCCGCAGGTTGTTCGTCGTCAAGACTTTTTTCCGGAGCCAATAGGTTGATTTTACGTGCGTAATCGCCGATTTGCAACATTTTACTTGCCGCAGTCTGCTTTTCTTTAATAGCAAGAGCCTCTTCTTCGGTATACTTTTTAGGCTCGGCGGGCTTTACATCGGTGTCGAAAGCTGTTGCGTTTTGCACGACTACCGGTTGTTGCGGTATTGCAGGTTGCTCTGTCACGGGCAAAACGACGGGCGTAATGTCGCTATTGTTTGTTGCCGTCGGGATTTGAGTTGCGTTCGCGACGAGGGCGCTTTGTTCTGACGGAGTTACGGGCTGTTGCTGGACAATCGGTTGAGTCGGTTGTGCGTTTTTGGGAATAGTCGTCGCCAAAACCGCCTCGGCGGGTGTTTCGTCGACGTCGTAAGCGCGAACTCTGCGTGTAAGAGGACGAAGATCACTTGCGTCAAAAGGAGCTTCAACCGTAGCGAGGTCAATCTCTTTGTCGCTCAACAGGCGATTTATTATCGTGCGAGAAAATTCCCATTCGCGTTGGTCTTGAATAACCGTTTCTCTGCCTTTATCGGTGATACGATAGTACCTGCGTCTACCGCCGTTAGACTCATCTCCGTAATAAGAAGTAATAAAACCTTGTTTTTCCAATCGTTTAAGGCAAGAATAGAGAGTAGGTTGTTTTATTTCATACCTACCGTCGCTTAAATTGGAGATTATATCGAGAATTTCATAGCCGTAGCGGTCGCGTTCCATAATCGCATTGAGGATTATGGTGTCTACGTGTCCGCGTATTAGCTCTGTGTTTACGGTGTCCATAGTGCTCCTTTAGTTGATTTCGGTTCTAATCAAACCGACTACAATGCCGAGAATTTTAAGCTCGGTAGGGAATATATCGTCCATATACCTATTTTCGGGATGCAGACGAATGCGACCGTTTTCGTTAAAATAGCGTTTTACTGTGGCGCAATCGTCTTCGACGAGAGCGACAACGACTTGTCCGTTACGTGCGGTGGGTTGACTGCGAACCAAAATCTTATCTCCGTCGTTAATGCCGATTTCTATCATACTTGTACCGATGACGTTGAGCATAAACAGATCTCCGGTGGCATTATGAAAAAGTTCTGTGGGGAGATAGTAGACTTCGTCGGAGTCTTCGACTGCGAGTTTAGGTGCACCGGCGGTAATTGTTCCGATGAGCGATACGGGACGAACGTCTTTAGAAGTTATGCGAGGTTTTGTCGTAACTTCAAGCCCGCGACTAGTCTGTCGATTTATGCGAACTTCACCGGCTTCTTCCAATTTGCGAAGGTAGTACGACGCGCTCGAAGTGGATTTGATGTCGAACTCGTTACAGATTTCTCGTATGGTGGGAGGATATCCGCGGTCGTCTACGGTAGACGCGATATAGTCGCGAATGTCGGATAGGCGTTCTCTCATTTCATCGTTTCTGGTCATGATTTTGTTCTCCGCAACAATTATATAATAAACGAAGCCGTTTATCAATACACTCGACAAAGTTTTCGTTTATTTATTATAATATAACACATATCGCATAAAAATGCAAACAAAAGTTTGTGTTTTCGGGAATTATTTTTCGCAAATATTATAAAATGCTGATATAATTATAATAATCGAGCCAATATATAATACTTTAATTGTTTTTTCTGAGCGTAACTTTAGTGCTGGCGGCTTTTTTTATGTCTTCGTCCAGTGCTGCGTAATGCTTTTTGGTTGTGTTTACGTCGCGGTGTCCGAGAACTTCAGCGACGACGTATATGTCTTTGGTTTCGCGATATAACGCCGTTCCGTAAGTCGAGCGCAGTTTGTGCGGAGAAACGGATTTGAGCGGATTTACTAAGCCGGTAATTTTCTTTATGACGTTTTCTACGGCTCTGACCGTAATTCTCTTGTTTTGAAGTGAAATAAATAGGGCGTTTTCTTCGCCGTAAAGCCCTGCGCTCATCAAGCGGTTATCTCGCCATTCGTTATAAATTTCCAAAGCGTCTTTTACTTCATCGGAGAAATATAATACCGTAGTATTACCGCCTTTTCGAGTAACCTTGAATGCGTTGTTGGGCATGTCGAGGTCTTCCGTGTTCAGCCCGACGAGTTCGCTTACACGGATTCCGGTGCCGAGGAATAGTGTTACGATGGCAATATCGCGATCGCGCGTATTTAGATTGTAGGAATTGCGGAAATCCGAATTGAATTTCTTTTCGCTTTCGGCAGTTTCCAAAACTTTGGTAACTTCGCTGTCGTCAAGCCTGATTATGGCTTTGTCGTGAAGTTTGGGCGTTGCGACTTTGGAGGCGACGTTTTCTTTGAGTTTGTTTTTATTGTAAAAATACTTAAAAAGGGACCTTATCGAGCTCAATTTACGCGCTTTGGCTTTTTCGCCGTTACGGTAGGGCTTTCCGTTGTAAGAATAATACGATAAATATCTCAAAAAATATTCGATTTCCGTGGATGTAACGTACTTGTCGATGTCTTCCAGTGTGATGTCGACGATTTCTTTGCCGATAAACCCGCGAATTTTGTGGGTTAAAAAGTCAAAAAAGATGCTTAAATCCGTTGCGTAGTTTAGCTTTGTGAGCACGGATGTGCGCATGTCGATTCCTGTAAAGAATTCGTTGCAAAAATAGGGAAGCTTATCTAAAACTTCGTTAAATTTTTCGTTTTTCTCGCGATTGAATTCGTCGTAGTATCTTTCTTTTGCCATAATAAAATGATAGCATATTTTGCGAATAAATACAAGCGCCGATAAACTGTTTGTGGTATTTTATTATGGCTGTGTCGTCTGGCGATCTTCAGGCGTGGGACTACTGGCGGAAGTGCTAAAAGTCGCAAAACGGATTTCGTGGAGAGATTTGATTTGAGAAGGATTCAGACAGAGCAATTTAACATATGGCTTAAGTAAGATTTGATTGTTGGCAAGCACATGAAAAGAACTTGATGGCGACATCGGAAAATTAATGCGTTACGTGAGAATGTTGTCGGGCGATTTATTGAGTCTGAACAGATAGATTGATGATTGTGTCATTTATGGTTTGCTGTGTGACGAAAAGTGTTTTGGGATTGTTTGCCGACTACAGGCTCCGAGGTTGGCCTTTGGATAAAAATGCTTTGTTTACTTCGTGGCTTCTCATAGACGCAAAAAGTAAAATTAAATCGTGTGTTTGTAAATCAAACCACGCACATTTTTTGGGAAAAATGAGTTGAAAATTTCTACGGAAAAATCCGAAAATTTCTTTAGAAAATTGTGGTGGCAATCAAATTGAAGCGACTGGACACAGGATTTCAAAAATATTATCCGAATAGATTATGCAAAAAGCTGATTTTTGGCAAATTTACAAGTTTTACCGAAAATCTTACCAAAACCCGCGTAATCTTACCACTCTCGTAGCTTATTTATTCGCAAAACTATTGTTTTGCGAATAAATCTATGAACGCGACAGTTACTTCTCTACCGCGCTCAAAATTTTTTCTTGCGCCATTTTAGCGACTGCTCGTACTCCTCTTTTCGCCTCGCTAAATCGTGCTTTTGAGCGTATCCGCACCACTCCTCGTAAGTCGTATATATTTCGCCGTCCAAGTACCCTTCGCGCTTAAATTGCTCGGCTCTCTGCTTCCTGCGTTCTCTGAGTTCCTCAAGCCTTGCTACGGCTCCTACCGGTTTAACCTCTTCAGGTATGTACATATCTACAATGTACCTACAAAGCTCCGGCGGTGTTCTGAAACTATGATATGTAACTTGGTCAAAGTCGAAACTCATCATACGATAACAATGCGCGCTACTGCGTTGTATGATATG
>CAYZOJ010000005.1:31686-37673 GCA_964480195.1 uncultured Christensenellaceae bacterium | reverse complement strand
TTATAGCACTTGAACCTCGTAGCGGTGCTGTTTTTTGAGTATGGAGATTAGGCGTAGTATCGAGAGAATAAACAATATAAACAACAGTCCCAAGTAATACGGGAAGAGCTTGACGGTGATTTCCTGAGCCAAGAATCCGAATAGTATCGGCGCAAGCATTATTCCGACGTACGCAAGCGCCATTTGACTGCCGATGACGGCTTGAGATTGTTCTTTGTCGAAGTTGATAGGGGTGAGGTAGGTTAAGTTCGGGTACACGGGACCTATGCCGAAGCCGGTAAAGAACAGACCGACGCAAGCGACGATGACGTTGTTTACGGGGATTGCGAGGAGTATCAAAGCGCAGAACAATATTCCGCAACCGATGTAAATAAGTTTCCAGCTTGTAAGTTTTTTGGCAAGAAGTCCGGAAACGAATCTGCCGAGAGCCAGACCCGCGAAGTAGAGTATGACGATTTTGGCAGCAACGTCGGCGGTAACGCCTTTTGCCGAAACAAAGAAAGTACTTCCCCATTGCGTGCAAGTCGATTCGATTGCGCACGAGGTAATGAATGCCAGCCACGTTGCGCGAATTGCGGGCATTTTAGCCATTTGTAGGAGAGAAAGGGTCTTCGGCTTTTCTTCGGCGGGCTCTTCGGACGGAACGTCGGGGTGAGCCTTTTTCCATAGCGGGATCGCGACGATGGTTATTATCGAGATGGTAGCTTGGATTAAAAACGCCCAAAAGTATCCCGAACGCCAGTTTCCGCTCTTGATTCCGAGCGACATCAGGTAGGGGCTTAATGCGACTCCGACGCCGTAAAAGCAATGCAAAAAGCTCATATGTCTTGCGTTGTAGTGAAGAGCGACGTAGTTGTTTTGGGCGGCGTCTATGGCTCCGGCGCCGAGTCCCAGAGGTACCGCGCAGAGGCAGAGTGCCCATAGGCTTCCCGAAAACGAAAATCCGAGAAGGGCGATTGCTGTCAAAGTCGTGCTGACGGCGGTAACGATTCCGGTGCCGAAGCGGTTAATTAGTCGTGCGCTCAAAAGGCTTGATACGACAGTTCCGCCTGATATCAAGAGGGTTACGGCGTTTGCGGAAGAAAGAGGCAATCCGAGTTCTGCATAAATAGCGGGCCAAGCGGTTCCGAACAGTGAGTCGGGAACGCCGAGCCCGATATAAGCGATATAAATTACAACCAACAATAAAGTAGCCATAAAGTAAAATTATTTCAAAAGTAAGAAGCGGTATTGCTACCGCTTCGTTTTTTCGTGGGTTTAATTAGCGGAAGAATCTGTTAAGGTAAACTTCGCAGAGAGAAGTGCAGAACATTTCTTCGTTGGTATGGATATTGCCGTCGACAATAGAAGCGCTTATGCAGAACGTAATAAACAGATGTGCGACGTCGGGACTGCTGATTCTGTTAAAGAGCGCGACGGTACGATCTCTTTTATCCTGTTTGTTGTAGCGAGACATGAGATCGAAGAACTCGTCGTAACTCATAGGATTGCCGAATAGTTTGCTCAAAGCCTCGTACTCATCGTAAGAGATTTTACCGTCGTTGCAAGCAACGCACGCAAATCCGCCGATAACGGTAGCATAAGCGTCTTCTTGAGAAAACCCCTCGATGTTTTTTAATTGATTGTAAAGGTTATGACCGCCGTAATAAATTACGTCTTTACCCTTTTGACGATATACATCTAATATTCCGGATTTTGTTTGTTCATACAGTTCGTAAGCGTACATATGTATCTCCTAAATGTTATAATATTATAAATATAATATAAATGTTCTTCGTTGTCAAGAGGAACTAATAAAGGCGGTGGTGATTAAAAAATCCGCTCTTTACAAAAGGCGTACGCGGATATATAATAATTATATAATAAACTCCGTGCGGAAACCGTTCGCGCGGGAAAAGAGGCGCATATGAACAACATACAGATCGTAAACGATTTCTTAAAAGAAGCCGGCACGTATTACCTTGCGACCGTTGAGGGCGACGCGCCGAAGATAAGACCGTTCGGAACGGTAAACGTATTCGAGCACAGACTGTATATTCAGACAGGCAAAAAGAAGAGTGTCGCAAAGCAACTTGCAGTAAACGCAAATGCCGAAATTTGCGCGATGAAAGGCGACGAATGGATTAGAATAAGCGGAATGCTTGTCGAGGACGACAGAGTGGAAGCGCGCAAATCCATGCTTGACGCGTATCCCGAGCTTCGTGCGATGTATTCGGAAGACGACGGCAACACCGAAGTTTTGTATTTTAAGAACGGCGAGGCGACGATATATTCGTTCACTCACGCGCCGATAGTTATGAAATTTTAATTTAAGGAGTAAGTATGGAACAGAAAGCCAAAAAACCTATGAGTAACGTAAAATTCTGGATACTGCTTTGGGGACTCGGAATAGCCGGGCAGTTATGCTGGAATATCGAAAATCAATGGTTTTCGAACTTCGTATACGCCAAAATCGCTCCTTGGCCGGAAATCGTAACGGCAATGGTCGCGCTTTCCGCACTTGCGACGACGTTCTCTACTTTCTTTTTCGGCACGTTATCCGATAGACTCGGTTCCCGCCGTAAAATGCTGTGGATAGGCTACATTCTTTGGGGCATATTCACGATAGTGTTCGGGCTTACCGAATTTATGAAAAAAGAGGGCGACCAAACAAGTATTATAGTGGCGGCGGTATTCGTCGTGGTGTTCGACTCGGTTATGAGTTTCTTCGGCTCGATGGGCAACGATTCGGGATTCAACGCTTGGACCAACGATATGATGACCGATAAAAACCGCGGTCAAATAGGCGCGGCGATAGCCACACAGCCCGTAATTTGCACCATTCTCGGCACCGTACTCGGCGGAATGATAGTCGGAACCGACAATAACTATATGTTGCTGTTCATCGTGTTCGGCGCGTTCGTAATAGTCGTAGGCGTGCTCGCAATGCTCTTTATGCAGGACAGCCCCGACCTTAAACCCGTCGTAAGGGGCACGTTCTGGCAACAGTTCGCAAGCGTGTTCAACTTCAAAAAGTTCTTCAAGATGAAAGAACTCGTACTCGTCAACGTCGCGGTAACCGTCTACTTTATAGGCTTCAACTGCTACTTTGCGTATATGGGCATTTATATGATAAACTACCTCGGCTTCTCCGCGGATATGATGGGATATATCGAAGGCGTAGGACTTCTGTTTGCAATGCTTCTTGCAATTCCCGCCACAATGCTCATAAACAAAAACAAGTCACCGCTTCTTGCGTATGCGTCGATAGCCTCGGCGGTACTCGGATGCTTGCTCCTTTATTTCTTCGTGGATAAAGACAGCGTCAACGTCAATTCGATATGGAATCCCGTACTTCTCTTGGGCGTATTCCTTGTCGGCGCGGGATATGTAATCATACTCCAAACGACCACCGTCTGGGCAAAACAACTTTATCCCAAAGACAGTCGCGGACAATTCGAGGGCGTAAGAATACTGTTCTTCGTGCTCTTCCCGATGATAGCGGGACCGGTTATCGCCAATCCGCTCATCAATACTTACGGATACGAGTATTACGAGCATTACGCGACGGGCGACGTCTTGGGACACGCGCCGACGGGAGTGATATTCCTTGCGGGAGCGATTTGTACGGCTTTAAGCGTTATCCCGATGATATTCGCGTCCAAAGAATACAACAAACGCATTAAACTCGAGGCGGAACAGACGGAAGTCCCCGAAACCGCCGAATAAAAGGAGATATATATGAACTTAGACGATTTTAAGAAAGCCAAAATTGTCGCAATGAAAGCAAGAAACGCAGACGCCGTTACCGCGCTCAACGTTCTCATCAATAAAATAATGATGCGCACCATCGAAAAACGCGCAGAGGGCGCCGAGATTACCGAAGCGGATATATTAACTCTCATACAAAAGACGGAAAAGGAACTCGTCGAGGAGTGCTCGGCATTTGAAAACGCCGGCAGAACCGAGAACGTCGAAGCCCTCAAACGTCAAATCGAAACCATACGCGCTTACCTTCCCAAGATGATGAGTAAGGAAGAAATTTCCGCCGTTATCGCCACGCTCGACGATAAATCGGTTCCCGCCGTTATGCGTCATTTTAAGGAAAACTATGCGGGCAAGTGCGAAATGAAGACCGTCAACGAAGTCCTTCGCGGACTTAAATAGCGTTTTCGCCGATGCCGTGAGTTTCTCTCAAAAACCGTAGGGGAGTAATCCCGTACTTACGTTTGAATCTTGCGGTAAAATAGGATTGGGAACAAAACCCCAGCGCATAAGCTACAGAGGAGAGTTCCGCGCCGTTAATCATAAGCGCGCGAGCCTCCTCTAATTTTTTATCGGTAATGTAGTCGGTCAAAGACTTTCCGACGTGTTTTCGGAAGTATTTGGAAAGATAATCGGCGTTAAAGCCAACTTCTTTTGCGATGTTTTCGATTTTAATGTTCTCGTGCAGATGTATGTCGATGTACTCGAGGCACTTTTTAATTTGCGTAGGGAAACGGCTTCGCGCGTTGAGGCGAACGAGTTCGCTAAGCTCGATTACCGCGTTTGCGAGATAAGCGGTAATTTCTTGCGTGGAATTAAGCGCGTCGACAGCGCGAATGTGTTTGTCGGAAAGGTTAAAAGCGGTCATTTCGTTCAATCCGCCTTCGATGGCGTAGCGCGTGCCGAGAGTTATGCAACAGACCGACCAATATTTACATTGAGTGAGAGGGTCGTCCGAGAGCCTGCCGACGACAAGTCCCGCACGCGTAAATCCGACGAGAGATTCTTTTATTTTATCCGTCATACCGTATTTGAGATATGAAAAGAAAGCCGTTTCATCTCTGTACGACGTATGCGCGATGAGATTTTCGCGTTGAGTAAAAACCGGGTTTTCGGAACCCGGCAAAACAGTCAATTCCACAGCATTTTTATCCATACGAACATTATAACCCTAAATCTTGATAAATACAACGGTAAAATGATAATTATATCGGAAAAATGATATTATTGTTCGGCGAAGGTTGGTATAATTATCATATCACGTGTGGAGGTTAACTTATGTCGGAAGACAAATATCGCGATATACTCAGTCAAATGACGCTCGAAGAAAAAGCGTCCCTTTGTTCCGGAGATACTTTCTGGCTCACCAAAGCAATAGACAGGCTCGGCGTTCCCGCCGTATGGTTGAGTGACGGACCCAACGGAATACGTAAAGAAAAACAAGGCTCGGCGACAAACGTTATGCGCCCGGCGGAAACGGCTACTTGCTTCCCGACCGCGGTAACTCTTGCTTCGAGCTGGGATAAAGACCTCATAGAAGAAGTCGGTTCCGCACTTGCGGAAGAAGCGCATTCTCTCGGCGTTACCACGATTTTGGGACCCGGCGTAAACATCAAAAGAAGTCCTCTCTGCGGAAGAAACTTCGAGTACCTTTCGGAGGATCCTTTCCTTGCGGGAAGAATGGGAGCCGCGTACGTACACGGCGTACAGAAGAACGGCATAGGCGTCAGCGTCAAGCATTTCTGCGCAAACGATCAAGAGCACCTTCGTATGTGCATAGATTCCGTCGTGGACGAACGTACGCTTAGAGAAATCTATCTTCCCGCGTTCGAACATATCGTAAAAACCGAGCAACCCGCGACGATAATGAGCAGTTACAACAGACTCAACGGCACCTACCTCTCGGATAACCGCCGTATGCTTACGGAAGTTTTACGCGAGGAATGGGGCTTCAAGGGTATCGTCGTCAGCGACTGGGGCGGAATGAACGACCGCGTAGAGTCCGTAAAGGCGGGTAATGACCTCGAAATGCCCGGCAACGGGGGAATGAACGATAGGAACATTATCAAAGCCGTAAAGGCGGGAAAACTCTCCGAGGAAGACCTTGACAGAGTTGTTTACAGAATGATAAAATTCGCGTTCGAGCGTAAAGCCAACGAAACGACGGGACCCGTCGCGTTCGATAAACATCACGCGGTAGCGCGCAAGGCGGCGGCAAACGGTGCGGTACTCCTCAAAAACGA
>CAYZOJ010000005.1:0-31586 GCA_964480195.1 uncultured Christensenellaceae bacterium | reverse complement strand
ATCACGCGGTAGCGCGCAAGGCGGCGGCAAACGGTGCGGTACTCCTCAAAAACGAAGGATGCCTTCCCGTCAAAGACGGCGAGACGGTCGCGGTTATAGGTACTCTTGCAAAAGAAATCCGCTATCAAGGTTCGGGTAGCAGTCACATAAACGTACCCAAGACGGTATCGTTCACCGAGGCGTTGGAAGAAAACGGCAAAGAGTTCGTATACGCGCCCGGTTACTCCTTGAAAGGCGACGGCTATAACGCAAAACTCATCGAAGAGGCAAAGAACGTCGCAAGAGGCAAGGACGTAGTTCTTCTCTTTATCGGACTTACGGACGCATACGAAAGCGAGGGCTTCGACCGTACTCATATGAAGATGCCGTCGTCGCACGAGCTTCTCGCAACCGAGCTTGTCAAAGTCAATCCGAACGTTGTCGTAGTGCTTTCGGGCGGATCTCCCGTAGAACTCGGAAGCTGGAAAGACCAAGTTAAATCCATACTCAACCTTTATCTCGGCGGACAGGCAGGCGGAGAGGGCGCATACGACGTCATTTACGGTTTGGTCAACCCGAGCGGTAAGCTTGCGGAAACCTTCCCCGTTAAGAATGAGGATTCTCTCGCGTCCAAATACTTCCCGATGGGACCGCGCTCCGTCGAATACAGAGAGGGCGTATACGTAGGTTACCGTTATTTCGATAAGGCAAACAAAGAGGTTGCGTATCCGTTCGGACACGGACTCTCCTATACTAAGTTCGAATACTCCGATATTTCCGTTTCCGCAGACAAGATAAAAGAAGGCACTCCGCTTATCGTAAAGTGCACCGTTTCCAACGTAGGACAAGTTGCGGGAGCCGAAGTCGTCGAACTTTACGTTGCCGATAAGGAAAGCACGATATACCGTCCCGTCAAAGAGCTCAAAGGCTTCAAAAAAGTATATATCGAGCCCGGCAAATCGAGAGAAGTCGAGTTCGTACTCGATTCGAGAGCGTTTGCGTACTACAACACCGAAATTAACGATTGGCATATCGAGAGCGGTGAATTCGATATCCTCGTAGGCGCGTCGTCAAGAGATATTCGTCTTACCGCTACCGTAGAGGTAACCTCGGCTCGTCCCGAAGTCGTTTGCCCCGATTATAGGGAAATCACCCCGAGTTACTATACTCTTCCCGAAGAGGGCATTTCCGCAGAGGAATACGAAAAACTTTTGGGAAGACCTCTCGAGGGCAACGCACCGTTCCGCAAGGGCGAACTCACCATCAACAACAGCGTAGAGCAATGCGCGGTCAACGGTTTCGGCAAATTCTTACTCGGCGTTCTCGTGTTCGGAAGTAAGATAGTCGCAATCGGCACCGAGAACCCGGATATGATTACTCGTTCCGTGCGCGATATGCCCCTCCGCAGTTTCTCGGGCTTTACGGGAGGCATCGTATCGCAGTGGTCTGTTAATGGACTCCTCGATATGTGCAACGGCACCAAAGGCGGTTTCAAGAAGTTGCTACAAGGCTTTACCAAAAAGTATCAGGCATAAACCCTGACGATACGGCTCCGCAGACAAGTCTGCGGAGCTTTTTTATGTCGATTGTTTGTATTCTACCGACAGTCGATTGACAAAATCTCGGTCGGTGTTAGAATAAAAACAAAAACAGGAGGCGCAATATGGACGTAAAAGCAACGGGAGCACTTATATGCGAAGCGCGAAGAGCGCGAGGGCTTACGCAGGCAGAGCTCGCAGAAGAGGTAGGCGTTACGGATAAAGCCGTTAGTAAGTGGGAGCGGGGATTGTCTTTTCCCGATATAGCTTTATTGGAACCGCTGTCGGAAACGCTCGGGATAAGTATCGCGGAACTCGTAGACGGTAGGCGGGCTTGCTCGGATACAACCGTAGACGCCGAACCGTATGTCAGAGAGGCGATAGCGATATCCGACGCGGAGATAAAAAGTCGCAAGGCAAGATTTAAGAAAACAGCTATAATCGTCGGTACGATTTTTCTTGCTATAGTAATAGCGTTATCGGTGTGTTTCGGCATTGCATTTACACCGTCAGACGGAATGTCGAAAACCAAACAGATAGGTTTGGTACCCCTAAACAACCAAAACAAGTATACGATAGCACTTCCGTATAAGGTTAAAATCAATGCGGGCGATATGTACGCGTACGGCATAACGCCGATATTCAAAAGCAATAAGATAACCGCAGAACTTTTTGGCGACGTCAAAAATGCGATAATCTCTTCGGGTGCTCAAACTTACCTCGACGAAGGTTTTGACGGTTTCGTTTTCTTCTATAAAGACCAAAGTGGTCGCGCGGATATGTACGTTTTACGCACGGCGTCGAACTGCGTCGAGATAACGGACTCCGCATTCGAACTGTACGTAAGCGCAGACGATTACGGTACCGTACTTATGCCGTTTATGTATATGGCAAATTCGAGGAAGAGCAACTATCGCATTTTGGACGGGCAGGAAGTGGCGACGCGTTGTTCGTCAATTACGACGGCGGTAGACGAGTTTAAAGCGTTCTATGTCGCGACGGGCTATTACGACGTCGAACAGAACGGCGAAACGCTTACCGTCAAATTAAAATCCGAATGTGCCTCGTTATACCCTAAAATGACGGCGGACGCGTTTACCGTAAGGTTTGTCGAGCATGGCGGAGTTGCGTTTTTTGTAGCCGAAAAGTTGTAATATATTGTGCTCCGTGGTATAATTATCAAAAATCCAAGGAGTTATGATAATGACATACACATATAAAACGCAAGGCACTTGCTCGCAGTTAATAACTGTCGAACTCGACGGTAACGTCGTCAAAAAAGTATCCTTCCTCGGCGGTTGCAACGGCAATTTGCAAGGCATTTCGCGTTTGGTAGAGGGCTTGACCGTCGAACAGGTCGAAGCTAAATGCAAAGGCATATCTTGTGGCGGAAGACCTACGTCTTGTCCCGATCAACTTGCGAACGCCGTGCGTCTTGCGTACGAAGCGTCCAAATAGTATAGTTTCAGAGTAGAGCCTCTTGCGGAGTCGCAGGAGGCTTTTTGGTGTTTTTCGACGCAACAATATGAACGCATTAAAAATCGTACACGGAGCAGTAAAAAAATTCGTTTCGGAAGGCGACGTCTGCATAGACGCGACTGCGGGAAGAGGTTATGATACCGCATTTTTAGCGGAACTTGTGGGAGAAACGGGTAAGGTTATAGCATTCGACATACAGTCGGATGCCGTTGCTTGCACAAAAAAACTTCTCGAAAGCCGAGGACTTAAAGGAGAGGTATATCTTGACAGCCACGCCAATATGCATAAATATGCAAGCGAGAAATCCGTAAAGTGCATAATGTTCAATTTAGGATATCTGCCGGGCGGGGACCACTCGATATTCACTTCCCCCGAGAGCAGTATTCCCGCAATTCGCGAGGGACTTGACCTTTTAGTGGACGGCGGACTGATGACGGTTACGGTTTATTCGGGAGGTGCGACTGGTTACCGCGAACGCGACGAGATATTGCCGTTCCTGTCGTCGCTCGACAGCGATAAGTATCAAGTTTTGAAGCTCTCGTTCAATAACTGGAAAGGCGATCCGCCACTTCCGTTTTTCATAATCAAAAATCCCGAGTCGCTCGAATAGGTCGAACGAATTATTAAAAAATTGCCTATTGAAATACGCGCGTACGTATGTTACAATAGACTAAGAAAAACTACGGAGGGTGCTATGGCACGCGAAAAAAAAGAACGCTCCGCAACTTTGCCGGGCGGTTTGTTAAAACGTAATCTTTGGGGCTTCAGCTTAGGCGGAATAGGGCGTGATATGATGTATCAGCTCTTTAACACCTATATGATCAGCTGTATCACGTTCACTAAGGGCGTCGATACCAAACAGCTCGCAATAGTCGGCGTAATTATTATGTGCTGTCGTATATTCGACGCGTTGAACGACCCGATTATGGGAAGCATTATCGAAATTACCCATACCAAATGGGGTAAGTTCAAACCGTGGATTTTGATAGGTGCCGTAACCAACGCGATACTCGTATTCTTTATGTTCTGGGCGCCGTTACAAGGCAGAGATTTCATTATTTTCTATGCCATAGCGTATATCTTCTGGAGCATTACGTTTACGATGAACGATATAAGCTACTGGTCGATGCTCCCGTCCCTTGCTAAGGACGCGGGCGACAGAGATAAGCTTTCTTCTATCGCAAACCTTACCGCCGGTCTCGGCGCGGGTATCGCCATTATAGTCGTTCCGACCTTTACCGCTGGCGACCTCACGATAGGCGGGAACGCAAGAACCGCATATATCGTTATTTCCGCCATATTCGGCGTAGTATTTATTTTGGCACAGCTCTTTACTTGCTTGAGAGTAAAAGAAGAGCCGTTGCCTCCCAAAAAGCCCGGTAAGATCGACAATCCTCTCAAAAAGATGTTCAAGGTACTTGCCGGTAACGATCAGCTCCAACGCGTATCCATCGTTATGCTCATATACAATATCGGTTCGGCTATCACCAACAGCCTTGCCACGTATTTTGTATACTTCCGTTTCGGTTACGAAGGCGCGATGGTATCGTTGTTCGGTGTGTTAAGCGGTATTGCCGGCGCGCTTATGATACTTTATCCCATACTTTCCAAGAGATTTAACAGAAAGCAGATTGTCAAAATTTCGATGGGATTCGTCGTATTCGGATACGCGCTTATGTTGGTTCTCGGCTTGTTCGTCAACAACTTCTATGCGATAGCATTAAGCGGTGTATTCTATATGCTTGGTCAAACCACTATTTATATGGTACTCACCATAAGCATTTCCAACACCGTCGAGTACAACGAGTGGAAGACCGGCGAACGTCAGGAAGGTATAATCTTCTCGCTTCGTCCGTTTATGGCTAAGATGGGTAGCGCGCTCCAAATGGGCGTTACCACCATTATTCTTACCGTTCTCCGTATAGCGGATACGACTAACGCCATATCCGAGCAAGAAAACCTTGCAAACCTCGGTACGATTACCACGGAAGAAAAACTCGCCAACATCGCAGCCATTATAGCCGAGGTGCCCGAATCCAAGACGACAGCTCTTCTCTTATGTATGACCGTACTTCCTGCAATAGTCGTATGTCTTGCAGGCGTACTTTATATCTGGCTTTACAAGATAGACGAACCTGTGTACGAAAGTATGTGCAAAGAGATTGCCGAACGCAAATTGGCGACGGAAGGCGCGTCAGCCGAAGCCGAGGCGGTAATCTCGCCCGAAGTTAAAACCGAGTCGGAGGAATAAAATTGCTCGCAAAAGAAACAAGACGTAATCTCATGCAAAAGTTAAAGGAAGCGCTGGTATCGGTGCTTCCTGTAACTATAATAGTGCTTGTAGTAGGGCTTGCGGTAGACGCAATGCCCGGGCTGAATTTCGCCTCTCTTGCAGTAGGGGCGGTTTTGCTTATTATAGGAATGTTCCTTTACACGATAGGCAGTGACGTCGCCATAGAGCCGATAGGCGGATACATAGGCTCCAAGACGACCGAAACGGGAAAGGTGTGGGCGATATTGCTTGTATGCTTTATCGTCGGCGTAATAGTTACGGTTGCGGAACCCGACCTTAACGTTTTGGCGTCCCAAATCAGCTCGATACCGAGTATGGTATTGATAATCGTGGTCGGCGTAGGCGTAGGACTGTTCATGCTTATAGCGGTGCTCAGGATAGTTTTGAAAGTACCGCTCAACATTCTGCTTGTCGTCTGTTACGGAATCGTATTTTTGCTTGCGGCACTCGTTTCGGTGTTCGTTGGCGAAGAATATATCCCCCTCGCATTCGACTCCGGCGGAGTTACCACGGGTCCGATAACGGTTCCGTTTATTCTTACGCTCTGCGTCGGTGTTTCGGCGGTTGCCGGTAACGGCGCAAAGGACTCTGAAGACAACTCTTTCGGTATGGTCGGCATTTGCTCGATAGGACCGGTTATAGCCGTTCTCGCGCTCGGGCTTATTTACAGAGCCACGCCCGAAGCCGAAGCTTCCCAAATGATAGTTTATAACAATTTCGGCGAAGTCATAATGTCGTACATCAATGCGCTTCCCACTTATTTTAAAGAAGTCGGCATTGCGCTTGCTCCGATAGCGATATTCTTTTTGATTTTCGACGCAGTGTTGTTGCGCTTGCCGTTCAAACGTATGGTAAGAATTTTGATGGGCTTACTGTATACGTATTTCGGTCTTACCATTTTCTTGACTTCGGCAAACGTCGGATTTATGAGCGCGGGCGCCGCGCTCGGCGCAAAACTTGCAAGCATAAATCCGTGGCTGGTCGTGCCAATCGGCGCGGTGGTCGGCGCCGCGATAGTGCTTGCCGAACCCGCGGTTCACGTTCTCAATCGTCAGGTCGAGGACATAACGGGAGGCGTTATCTCTTCCAAGACTATGCTTATAGTGCTTTCGTCGTCGATGGCTGTCGCGGTAGGTCTTGCGATGGTCAGAGTGGCGTCGGGAATATCTATTTGGTGGTTCCTTGTTCCGGGATATGCCATAGCTTTAGGACTTTCGTTCTTCGTTCCCAAACTGTTTACGGCTATAGCGTTTGACTCGGGCGGTGTCGCGTCGGGACCGATGACGGCAACGTTCCTGTTGCCGTTTGCGATGGGCGGAGTTTCGGCACTCGGCGGAAACATTTTGACAGACGCTTTCGGAACGGTTGCGTTCGTTGCGATGACCCCGCTTATAGCCTTACAGATTTTCGGTATGATCTATAAGATTAAGTCCGAGAAGAAGAACGCCGTCGCGACCAAAGAACACGCGAAGCTGTTGGCGGAAGAAGGCAATATCATCGAATTTATGTAGGAGGTGCGTATGGACGATAAATTAAAGCTTTTATTTGTAATAGTGGAACGTACCCGCTCGGACAAAGTCGCGGACGCACTTGCCAAAGTCGGGGTGAACTACGAGCACGCGACTTTTGCCATAGGTGCGGCAAGCGGAATAATGGAACTTATCGGCGTGGATTCCGAAAAGAGTATGATAATGGGAACGGTATCCGAGAGCAAGCTCAGCGCCGTAAAACTCGTACTCGAATCGGAATTCGGATTCGGTACCGAGAACCGTGGTCTTGCGTTTACGGTTCCGATATCCGCGGTAGGCGGACCTGCCAGCCTTAAAATACTCACGGGCGACACTTCTGTCGAACCGATACCGCAAGAAAACAAAAAAGCGAATAGGAGAAGAAAATGAATTCTTACGAACTTATAATAACGATAGTAAATAAAGGTTTCACGAGCGTGGTAATGGACGCCGCGCGCAAGGTCGGAGCCCGTGGCGGTACGATACTCAATGCAAAGGGTAGCGGTAATCACGAAGCGGAAAAGATGTTCGGTCTTGTCATTCGTCCCGAAAAGGAACTCGTATTGATTCTTGCCCGTCGCGAAGACCGCAACGACATAATGCAGTCGATAATCAAAGACGCGGGACTTAATACACTCGGTATGGGAATATGCTTCTCTCTTCCCGTAGACGAGGTAATGGGTGTGGCACTCGGTATCAACCAGTCGGAAAATAGCGACGCGGAAGAGGCTCCCGCCGAGGCGCAAACGGAGGAAACCGGCGACGCCGAATAAGTAATGGATTATCTGTTTTTTGACATCGAGTGCAGTGACGGCAAGCATATGTGCAGTTTCGGTTATGTTCTGACCGACGACAAATTCAACGTACTCGAAAAACGAGATATACTCATCAATCCGGAGGCGATTTTCCATACCGGAGCTTGGAGTAAACATAAACGCGAGCTCAAACCCAAAGACAAGGGTATCGAGCTTGCGTATCCGCAACAGACCTTCCTCGAAGCTCCGACGTTTCCCGAGCTTTACGAAACCATAGTCGGACTGCTGACCCGAGCGAATACAACGGTTATGGGCTTTTCCAACGATAACGACGCACGCTTTATATCGAGTGCGTGTTACAGATACAAAATGCCTTGTCCCGATTACGTGTTCTACGATATGCAACGCGTATACAGGGAGCTCCGCAAGCTCAAAGACCAGACCGCACTCGAAAAGGTCATTGAAGATCTCGGAGTCGATATTTCCGAATACGTTCCGCACCGTAGCGACGACGACTCGGAAGTAACTATGCTTGTCGCGCGCGGACTGTGTAGGGAACTCGGAATAACGCCGGAAGAGCTCATAGCGCGCTATCCCGCCTCAGAAGGGTCGATGGTCAACGGGATAGTCAAATACAAGCAGAACAAAAATGCCGTTTGCGGGAGCGCGTACGGTGGCGGTAACACAATGCGCAAGAATTTTGCAAGGTTCGCGCGTTACGCACGTCGCGTCAAAATCAATCGCGGAGCGACGTCGCCTTTTGCCGGCAGACGCGTTAGCGTCAGCACCGTGTACGAAGACAAACATTTCGGCGAAATGCTTGCCATAGTCGCACGACTTGCCGAGCTCGGAGCGAGGTATGTTACAAGGGTAACCGAATGTGATTTATATATCGAGTATAAAAAGCAGGATAAGAGGTGTCGGCGCTATCGGTTTTTGCGAGAAGCCGAGGAAAAGGGCAAGGACATCGAAATTATGGGTTTTGCGGACTTTATAAACGGTATCGGATTTACGGAAGAAACGCTTACGGACGAATCCGAAAAAATACGTTTGAAGCTCGGTTCGCTCGGAAATTTAGATTAACTTTATTAACGCGTCGGTCAGGTTATGCCGGCGCGTTTTAACGCTTCGTAGGTTGTGTACGCGCCGTCGCGATTAACCCTTTTTATGTTCATAACGGATTCGGGCTCACCTCTTTTTACCGTAGTAACGCCTTCTGAGCATGTGAGAGCCATTTTAATCCCGTTTGCTTTTATAACCGACTTGCAAGTCGAGGTTATCTTGCCGAAAGGATAGGCGAATACCTCCGATTTAATGCCGTACTCTATAAATTTTGCTTGTAGCCTCGATATGTCGTCGTTTAGAGCGTTCCTATACTCTTCGTCCGTTTCGCTCGGTAGTTTTCCGACCCCGAAACGCGGTTTGTACTTATGCATATTATAGGTGTGATTTCCGATTTCCACGCGACCGGTATCTTGTAGATACTTTAACTCGTCCCAAGTTATATGCGAGTAGTTCGGATTGTCGATGTCGCCCGAAGTTACCGTAAACTCGGTGAACGCGCCCACAATGCAAAACAGAGCTTTTGCATCGGTTTTTTCGAGTATGGGAAGTCCGTAATAGAGGTTATTGTATCTACCGTCGTCGAATGTAATCATAACCGATTTTTTAGGAAGAGTGCCGTTCCCCTCGACGTAGGCTATGACCTCGGACGGGAGCACGAAAGAGTATCCGCGCTTTTTGATTTCGTTTAGGTCTTGTTCGAAAACGGCAGGTTTTACTATATAAGTTCCGGTCCGCGAATTTAATAAATTATGATACATCAATACGTGGAGTTCAACGCTTTCGGATTCCGAATATGCAAAATCGGATACCGTATTATCGGTATTTTGGGCGTAACAGAAAACCGTCGCGATACAAACGAGCAGGGGGATTTCGATAACGCATAACCAAAAACGCTTTGTCATAAATATAGTTTCTTAAAACCCGCGCGGGTTATGCAAAAGAAAAGCCGTAAAAATCGGAGCCCGTCCGAAGAATCGGGCGGGCTCACGCAGAGGAGAAAAGAAGGTTGTAAGCTTAGTCTATCGAGATACCCTTTTTCTCGGGCTTTTTGGGTACGTTCTTGGGTACGGTGACGTGGAGGACGCCGTTTTCGTACTTAGCTTTGATATCGTTGATTTCGATATCTCCCACATAGAAACTGCGTTGGCAATTTACGCTTCTTTCTTTGCGGAGGTATTTGGCTTTTTCTTCCTTCTCGACCTTTTCGGCTCTTACGGTAAGATACTCGTCTTCGTAGTCGATAGCGATTTCGCTCTTGTCGTAGCCCGGGAGTTCGATATCGAGTTCATAGTCGTTTTCGTTTTCTTTTATATCGGTCTTCATAAAATCGAGTTTTTCATCGAAGAATAGAGGGCGGAACAAGCCGTCTATCGCGTCGCCGAAGAATCCGAGGGAATTGTCGCCTGCATTGTTTCTTACAATAAAGTTTTTCATATTTTATGCTCCTTTTATTTTTATTTTTCGAAGTTAGCACTCATCGCTTTTGACTGTTAGCACTCAACCTCTCTGTTTGCTAAAATTATATATCCGCAAAATGCCGTTGTCAATAGTTTGCATAAATTTTTTTTGAAAATTTAATAAACCTTTAAGTTAGCTTGCACGCCTATTATTGACATTAAAGGTAAGTTATTATACACTTATTAAAGGAGTTTGATATGTTAAGTAAATACAGATATGTGCTTTTCGATTTGGACGGTACGATAATAGATTCGGCGCATTCGATTATTTCGGCGTCTAAGTACGCGCTAAACGCTATGGGCAAGCCCGTTCCGTCCGAAGAAGTTTTAAGAAAATTCGTAGGACCTCCGCTTATGGACAGCTTTACGGAGTTTGTCGGAATGACTCAGGAAGAGGCGCGCCAAGCGGTAAACGCGTATCGCGTGTATTACAACGAGCTTGGCGGGATATTCGACTGTACCGTTTACGACGGAATAGAGGATGTGTTTAAGGCGCTAAAAGCGGACGGAAGAGTTCTTGCGGTTGCCACAACCAAGCCTGAACGCGCATCCGTGCGAATTTTGGAGCATTTCGGACTTACGGAGTATTTCGACTTTATCGCGGGGGACACAGACGAGGGGACGAGATCCCAAAAGTGCGACGTTATCGCATATTGTCTTAAAGGGCTCGGAGAGCCGAATAAGTCGGAAGTAATAATGGTAGGCGACAGAGAACACGACATAATAGGCGCAAATAAAAACGACGTCGATTCGATAGGCGTGCTGTACGGTTGCGGAACGCGCGAAGAGCTCGAACAAGCGGGAGCCAACTACATAGCGGTTACGCCCGAGGATATTTTGGAGATAGGAAATGAGTTATAAACTTGAAATGCACTTGCATACGGCGGGCAACAGCGTTTGCGCCAAAACCGCACCCGAAGAGATAGCAAAGATATATCGCGAAGCGGGTTACGACGGAGTTGTGGTAACCAATCATTTTAATCGTCATATTTACAATAAATATTTCGAGGGCGGGGACAAGGCGGACAAACTCGAAAGATTTTTTAAGTCGTATCGCGAACTACAAAGCAATACGCAAGGTTTGGACGTTTATTTCGGAGTAGAGCTTGCTCTTCGCGACGACCATTACCATTATGCGACCAATAGGCACTGCGCCGAGCTTTTGATTTACGGCATAACCGAAGACGAGTTTATAGAGTGCGCCGATAGAATAATTGATATGGATTATCCCGAGTTTAAGTCTTTCGCAAGCGTTAAGGGTTGGGTTGTAATACAAGCGCACCCGCATAGACAGCGCACCAAGCTTATTCCCGCCGAGTACGTTGACGGAATAGAGGTGTATAACGCCAATCCGCGCCAATTCAACTTTAATATTTTGGCGCGTAGGACGCTTAAAAAGCGTGGTTCGGCGTTTACGGCAGGATCCGATTTCCATCAACCGCAGGACGTCGGCGCCTATATGACATCGGCAAGAAAACCGCAAGACGAAAGGGATTTGGCGCATATGATTTTGGCGGGCGAACTCACCGTCGGATACGTCGCGGGCAAGCGTAAGATGTTTTAATAATGTGCGATAAGAGGGAGCTTTCCAAACCGTTAATCAATAACCGACCGATAGCATTTTGTGCCGTCGCGCTTTGCGTAGGAGTTACGGTAAGCGCGCTGTTACGTAACGAGCACGTTTGGATATATGTGCTTTTCGCGGTTTTTCTTGCGGGTTTTGTCGCGTTTATAATTAAACGCAGGATGACGTTAGCTTGTGTTTTTGCTTTCGCGTTATACGGAATAATTTCTTTCGCCGTTGTCTTTTCTGTCGTAAACGTTTCGGCTACCGACTATACGGGCGCATACGTCGAGGGTACCGTTATCGAAGTTCGTTCGGATGTTTATAGCTCAAAAACTTATGTGATAGACGACGTCGAAATCAACGGAAACTCTGTGGGCGGAAAAGCGATAGTTTATTCGACGGATGATTTTTCGGTCGGAACCAAGATAGGCTTTTACGGCGACGGCGAAGCTTTCGAGTACAATCCTTTCGATTCGTATTCCGCGCAATACTATTATAGCGACATTCGTCGCAAGTTTACGGCGGATACAGCATATGTAACAGGTTACGGCAAAGTTTCCGTATTCACCAAAATCCGCGCGAAGATAGGCGAATTATACTATGAGTATATGGGTGAACGCGCGGGAGGTATGGCGCTCGGCATAGTAACGGGAGATAAATCCGGGCTCGACTCCGAAGTTACGTCGGCAATGCGCGCAAGCGGTTTATCGCACTTGACGGCGGTATCGGGTCTTCACGTCGGGTTTATGTGCTCGATTATTTATTTTGTAGTCAGACTGTTCGGTAAATCCAAAAGAAGTTCGCTCAAATCCGCGGTCGTAGTCCTTCTTTTATACGGCGCGATAACCGGTTTTCCTCCGGGCGTTGTTAGAGCGGGGATAATGTCAATAACGATGCTTGTTTCATTGACGCTTGCCGAAAGATACGATTCTTTGAACGCACTGAGTTTTGCCGTTTGCGCAATAGTCGTATTGAATCCCCGCGAACTGTTTTCGCTAAGTTTTCTAATGAGCGCTTCGGCGGTGCTCGGCATAATATGCTTTTATCGTCCGCTTAGGAAATTTATTTATAAGGGTCGAAATAAATTACTCTCAAAACTTGCGGACGCCGTTTCGGTGAGTGTGTCGGCGAACGCTTATCTTATAGCCGTTTCAGCGTGTGCGTTTCAAACATTTTCTACCTACTTTTTGATTTCAAATCCGATAGCGGTAGCGTATACGTCGGTCGTTTATTCGTTGCTTGTACCTATAACCGTTATAGCGATGATACCGAGTTTAGGATTCCTGTTAATTCCGTTTAAGTACCTAATGCTCGGATTATATGCTTTTGCAAGTTTTATAGAAGGCTTGCCCGCATCAACGGTTACAATCGTATCGAACGTATATTCGGCACTTGTTTACTCGCTTGCGTTAATCTCCGCATCTCGCTTTTTGAGGCTCAAAGCCAAGTATAAAATACCGTTAGTTTGCACGTTGCTCGCCGTATCGGTGCTATTACTTTATTTGATTTAAGTTTATGGCGGACGGGGTTTTACGATTGATTATCGGGCTCTAAGAGGTCTTCGATATGACAACCCAAAACGCAAGACAGTTGCAGTAATTTAATTGCCGGCGCCATATTTATATCTAAGTTTCGTTGTTCGTATAATTGTATGGAGCGAAGAGACACCTGACTGTATCTTGATAGTTCTTGTTGGGTGAGGCGCGCCGTCTTTCTGTAACGCGCCAAATTGGTTTCTTTAGAGCGGACTAACGCATTGGCGACATCGACGAATTTTTCGAGACCTGCTTCATGTAGCGGGTTGTACATCGAAATGATTTTGGAAGGTGGCATATGCTTTCCGATTTGTTCAAAGCTTAAACCGGTATACCATTGATAGTACGCAAGTACAAATCCGCACCAATACTCGGGTGAACGCATATAAGGGCAAGGCTGAATAGGCGACATCGTTTTTTTAGTAACTTCGTCAAAAAGCACTTGCGGTGGCATGTTCATATAGCGAGGATTGCCTCGCCCGAACTGTGTTGCGATACCGCTCATTACAAAAAGCTCGAACAGTTTGTCGGCGCTTTCTGCGTCGGGAACGTATGCGAACATTTCTGCAAGCGTTTGCATTGCATCATCTAAGTACAGTTTGTTGTAGGCGCGGATCGTCATTTTTTACCTCTTGACGGACTATGTCCATGATAAACAAATCGTCTTTATTTACTTTGATATTGCGTTTGGTGTTCAAATATTCTTCTCTTGCCTGCAAATCGCGTGCCACGCGTTTAGTGTAATAAGTTTCGTTGTCGGCGACGGTGCTTTTTACGTAGGTCAGTTGTCGGAAAGCTTTTTCCGAATGTAACACCACTTGTATACCGAGCTTGCCGAGCGACATTGCGGTGGAAAGTTGGGCTACCGTTATATTGTTTTTGACGAAATCTCTTGCAAAAGAAAAATAGGAATCGTCAGCCCTGTACCCGATTATTACGTCGATGTCCGTTAAGTCGACGGCAAAATTTTCGATGATATAATCTTTTGCCTGTTCGTCGTTGGAATTAAGCCCTGTCGGTATCCTATACTCCAACAAAAGGGATATCCAATTAAGGATTGTGTACTCTTTTTTAGACAAATCCAAAACCTTAAGTCCCGATAAATCCAAGACGTATTCGTTGGCATAACCGTCGTTATTATCGGGGCACGCCCATTCGTTAGCCAACTCTTTTTCTTTAGTGCAATAAAAGCCGTGTCCGTAGTCGTTGGTTTCTTTGCCACCGAAAAGTGTAGGGCTTTTGATTATGTTTTTAGAACCGTGATATAGTGTGATTAAATTTGCCATAGTCGTATTCCTTTTACGCAACAAGTGTATCACTCTACTGATAGTTTGTCAATATAATGATAACCAATAATTAAAAAAGTATCGGTATACCGACACTTTTGGACTTGTTTCACATCGACCCTCAACCTCCGAATGCTTTCGGATTATTTGTGACAGCTTATTCGTTTGTCGGGATATTATCATTAAATGCAACGGAAGAGCAACCTATGTTTACGTATTTAATTAAATTTTAATTGTAAAAGAATAATCTATGTTATATAATAGTAATATGAAAGCCCTCGATTTTATTAAAAACGTGCCCGATAACGGCGCGATATACCTTACCGGCGATGACGGGTACCTAAAAGACGCGGTAATTTCCGCGATCAAAGCAAAGGTCCCCGATTATTGTACGGAGTTTAACATAAAATCGGTATACGGGTTCAAGAACCCGTCGGAGCTCGAAGACGCGCTTACGTCGATGTCGCCTTTCGGCGGGACGGAAGTAGTCCTTGCCGGCGGATATCAAAAGAAGAATGCGACGGGCAAAACGCCCAAAAACGATAAGGATACGGAGGCGTTTTCGCGTATTGTCAAACTCGCAACGGACGGAGTGATACTCGTGGTGTACGATTCCGTTTTGACGCCGACTCAGGCAAAGCTTTTTACGACGGTCGATTGCGGAAGACTCGATACGCAGACTCTCCGCGAGTACGTTCCGAAGCTTGCGGGGTCCGTTAAGTTGGATTATCGTGCGGTAAATATGCTCATAGATTATTGCAACCGCGATTTGGGCAGAATATCCGTGGAGATACAAAAGCTTTCGGCATATTCGGAGGGTGAAACCGTCAAAGCGGAAACCGTCGACTTACTTGTCCCCAATATGCTCGAGAACGAGGTGTTCGAACTCTCTAACGCGTTTGCGGAAAAGAACAAAAAGCGCGCGACGGATCTTATTCAGAGATTTACGGCGCGAGGAATATCCTATTCGAACCTCTTAGCGTTAATGCTCAATCAATATCGACGGCTTATGCATTGCGCATTGTCGCCGAAGTCGGATAAAGAGCTTGCCGAGATAATGGGAATCAAAGAATACGCCGTAAAAAAGAGCAGAGAGCTCGCGTCCGGATACAGCAAATCCGCGCTAAAGAACATATTCGACCTGTTGGTCAAAGCCGAAACCGATTTCAAGAGCGGAATTATGAGTGAGGAAACCGCCGTAAAAACCGCTTTTGCGAAGTTGTTGACGATATAAAAGGAGTGTTTATGCAAAAAGCGATAAACAAAGTATTCGATAAATTGAATAAGTTGCCCGTGTGGGTAGGATACGTATGCGTGATAGTCGCGTCGGTAGTCGCGACCGTTCCGAGTGCCGTAACTCTCGACGTATATTTGAACGAGTACGCAAAAGAGCTTTCTTCGGTAATAGGCGTCGACTTTTCGTTCCTTGTAACCGATTGGCACAAGGCGGGATACGCGCTTCTCGGCGGAGTTATAAGCTGGGGCATATTCGAGCTTATAGCCTCTCTCGTGTTCGGCTGGCTTGCAAGAATGCGCTTTTTCCTTAAAGACAAACCCGCGTTTATGAAGACCGCGAGATACTGCTACGCGGTGTACGAGTTGATTATAGGTCTTGCGTCGCTTCCCAGCATATGGTACGCCGAAGCATACAGCTATTATATCAACGTTCTCGTGTTCATTATGATAACGACTTCGTTCACTTTCGGATACCTTTACATCAAAGACAGGTGCCTAAATCCCAAATATATTTCAAATGCATATAACAGCTTGTTTATGTTGCACTTCATATATTACGGCGCGCTTTCCGTTATAAACATCGTGTACGATTTGGTCGATACCGAAACCGCAGTCGAGTATATTATATCGGACGCAGCGTTGTTGGTTGCCGTGATAGCCGGGTGCCTCATTCTTTATTTTACCGTCTACAAACCGCTCCAAGAAGAGCAACGCGAAAATCGCAAACGTATAGTAACCCGTATAGATAACGATAACAACGGACCCGACGAAATCTTCCGCGGATACGGTATGTAAAGCGGAACTCGGGACGAATAGGAGATTAGAGATATGTTGCTTGCAAACTACGTATTTACGCCCAAAAGCATAGCCGACCTTGTGATAGCATTACTGGGTCTTGCCGCGCTTTTGGTCTTTTTCCTTTACAAAAAGAGCGTAAAGCTTATGCTTCTTTACGTCGTAACGTACGCGCTGTACGTCACGGCGGTTTTGCTCGACGAGCTGTACGGCATACCGATAGCACGTGCGGTAGTTCAGGTGTTCGTGTGGTTTATGATATGTGCCGTCGTAGTCGTATATCAGTCCGACTTGAAGATAGCGTTTTTCAATTTAACCAAATCTGCGGACAGAAACGCGCTTGTCGATTCCGGGCTTTCGGATGAAGAACTTCGTAAATCGGCAGACGAAATCATCAGAGCGTGTCAGGCAATGTCAAAAACGCGCACGGGTGCGCTTATCGTAATCGTTCCGACGACGGTTTCCAATAACATTTTGGAAACGGGCGTACGTCTTGACGCTCTTGTCAGCTCGCCTTTACTGGAAGCCATATTCAACACTCGCGCGCCGTTCCATGACGGAGCCGTTATGATTAAAGGAAACAAGGTGCTTTCCGCCGGATGCTTCTTACCTCTTTCGCAATCGCAGTCCGTTGCCAAAAACCTCGGTACGCGCCACCGCGCAGGTATAGGCATTACCGAAGAAACCGACATGCTCACGATTATCGTCAGTGAAGAAACCGGCATTATTTCGATAGCAAAACACGGCGAACTCCGCCGTTTCGTAACCCCCGACAGGTTGCGCGACATACTGCATGAAACTCTCAAAATCAGCCCCCAAACTCGTCAAAGATCAATTTAGAGGTGTAAAGTGAAAACGACAGCAAAAGTACCCGAAATTCTAATCCCCGTCAAAGACGTCGACATGCAAAAGTGGGCGACAATCGCTTGCGACCAGTTCTGCGCAAAACCCGAGTATTGGGAAACTCTTACCCGAGAAGTCGGTTCGGCGCCGAGCACCTTAAAACTCACCTGCCCCGAAATATACCTTTCCGACGGCAACCTCGATGCTAAAATCTCCGAAGTCGTAAAGGAAATGGATAAGTATATTGAGGGTGGCGTATTCCGCACGCACGAAGGACTTGTGCTTGTCGAGCGTCAGGTAGGAAACAAAGTACGCGTGGGCTTGATGGCGTGTATCGACCTCGACAAATACGATTGGCACCGCGTGAGAGTGCCCATCAGAGCGACCGAGGACACCATTGTCGAAAGACTTCCCGTGCGCATAAAAATCAGAAGGGACGCTAAAATAGAGCTCCCGCACGCCATAATTCTTATAGACAATCCCGAGTGCGACATTATCGAGCCGATTTATAAGGAGCGCGGAAGTTACGAAAAACTTTACGATTTCGACCTCAATATGGGTGGCGGACATATCGCGGGATACGCGGTTCCCAAATGCGAGTCCGAGAATACCGTAAAGGCATTCGAGAATCTGCTTGACCCGCAAACGCAAATCCGTAAGTACGGCGTTGACGCGGGTATCGAATTCGCGGTAGGCGACGGCAATCATTCGATAGCGACGGCAAAGTTATTATGGGAGGAGATAAAAGAAAACCTCACCCCCGAGGAAAGAGAAAACCACCCCGCAAGATATATGCTTGTCGAAATCGTAAACTTATACGGAGAGGGAATGGTGTTTGAGCCGATACACCGTTTGATTTACAATCCGACGGACGAATTCGTTTTGGGACTCGAGCACGTGCTTGCCGGAAACGGAAAGATAAAGCTTATCTCCAACAAGGGCGAAAGATATATAAGCGCGCCGGAAAAGGCGGGACTTACGATTAACGCGGTGCAGAAGTACATCGAAGAGTACAAAAAGACTCACGACCTCGAAGTCGAATACGTCCATAACGAAGATGACCTCGCAGAGGCTGTAAACGCCAGCAACGGTTTGGGAATCGTATTACCGGCATTCGGCAAGGACGAGTTGTTCGATTACGTGGTAAACGTTGGCAATCTCCCCAAGAAAGCGTTTTCCATAGGAGAGCCCACCGAGAAGCGTTATTATCTCGAAGCAAAATACATATAACTTTAACCTTGACCGCTCCGAACGCATATAGTAGCGTATGGAGCGCGTAAAAGTATTAAAATTCGGAGGAAGCCCGCTCAAAGATAAAGCGGGCTTTTTTAATGCAACGGAAATAGCAAATCGTTTAAGCCCGTGCGCGGTTATAGTTTCGGCACCGGGAAGAAGACATCAGGGCGACGCCAAAGTAACGGACCTGTTTTATAGATTGTACCTAAATAAAGACGATATATGTAGCTATTGCAACATATTTTCGACAATTATCGACCGCTTCTCCGATGTGTGCGCAAATGACGAAATGCGTAAAGTCGTTCTAAGCGAACTCGATTATATCTTCGACGCGGTATTGAGATCCGAGAATGCCGATTATGTGGCGTCGCGCGGTGAGTATCTTTCCGCAAAAATATTTTCGATGTATTCGGGATACGCGTTTTGGGACGCGACCGACGTTTTTGAAAAGACCGATACGGGTATATATCTATGTAATAGCGTAAAGAGCGCTATAAAAAGCGGTAACGTCGTTATACCCGGGTTTTATTACGGGCGGTACGGCGGGGGAATCGTTACTCTCGGTAGAGGCGGTTCGGACCTGACGGGCGCGATTGTGGCGCGCGACGTAAAAGCGGACGAGTATCTTAACTTTACGGACGTCGACGGCGTTATGACGGCATCACCGTCGATTGTAAAAGACGCGTGCAATATACATGGAGCCGATTACGAATTTTTGGGAGCGATGGCGTTTTTCGGTTCCGACGTTATGCAATCCGAAGCCGTCGAAGCGCTACGCGGAACGGGCGTTACTCTAATAGTCCGCGACGCAAACAATCCTTTCGCGAACGGCACCGTCGTTTCCGACCGCGCCAAAGCAAAAGCCGTCGGGCTTGCAATCTCTAAAAGCGGGGACCTGCGGTATGCGCGGTTAAGAAATTATTTTGGTAGGCACAAAGAGGGCGAATGTTATCTTACACCTATTTATATGCACGGTGAGGATTTAAGTGGTGCCGTCGAAAACGCACTCAAAGAAGTTACGGAGTATCAAACAATTCTGTCAAGTTTCCGTTCCGGCAAAATAAAAACGTACGTCGTAAGAGATTGTGACTTGTCCGTTTCGGCAAGCGCCGTTCATTCCGAGATAATAAAAAACCGCCCTTAGGCGGTAAATTTAACTTTCGATAAGAACGTCATTTAGCATTTTATAGACATCGGGCGCCGTTTGGTTCCAGCTGTTGCGAATGGAAATCGCAAGTGCTCTGCTTTCGACCACCATTTTGAGATCGACGAGAAGGTGCGTGGTGTCGTGGATTTTGAGCGACACGGAGAAGGTGCCGTCTTCGTTACGATAGTAGTCGGACGTGAACTCCTGACGTTTGCGGTAAGCGATACGATTTTCTTTAAGGAAGTCTTTAACTTCGTCCTGAAGGGATGCGGGAATCTCTCTATAGAAATACGCGAGACAGTTTCTGCCGTCGGCGGTGATGGTCAAAAGCGAAGTGGTACTGCCGGTTACCGATACTCTTTTTACGAATTCGCTGGTAATAAGCTCGTTTATGACCTGTTTGCAATAGAGGTAGGGAATCCAGTTATTGTCTACACAGCACAAAGTAAGAAGAAGCTCTTCCGAAATCGGCATTTCGAACTTCTCCAATACGAATAATACTAAAAGTTTGTTGTTTGTGCTTTCGTCGTTCATTTCATCCTCAAAGTGTCGGACCCATATTATAGCACAAACTTTCGGTTAAGGTAATCCAAAAAACAAAAAAATCCTCCTGAGATTTACGGAGGATTTTTTCGATACTACATATTGTGGTGAAAATAAATTTTACGTACTATGCCCGTTTAGATGTTAAAGCAAGTGTTCTCGTAGAGGCGGAGGAAGAAGAGCGTCGCGCCTTCGAGGGCTTCGACGGGGAGTCGCTCGTTTTTGCCGTGAATGCGGTTAGCGTCCTCGGGGGATTTCTCAAACGGAGTAAAGCGGTAAACGCAATTTGTGAGGTTGTAGTAGTGTTTTGCGTCGCTTGCGGCGATAAACGGATAGGGGGCGACGATAAAGCCGTCGTAGACCTCGGTTATCGTACGAGCGATTTCCTTATAAGCGGAGCAATCGACGTCGCTTACAGGCGAGGGATCTATCGCACCGCGGAGAACGTCGACGTGAGCCTTTTTGCCGACGATACGTTGAAGTTTTGCGCGTGTACCCTCGAGGGTTTCGCCGGTATTTATACGGCAGTTGAGAGTGCCTTTTGCGACGGGAGCCAAGGTGTTAGGTGTGGAAGCTCCTTCCGCTTGTGTAGGCGCGACGGTCGTACGCATAAGGCAGTTGGTAAACGGGCTGATTACGCAAAGAACTGCTTTAAGGAGAGGCGAGAAAATATCCCTGTTTACGAGCGCGAACTTAAACCCGAAATTCATATAAGGAGCGAGCGCCTTGAACATATCCTTAGTGGGCTTTGTCCAGTGAGGCGTAAACTTATGTTTTTCGATTTTGTACATACACTCGGAAAGAAGTCCGAGAGATGTGCGTCTTTTGGGAGTCGACGCGTGTCCGCCGTCCTTTTCGACGGTTAAAGTAAAGTCGGCGTAACCTTTTTCGCAAGTACCGATAAGTGCGATTTTATTGTCGATTCCGAGTATTTTGCCGTCCAAAACGGTACCGCCTTCATCGAGGACGTATTCCAAGCGAACGCCTTGATTTTCGAGGTAACGGCTGATTTCTTTAGCGCCGAAAGTACCGCGCAATTCTTCGTCGTGTCCGAAGCAGAAGAGGATGGTTCTCTTGGGCGTTTTGCCTTCGTTTAGGAGTATTTCGAGTCCTTCGAGTGCTGTAATCATTTGCGACTTCATATCTTGGGAGCCTCTGCCGTAGATATAGCCGTCTTTGATTTCGGCGCCGAAAGGATCGGTTTCCCAGCCTTCGGGCGGTGCGGGAACGACGTCTTGATGCGCAAGAATGGCGCAGGGGAGAAGTTTTTCGTCCGTACCCTTTACCTTATAAATGACCGCGTATTTATTTACGAGGATTTTTTCGGCGACCGATGCGATTTTGGGGTAAGTTTTTTCGAGATAAGCCTGATACTCGTAAAAAATCGAGCCGTCGCAATCGTTATCCGGCATGGTAACGGTCTTAATGCGAATGGCGCCCGCCAAGTGATCGGCAACTTTATCGACGTCTATGTCGCGTTTTACGTAGTCGGAAGCCTTGACGGCGGGTTTACGTACGAGTAGCGCACGAACAATCATAAACACGATGAGCGCGACTACTACTGCAAGAACACAATAACCAAAAATTTCCATATTGCTCTCCTTGAGTTAAGGTATAAACGTATTATATCACGTTTCAAACGCATATTCAATAGCGTAAACGGGCTTAATTTTAACTTAGGGGAACCGATAAACGGGTTAAAATCGGATTTTTGTGCGCCCGTAGGAGTTGTCCACAAAAACACCCGAAGTTATCCACATTTCCCCCGAGTTGTCCACAAAAAATTGTGAAAAACTTGCGTCAAAACAGTTGACAAGCCTCTTGAATGCTCGAACGGCATACCGAATGTGCGCGGAACGGGCTCCCGTTTTCGATATAAATCCGAAAAACGGAGTTAGGGATACGTTTTGGCGGGCGAATTTACAGGGTTTTCGCTCCTCGTGCGGGCGCCCGAAGGCGAATTAAATTTTACGGGCATTATATATAATTTATTAAAGTAATATTAAAAATAATTAATACGCTAATTGCGTTGACATTGCCATTTGAAATGGTCTAAAATATACGCGATTGTAAATAGCGTTTTTGTTCGCATAATTATAATTTATATCATTATAGTAAATTCGCAACTCGCGAAGAGAGGTAGTTTATGGTTGACGATAAACAAAATAGACCCAATCTTAAAGAAAACCTTAAAAACATATCGTTTAAGGAGTTCGTTTCGTGTGTAAAGGGCTATGGCGTATATACCGTACTCGCGCCGATATTCATTATTTTGGAAGTCGCATTCGAGGTCTTTATTCCGTATATGATGCAATTCATCATAGACAGAGGCGTCGAAATGAACGACATGGCGGCGATAGGCAAGTACAGCGGTATAATGCTTGCGCTCGCATTCGGAGCGTTGGTAGTCGGTGCGCTTTCGGCACGTTGCGCGGCGGTCGCGTCGATGGGATTTGCGACGAATCTACGCAAAAAGCTCTTTGACAAAGTTCAGGACTTTTCTTTCCACAACGTCGATAAGTACAGCACGGGCAGTCTTATAACGCGTCTTACGACGGACGTAAACTTCGTCCAAAACTCGTTTATGATGCTGATAAGAACGGCTTTCCGCGCCCCGATAATGTTTATATCGAGCATAGTGCTGGCGATAAGAATAAATTCCAAACTTGCGCTCATATTCGTGGCGATTGCTCCCGTTATGGCGATAGGTTTGGTACTGGTCGGATCTCTTACGTTCCCGCGTTTTGAGAGGATGTTCAAAAAGTTCGATTTGATGAACAACAGACTTCAGGAAAACCTTATTGCGATACGTGTCGTAAAGGCGTTTGTCAGAGAAGATCACGAAACGGAAGAGTTCCGTAAAATATCCCTCGACGTTCAGAACCTGCAGGTTAAAGCCGAAAAACTCTTGACGTACGCATCTCCCGTCGTAACGTTATGTATGTACGTATGTATGCTTTGCGTAGTATGGTTCGGCGGACAGATGGTCGCTAATAACAGCGGAATGACCCTCGGCAGTCTTACGTCGTTCCTTTCGTACATCACGCAAATACTTACGTCGCTCATAATGGTTGCGATGATTCTCGTCAACATTGTTATGAGTACGGCGTCGGCGGCGCGTTGCTCCGAAATCCTCGGCGAAAAGCCCGACATCAACGACGATAACGCCAATCCCGATCTTATAGTCGAAAACGGCGGTATAGCCTTTGAAAACGTATCTTTCGGATACAATAAAGACGGCTCCAAGACTATACTCGAAAACATAAATCTCGACATAAAGCCGGGCGAAACGGTAGGCGTAATAGGCGGAACGGGCTCCGCGAAATCGACGCTTGTTCAGCTTATACCGAGGCTTTACGACGTTACCGACGGCGTTCTCAAAGTCGGCGGACACGACGTTAGAGAATACACGATACACACTCTCCGCGACAGCGTTGCGATGGTTCTCCAAAAGAACGTTCTTTTCTCAGGAACGATAAAAGAAAACCTCTTATGGGGTAACGAAAACGCCACGGACGAGGAAATTTACGAATGCGCGAGAAACGCTCAAGCGGACGCGTTTATTCGTAGCTTCCCGAATGGTTACGACACCTATCTCGGACAAGGAGGCGTAAACGTATCCGGCGGACAGAAACAACGTTTGTGCATAGCGAGAGCACTTCTCAAAAAGCCCAAGATAATGATTCTCGACGACTCGACGAGCGCAGTCGATACCGCGACCGACGCTTCGATACGTAAGGCGTTTAGAGAAAATCTTGTAGACACCACTGTCATAATCATAGCTCAGCGCATAACCTCCGTAATGGACGCGGATAAGATACTCGTAATGGACGAGGGCAAAATTACCGCCGTCGGTACGCACGACGAGCTTATGAACACTTCGGAAATCTATCGCGAAGTTTTTGAATCTCAACAAAAGGGGGTGGAGTAATATGCCGGGACCCGGAAGAATGCGTGCGGACGATAAACCTAAAAATGCGGGCAAAACTTTCCTCCGCATATTCAACTACGTATCCAAATACAAAGTTTACGTCATAATCATAGTTCTTGCAATACTCGGAAGCGCCGTTGCCAATCTGTTCGGCACATACCAGTTAAAGAACATTTTGGGTGTTTTGGAAAATCCCGATCCGACGTGGACCATAAACGAAGTCATCTCACAACTCGGATCCAAAATCCTCATTTTGATGGGGATATACATTGTGGGCGTAATACTCGGTCTTGTATATCAAAGATTGCTTCTTACCGTTTGTGCGGGAACGCTCCGCACTCTCCGCGACGATATGTTCACGCATATGGAGAGACTCCCCATACGCTACTTCGACAGACGTACGCACGGCGAAATCATGGCGCGTTACACCACCGATACCGACGCTATAAGAGAAATGCTCTCGAACGGCATTCCCAACCTTATAAACTCGGCAATAACGATAGTCGGTTCCATTGTAATGATGTTCATATTGAGCCCGTTACTTTCCCTTTTCGCACTCGGAATGATAGCGATAATGGTAGCTTGCGTGGCGATAATAGGCGGTAAAGGCGGTAAGTACTTCATCCGTCAGCAAAAGACTCTCGCGGACGTCAACGGCTTCATCGAAGAGTACATCGACGGACAAAAGGTCGTACAGGTATTCTGCCACGAAGAACAGGTCAAAAAAGGCTTCGGCGAATTGAACGACAGTCTTTGCAAGACCGGAACTTCCGCCATGACGTTCAGCTCGATTCTTATGCCTATAATGGGTAACCTCTCGTATATCAACTACGTCGTAACCGCTCTCGTAGGCGGATGGTTGGTAATATCGGGCAAGATGGACGGCGTTGCGGTACTCATACCCTTCCTTCAATACAGCCGTAACATTTCGCAACCGATAACGCAGGTATCCCAGCAGTTCCACGGCATAATGACCGCTCTTGCGGGTGCCGAAAGAGTATTCGAGCTTATGGATACCGAAACCGAAACCGACGACGGATACGTAACTCTCGTAAACGCCGTAAAAGACGAAAACGGCAACATTACCGAGTCCGAAGAGCGTACGGGACATTGGGCGTGGAAGCATTATCATAAGGCAACCGATACCACCACGTACGTAGAGCTCAGAGGTGCTGTCGAATTCGAGAACGTAACGTTCGGTTACGATCCCGAAAAGACCGTTCTCAAGGACGTAACCATGTACGCAAAACCCGGTCAAAAGATAGCGCTTGTAGGTTCGACCGGTGCCGGCAAGACGACCATTACCAACCTCATAAACAGGTTCTATGACGTACCGGACGGCAAGATACGTTACGACGGCATAAACATCAATAAAATAAAGAAGGACGACCTTCGTCATTCGCTTTCGATGGTTTTGCAAGATACCCACTTATTTACGGGTACGGTGCGCGAAAACATACGTTACGGTAACCTAAACGCGACTGACGAGCAAGTCGAAGCCGCCGCAAAACTTGCCAACGCGCATTACTTCATCACGCATATGCCCGAGGGCTACGACACCGTAATTACGGCAGACGGCGCCAACCTTTCGCAGGGTCAAAGACAGCTTCTTGCCATAGCGCGTGCGGCGGTTGCGGATCCCCCGGTCCTCATTCTCGACGAAGCGACCAGCTCCATAGACACTCGTACCGAAGCTCTTATCGAGCAGGGTATGGATAAGCTTATGGAAGGCAGAACGGTATTTGTCATCGCGCACAGACTCTCGACAGTTCGTAATGCCAACGTCATACTCGTAATCGAGAACGGCGAAATCATAGAGCGCGGTAACCACGATGAGTTGTTGGCGCAAAAGGGCAAATACTACCAGCTTTACAACGGTATGTTCGAGCTAAGCTAAAACAAAAACGAAGAGAGCGACGGAAGTCGCTCTTTTTTATTGAGAAAAATTACGGAATCAGGATAAGTACGTACGTTCGGAATCCCAAACAAAAAGTCGGGCTTGACTTGCGTGCGCGCATATAATATAATAAATCCGTAAGCCGAGGGATTACACGAAGGCTTATCGGAGGAGAAATGAAAAACAAGGGACGCATTATGTATTTATTGCTCGTGGCGGTGTTGCTTGTCGCACTGTTGTCGGGCTGTTCGCTGTTCGGGTCGAATAAAGGGGACGACCCTTCCTATTGCAAACTCATTTTTATGGAAGTGTCGGGTATCCGCTCCGTAGAGCTCGACGGCACTCCCATAACTTTACCCGTTCCCAAGATGAACGGTTACGTTTTCGACGGTTGGTACATCTCAAAAGATTACTCCGTCAAATTCGATCAGGAGTATCTCGAAAGTCATACGATAACTTCGGATTTGAAGCTGTACCCCAAATGGATTAAAATTCAAAAAGTAACCATAGAACTCGACGTAAACGGAGGCGACCCCCTCGAAACGGACAGCGTTGAAATCGAAAAGAGCACTTCAACGCCTCAGGAACTCGGCATTCCTACGGGCATCGGAATGACTTTCGACGGCTGGTTTACCGCTAAGAACGGTGGCGAGCGCGTAACGGAAGAAGACGGTATCGTCCGTAATTACGAGGGCGACGACGCCGTTTTATATGCGCATTGGACGGTTGCCACATACTCCGTAACCGTAATGGTTGAGGGTAACGATGTAGCCGTGGCTAATGGTGGCTCCGACGGATATAAGTTCGGGGACGCCGTAACCCTTACGACGAGTAGCGAGGATGAAGAGCATTATACTTTCGACGGCTGGTACGACGGAAGCGTTTTGCTAAGCCGAATGAAGTCATTCGAGTATACCGTAACGGGGAACGCCGAACTTATCGCAAAGTGGATAGGAAATAATGTCGATATCGTGTTTTACACAAACAAAACGAATGACGATTCCACTCGCGCATACAAGACCGTACATTATGGCGGAACGGTTTCGTATATGCCGGATACGCGCGTCGATTACGCCTTTACCGGTTGGTATACAGACCGCGAGTGTTCTGGAACGCCGATATCGGATACAGAGGGTAATATATCGAACTTTAAGCCGTCCGCGGACGGAACGATTATATTGTATGCGGGTTGGCGACATTTACCCGAAGGCAACCTTTCGTTCGAATACGACGAGGTTTCCGCGACGTATTCGGTTGTCGGACTTAATAATAACACGTTAAGCGTCGTATACGTTCCGCACGAGTATAACGGGATAACCGTTACCGAAATCGGAGAGGGCGCATTCAGCGAAAACGCAGGCAAATCTTTCGTAATACCGTCTACGATAACAACAATAGGCGAGGGCGCGTTCCCGAGCGACGCAACCGTTTACGTCGATAACGGCGCGGACGCAAGCCTTATTAAAGCGCCGACGTTTACCGAGTCGATGACGATATACTTCCATCTTTTAGTGTCGGATGACGATAACGCTCTTTCGGACGGGAGATACGCCGAAGCCGACGGCAAATTCATCACTACCGAGATTGAGGATATGGACGATTTGGTTGAGCTTTATAAGTACGCCTTCCTTTATACCGTCCCGAGCTTCAAAGTGCACATTACCGAAACGGCTTACAACGGCGACAATGCGGGTTTTGAAAATCACGTTAAGGGGTATATGAATGATATCCTTTTGCCGTTAGGTCTTAAAGCGAACACCGCGATGACATATAGATATGTCGCCGATGCTAAAAAACGTACGATGACTTACGAGTTCACGGCGGAAAACAAAGTCGCGACCAAGAAGACCGAGGGCGAAGATATGCAGGTTCAGGCGTACAGCGCGAACGCCTCTTTCGACGGTGCCGAACACGAATTCGCAATCGACAAAAAGCCCGAGTTTTACGTTGAAACTTCCGAGCAGATGATTTATGCCGTAGAGCGCGGATATCGTCCGTATTTTGCGAGTTCCGATTCCGAACCCGCGTTGATTTACCAAAAGGCGCGCGAAGTGTTAGGTCAAATCGTAAAAGACGGTATGAACGATTACGATAAACTCCTTGCGATACACGATTGGATAGCGTTAAACGTCATTTACGATACCGAGCTTTACAATATGGCAGACACTATAGACGGCATTCAAGGCTATCGCGGATTCAATCTCGAAGGCGTATTTATTGACGGCAGAGCCGTTTGCGACGGCATAACAAAGGCGTTTATGCTTATGTCGCGGATAGAAGGTATCGAGTGTATACGCGTGTCCGGTAAGTTAAGGGGCGGTAACCACGCTTGGAATAAAGTTAAACTCGACGGAATATGGTTTGTCGTGGACGTAACCGGCGACGACGCGATTTTGGAAATCAAGGAAGCCGACGGCAAAACGACCAAATACAAGTTCGAAGAGTTAAGACACATATACTTTTTGACCTCGGACGCCAAAATATCGGAAACGCACTGCGAGGAAGCCTATTCGACGGCACCCAAGGCGACAGGCGAATACAACTACTACTTAAACAACGGGTTCAGCGCGAATACGCAGGCAAAACTCGATAAGTATTTTGAAAAAGTCGCGGAGATTGCCAAGACCGTAAAATCCGGTTCGGCTATAATCCTCGAAGTAAATATCAAAGGGATTAACGGAGCAAACTGCAACTACTTATATGAAAACATCCGTGGTTGCACCGTATACGGCGGAACGCCTACCGACGAAGGCGTATGCGTGTATATGGTAGTCGTTGAATAAAATCGGAGAGACAGATGAAAAAAAGAGTATTGACTACAATTTTAGTGTTGGCATTGACGGCTGTGTCGGCGATAGGAATATTCGTTACGTGGCGCGAGGTTTGTCCCGAGGATACGTTCGAGGGAGTATGCGTCGTGCGCGCTATTGATTCCGAAGACGGATACACGACGATTTACAAGCCGTCGGACAGAGCTCTTAAAATACTCGATTTCACCGACCCTCAAATCAAACCGTTCCTTAACGATTACGTCGAACATTTCGGCGGTTCCAACGAAGATACCATTGTATTTTTAGAGCGTTTTGTCGAGGCACTCGACCCCGATCTCGTAATAATAACGGGGGATCTCGTCCATACGATGGCATTTTCCAACTTAACCCATTGGGACGCGTACTGCGAGATGTTCGAGGAGCACCAAGTCTATTGGGCGCCGACGTTCGGCAATCACGATTCCGAAACTCAATACGTCGTCGAAGGCACGGACGAAAATTCCTTTTTCGGACAAGCGACCAAAGAAAAGACCGTCGAGTATCTTTCCCGTTACGAGTATTGCTTGATTGAGGAGGGCGACGCGGAAGAAGGCGGGGGAGTCGGCAACTATTTTATCAACGTTCGCGACCAAAAAACGGAAGAACTCGTTTATACTCTTTGCATGATGGACTGTGTATCCGATTTTGAAAACGGCGCGTATTATCGCAAAAAGACGCCCGAGCAAGTGGCGTGGTACGAAAGGCATATAAACGAGATATCCGACCTTGCGTACGGCGAGGAGCGCACGTCCGACCAAGTCGTCAAATCTATGATATTTACTCACGTGGCGGTTCCCGAGGTTTTTGAGGCGTTCGAACTTGCGTGGAACGGCGGAAATCCCACCGAAGATTATTATTACGGTATGCTTTTAGAGGGCAACGCCAAGAACAAAGATTATCGTACTTGCACGTTGTTCGATAAGGTTACGGAACTCGGTAGTACCACGGCGATTTTCTTCGGACATCATCACGACAACGGTTTACGCGTAAAATACAAGGGCGTGGACCTTGTATACGGTCAGCACTCGGGACTTGCGCATTATTATCGCATAGATAAGGACGATAATAAAAACGTCGATATGAGCGATATTTTCACTTACGGCGACGAGCGCGGAGCTGTCGAAATCAGCATAGAATCTCGGGATTCCTATACGATAGAGCGTAAACTTGCGGTAAATACAATCGAATACGACGACATTCGCATAGATTACGAGGAATTGGTAAACGAGCTGTTAAAATCGGGCTATAAGCTCACGGGAGTGCCCGAGGACGAGGAGTATCGCAATGCAGCCTAATATGACTATCGAGCTTACCGTTTCGGATCTCGGAATGGACTTAGAGGGGATAGGAAGATACGGAGAGTATACCGTATTCGTTCCGTATGCTCTTCCGGGCGAGAGGGTCAAAGCCAAAATAGTTAAAATAAAAAAGAATCTCGTATTTGCCGAGCTTAAAGAGATTGTCGAGTCGTCTAACATGCGCGTAAAACCGCCGTGTAACCGATTCGGGCGTTGCGGAGGGTGCGATTGCATGCACCTCGATTATCAAGAGGGGCTTAAATACAAAAAGAAAAACCTCGAGCGGATACTAAGTAAAAACGCGGGTTATAACGGACCCGTGGACGATTTCGTTCCGTCCGAGCCGTATGCTTACCGCAATAAAGTGCAATTACCGTTCGGGACGGTGAACGGAAAGGTAGCCGTCGGTTTTTACAAATCAGGCACGCACAAAATCGTTTCGTCCACAAAGTGTTTTTTGCACGGGGAATGGCTGGAGCGTCTTATAAAAATAATGCTCGACTATGCCGAAAAGCACAATCTTACCGCATATGACGAATTAAGCGGAAAGGGGCTTTTGAGGCACGTCGTGGCAAGATATATCGACGAAGTACTAACCGTTACCGTCGTCATAAACGGCGATAAACTTCCGTATGCCGACGAGCTTGCGGATAGCATTCAAAGTGAGTTTAAGGATAGTTCTTTATACTATTCCGTCAATAAAAAGGACACCAACGTCATTATGGGCGATACCGTCGTGGCTGTCAAAATCGGCAGAACGGAAATCGACGTCGACGGCATAAAGGTGGGACTTAATCCGTATTCGTTCTTCCAAGTAAACGACGGAATACGACGCGTGCTTTACGAAAGAGTGGTTTCCTGCCTTACCGAGGAAAACAATCCGATAGTTGTCGACGCATATGCAGGCGTCGGACTGTTGGGCGCGCTTATGGCAAAGAGGGGAGCCAAGGTTTATAATATCGAAATCGTCAAAGAAGCAGTCGAGGACGGCAAAAAATTATATAAGGCAAACGGTGTGGCGGACCGAGTACGTTTCGTTTGCGGGGACGCCGGAAAGGAGCTTAAACCCTTACTTTCAGAACTCAAAACCGAGCTTACGGACACCCAAACACTCGGTATTGTAATAGATCCACCGCGTAAAGGAATATCTACGGACGTCGTCAACGCACTTAACGAGTGCGCAAAAACCGTTGACGTAAAACTCGTTTACGTATCGTGTAATCCGGCAACTCTTGCCAGGGATCTAAAACTACTTACCGCATATAAAATCGAGCGCGTAACGCCGTTTGATATGTTTGCGTTGACGTCCGGTGCGGAAGTTTTATGCGAGATGAAGTCGCTTAGCGACAAAACATAAAAACATAGGAGAAACAGAATGCAAAAGTTAC
>CAYZOJ010000004.1:0-53151 GCA_964480195.1 uncultured Christensenellaceae bacterium | reverse complement strand
GTTGTAGTACGGCGCTCGAAAACCCTTGTGAGCAAGTTTTCTCGCTTGTATTATAGCAAATATTGCGCGCCTTGTTAACAAATTACAAGTATTAACAATATTTTCTTATACCATTTTAAGACAATATAGTTAATAAATCATTAAAATTCGCCCTGCTGAATAAGATACTATTTAAGAAACCAAGGAGGGCATATGTTAGATTACGACTTGAAACGCGGAACTCTTACGGTAAAACTATCCGGAGATATCGACCACGCAAACGCACCTGCGTACCGAGTTGCAACGGATAATTTGATAAAAAGAGGCGGTTACGAGAGGTTTGTTTTTGATTTAAGCGACGTATCGTTTATGGATAGCACCGCCGTCGGTCTTATTATGGGCAGATACAAGCTTCTTAAGACGTTCAACGTACCCGTATATTTTTATAAACCGTCGGCAATCGCCGATAAAGTTCTTAAAGTTAGCGGATTATACACGATTATCAGCACATTGCAGAGGTAAGAATGGACACATTATACATTAAAGTAAATGCTCTTGCATCGAACGAAAGTTTTTTAAGGAGCACTATAGGCGCATATTGTGCGCGCCAAAACCCGGCGTTGGATGTTATTTCCGACATCAAAACCGCAGTCAGCGAAGCCGTGACTAACTCAATCGTACACGGATATGAAAACAATCCCGACGGTATAATTGAAGTTTATGCCGAAATTGCAAACAACATACTTGATTTACGCATATCCGACTCGGGCGTCGGAATCGACGACGTAAACCAAGCAATGCGCGATTTCTACACGACAAAGGGCGAAGAGGAGCGTAGCGGGCTCGGGTTCACCATTATGAAAAGTTTTATGGATACTCTCGAGGTGAAATCATACCCGAACGAGGGAACCACCGTGATAATGACTAAAAAATTAGATCGATAATGCTTAGTCCCGAAGAAGTAAACGCAAAAATAATTGCCGCGCAAAACGGCGATATGAATGCAAAAGAAGTGCTTGTAACGGAAAATACGCCACTTATCAAAAGCATTGTGCGTCGATATAAAAACAAGCTAATCGAGTATGACGATCTCGTTCAGCTCGGAACGCTCGGGCTTATAAAAGCCATAAACAATTTCGACGTCAGCTTCGGGGTGCGTTTTTCGACATACGCCGTGCCGATGATAGCCGGCGAAATCAAACGCTTTATTCGCGATGACGGTGCTATCAAAGTATCGCGCTCCGTCAAAGCAAAAGCTCTTGAAGTAAACAAGTATATTGACGAATATCGCGGTGAACACGGAGAATCTCCGAAAATCGAGGATATCGCAGAAAAGTTCGGCTTAGAGCCTGCTGAACTCGTTTTTATTTTGGACAGCACGAGATATCCGGTTTCCATATACGCCGAATCCGAGGAAGAGGGCTTGACGCTTGCCGATAAAATATCGGATAAAACGGATTTCGACGACACACTCGACACATCGCTAATTAAAGATTTAATAGCGAATTTGCCCGAAAGAGAGAAGAAAATCATCATTTTAAGATATTTTCGAGATAAAACGCAAAGTGAAGTTGCCGAAGAGCTCGGTGTAAGCCAAGTACAAATCTCGCGCCTTGAAGCCAAGATCTTATCAAAAATGAAAGAATCGCTGACATAGTATAAAAAAATCAATTTTGCGGAAAATCAACTTAGAGGTGGTTTCCGTGAAAAGAGTAAGAAAAGAAAAATCCGAAATATACATGCCTTCCGTTAAAGATAAGGAGGCAAAGAAAGATGAACGAGCCTAACGATACCTATCTTAAACTCGTTAAAGAGAAAATGCCTAAATCCAAACACTTGTTGACGATGTTCAGAGCGTTTTGGGTAGGTGGTTTTATCTGCTGTATCGGTCAAGGCATTAACGATGCTTATTCCGCGTTGTTCAAAACACTTTCTGAAAACGACGTCGCATCATTGACGACAGTTACTTTAATTTTGATTACGGCAATTCTAACCGGTTTCGGGATTTACGATAAAATCGGTGCGTATGCGGGCGCAGGTTCCATCGTACCGATTACGGGATTTGCAAATTCCGTCGTATCCCCGGCAATAGAGCATAAAAGAGAAGGTGTAATTCTCGGATTGTGTGCCAATATGTTTACCGTTGCAGGACCTGTAATTGTGTTCGGAATAAGTTCTTCGATCGTCGTAGGAATAATCGTATTGATTTTCAGAGGAGCGTTTATCTAATGAAAAACCATACGATCTTTTTCAAAAATCCGATTTTAATTGAAGATACCGCAACGATTGTAGGTCCTAAAGAGGCCGAAGGACCGATTGCCAAATATTTCGATAAAACCGTTAAAGACGACCTTTTAGGGCAAAAAAGTCACGAAAGGGCAGAAACGCGACTCCATATTTCTGCGTTAAAACTATTACTCAACAAAAATAGACTATCCGACAAAGACGTTGACTTGTGTATATGCGGAGATTTGCTTGATGAAATATCCGGTTGTAATTTTACAATGCGTGAATTCGACATCCCGTATATGGGTGTTTACAACGCTTGTGCAACGTTTGCCGAAAGCTTGATTATGGGATCCAATTTGCTGGATACAGAACATTTCGACCGTATAATATGTTCTACTTCAAGTCATTTTTGTACTGCTGAAAGACAATATCGTTTTCCGTTGGAGCTCGGCAATCAGCGCACTCCGTTATCGCAATGGACCGCCACGGGGGTCGGCGCAACTATGCTTAATCGCAAAAAAGGTTGCGTCAGAATAGATTGCGCGACGATAGGTCGCGTTGTAGATTACGGCGTTACGGATGCAAATGACATGGGAGCTGCAATGGCACCCGCCGCCCGTGAAACTTTGCTCGCCCATCTGGAAGGAACGGGGAGGGATGTCGATTATTACGATTTAATCGCAACCGGAGATCTCGGGGAAGCGGGGCATCGTTTGCTTATTCTGTTGATGAAAGATAAAAATATCGACTTGGGACGCAATTATTCCGATTGCGGAATATTACTGTTTAATCGTATGGCTCAAGACGTAGGTCAAGGAGGTAGCGGTGCCGCTTGTTCGAGTTCCGTATTCAACGGTTATATCTATAAGAAAATGGTAGCGGGCGAACTTAAACGAGTTTTGCTTATACCTACGGGCGCGTTGGTATCCAAAACAAGTTCTTTGCAGGGTGAAAGCATACCCGGAATCGCACACGCTGTAAGTTTTGTGAGGGAGTGAACTAAATGACGTATTTTCTGGATTATCTTAAAGTGTTTTTAGTAGGCGGTACGTTCTGTCTGATCGGTCAGATATTTATAAATTGCACCAAGGTAACGTCGGCAAGAATACTTGTGTCTTATTTATTGCTTGGGGTTTTTCTCGAAACTATCGGCGTATACAAATATATTAAAGAATTCGGTAAAGCGGGCGCGACGGTGCCTATAATAGGGTTCGGAAGCAATCTCGCAAAAGGCGCTATACAAGGTACGTTACAGAACGGACTGCTCGGTGCGGTAACCGGTGGTATAGAAGCCGTAGGCGCGGGAATTGCGGGAGTAATTTTTATCAGTTTTATTGTAGGGCTGATAGCTACGCCTAAAAGTAAATAACCCAAATAAACGCAATCGCACATTATGCGGTTGCGTCTTACGATTTAGTATAGAGTCTCTTAATGGAAATAGCGACAACTTTTTTATTGACAATCTCTCTTACAGTTACTATAATTGAAATATGAAAAAGTTAGCAAGAGGAATCGACGCCCTCGTTATTTTAACGCCGTCGAATTTATTTTATTACACCGAATACGCCAACGATGACGCGGTTATTTTAATAACCGCCGAAAAGAAGTATTACATTTCCGATAAACGTATAATCGAAGAGGCAAAAGCGCTTTTAACAGATTTCGAAGTCGTGGATTGCGGATCGCTAAGCTATCTCGAAACTGCCAAAAACATCGCAAAAGATCTCGGAGTGGTGTCGCTCGGATACGAGGAAAACCATATTCTCCATAAGGATTATGACAATCTGCGCAAAGGAGAATACAAGTTCAAACTAAAAAAAGCCGAAAGCATTATTCTAAAAGCGCGCTCGGTTAAGAGCAAACACGAGGTCGAAACGATTAAAAAAGCGCAAGCCGTTACCGATATGGTTTTTGAAAAGCTCCTTGCCCATATCAAACCCGGAATGACCGAACTCGAAGTCGCATCCTTTATGAATGCGGAAATATATGCGTCGGGTTGCACTCTGGCATTCGATACCATCGTCGCATTCGGCAAAAACACTTCAAGACCACACGCACATCCGTCGAACAACGTTCTTCAAGAAAACGACTGCGTGACAGTAGATTTCGGCGCAAAATATGCGGGATATTGTTCGGATATGACGCGTAGCTTCGCCGTAGGTTCCGCCTCTGACGAATACATAGACCTTTATAATGCCGTTCTCGAAGCTCAAACTCGTGCTATAAACGAATTACACGCGGGAATAATCGGAAAAGACGGCGACGCTATCGCCCGTAACGTCCTCGAAGAACGCGGTTACGGCAAATATTTCACGCATTCGCTCGGACATTCCTTAGGTGTCGATATTCACGAGGCACCTAATTTGAGCCCTCGTAGCGAAGTAAAAATACCCGTCGGCGCCGTCACAAGCGTGGAACCCGGAGCGTATATCGAGGGAAAATTCGGTGTTCGCATAGAAGATATCGTAGTTTTTAGAAAAAATAGGGTGGATAACTTGACAAAATCCCCTAAACATTTAATAATAGTAAAGTAAATAATCGGAGGTACATATGGCAAACAGATTAGCAGGCGATTTGAGGAAAGGCGATACTTTCGAACTCGACAACACCGTACAGGTAGTAGTAGACTTCCAACACGTCAAACCCGGTAAGGGCGCGGCTTTCGTTCGCGTAAAAATGCGTAACGTTATGACCGGAAGCGTTCTCGAAAGAACCTTTAACCCGAGCGAAAAATTCGAGCTCGCATACATCGAGCGCAAAAAGATGTCCTACAGCTACAATGACGGAGATCTTTACTACTTTATGGATAACGAAACCTATGACATGATTCCTATGAATCACGACTTGGTCGAGGACGCTTTGCACTTCATTAAAGAAGGCAGTCTTGTCGACGTAGCTTTCTACAAGGGTTCTCCGTTCTCCGTCGAACCGGAAAACTTTGTAGTTCTCCAAATAGCACATTGCGATCCCGGTATCCCCGGCGCAACGGCACAACCCGGCAGTAAGGGCGCAACGCTCGAAACCGGATACGTAATCCAAGTCCCGCTCTTCATCGAAGAAGGCGAAATGATTCGTGTAGACACCCGTACGGGCGAATATATGTCGAGAGCCAACTAATTATTAAAGTTATATCAACGAACGGCGACGCAAGTCGCCGTTATTTTTTTACGTTTCTCGGCGTAAAATCTATTATGCTGGAATACTTACTCGGTAGTAAACTATATTCAGACGTAACTACGTGCGGATTTCCCGAATCCGAGATAACCGAAATCTCCGTCAGAAACTCACGCCATTTGACGATAAAAAACAGAAATTCACGAAAAATTTGCAAAACCGTTATCTCTTCTGAAGATATTAAATCAATACTTGCACGTGCTACCAAAAACTCGTTATACGCGTATCAGGACGAAATTAAAATGGGATATGTTTCGTTCGACGGTATACGAATCGGCTTGTCCGGAACCGTAGTTATGAACGCCGAACGAGTGTCCACAATTAAAGACGTGTCATCGCTGAATATACGCATTCCGCACGAAATAAAAGGCTGTGCGGAACCGTTAAAGAGATTGTTGGAGAGCTCTAAGGGGATTTTAATCATTTCTCCGCCTTTATGCGGTAAAACAACATATATAAGGGATTTAGCTCGGATTTCGTCCTCAAAATACGATACGATGTTGATTGACGAACGCGGAGAACTGTTTTCTCCGCGTTATACGTTCGGCGAATATCTCGACGTAATGTCGTGTGCACCAAAAAATGTCGTTGCGGAAGGTATTTTGCGTGCGATGTCGCCCGAGGTCGTCATATTCGACGAGATATATTTCAAAAGAGATTTGCCTGCAATAGCCGAACTTAAATCGGCGGGCGTAAAACTTATAGCCAGCGCACATATTAAAAATATCGACAGCCTCGACAACAAAACTTTTAACGATATAAAAGAGCATTTCGACTATGCGGTAACACTAAGTAATAACCCCGCCGTCGGAAGCATAAAATCCATTGTGAAGTTATGATATTAAAGTTTATCCTCGGCTCGGTAATAGTGTTGGCGTTTGCATACGTCGGCTATCAAATAGAAAAATACTACAAGACACGACTCGCCGTCGCCGAAGACTACTTAACGTTCGTTGAATATGCGGAACGCGAAACGGAGTTTATGAAAACGGGCATATGTGATTTAATGCGCAAATTCGAAGCTCGAACAGACTCGCTCAAATCGGCGTTACAGGAATGTGCAGAAGTAATAGAAAACACAGGAAATGTTCTGTTTGAATGCAAAACATTATCAAAACAAGCCGTTACGGATGTACAGGAGTTTTTGGACGCGCTTGCTCGAAGCGATTACGAAACTCGCCGTAACGTTATTAAAAACGCATATGCAAAAGCCGTTGTAATTAAAGATACGGCGGTAAAAGAAAAAACTCAAAAGGGGGAACTTGTCAGAAAGTTATTCATCCTGATAGGGGTCGGCTTGCTGATAATCGTTATATGACGGGAATAGAAACTTTGCTTAAAATCGCCGGCGTCGGTATATTGAGCGCCGTTATAAATACAATTCTTGATAAAAGCGACAAAAAAGAGCTCGGAACGTTCGTAACATTAACGGCATTGATAGTCGTGCTGGTTATGGTAATCAATATGGTGTCGGATTTACTCGGCACCGTACAATCTCTTTTTAATTTATACGGATGAGCATAGTTAAAATCATCGGCATTGCTATGCTCGGATTGATATGTTCGGCAGTGCTTAAAGAAGTCAAACCTTCTCTCGCGGGCATAGCGGCTACCGTTACCGGAGTTATCATCATTGTTTCGCTTATAGATGAATTTACCGGGATTTTGGACGAGTATATGCGACTTGCAGAGCTTGCTAACCTCGACAATACAATTATAAAAACGGTAATTAAAATAATCGGAATAGGCTACATAGCCGAGTTCGCCGCAAATGTTTGCGAAGATTTCGGTTCACCGTCGATTGCAAAAAAAATACTTTTCGGAGGCAAAATATGTATTATGGCACTTGCATTGCCGATTATTTCCGGAGTAATAGCCTCCGTCGCAAGTATCTTACAATAGCTATTCTGTTTTGTGTCGTTTCGATAATTGCGGTTTTTCATCCGCATTCGCCGACAGACAAAACGGCTTATGCCGCCGACGAAACAGAAAAAGAACTCGAAGAAGAAATAAACAAAGCTCTCACGGAACTTTCGACGGACGAACTCGAAGAATATTTCGACGCATTGGACTCGGACTTAAAAACTTCTCTCGGCGGTAACTTAAAAGCGTTGCTTAAAGGCATACTTGACGGAAATATCAATCTAAACTCGACACAAATTATCGAGTATCTTATTAACTCTCTTACAAAACAATTTGCAACGACTGCTGTATCGCTTACGGGTATTGCTATTCTCGCAATTTTTTACGGAATGAGCGGACAACTGACGTCGGGTTTCAAAAAAGAAAGTACGAAACAGCTTGTATATTGGTCGGTATACGGAGGAATCGCCGTTACCGTCGCGATAACGGTAAGTAATCTGATGATCGAAATCAAATCGGTTATAAACTCAATTTCAAACATAATCGAAGCGGGGGCGCCCGTATTCGTCACTGTAATTACCGCAATAGGCGGGAGTTCCGCAATCGGTTTTATAGAGCCCGCCGTAACCTTACTGTGCGGAATTGAAGTAAAAACGGTCGTTTCGTTTATTTTGCCTCTTTTTTACGCAGTAACCGTATTTACGATTGTAGGAAATATGAGCGACAATATTAAACTGGATAAGCTGTCTAAGGCACTTAAATCCGTAGGCAGTTGGACGCTCGGAATAATGTTTTCATTGATAACGACTCTGTTGTCCGTGCAAGGTTTGGTCGGAGCAAGTATTGATACGGTCAGTATAAAATCGGCTAAGTTCGCGCTTTCGAGTTACATACCGATTTTAGGAGGATATCTCTCGGAAGGATTTGACATCGTTTGCGCCGGCGCCGTATTAATCAAAAACGCGGTAGGGCTTGCGTTGTTTTTGGTGATGCTGGGTACGATGCTCGTCCCGATTATTAAAACGGTACTATATTCGCTATCGCTTAAGTTGCTTGCAGGATTTTTGGAACCGATTACCGACAAAAAGGTTACAGACCTTTTGTATGTTACCGGGCAGAATTTATTATTACCCGTATCCGCATGTGCCGGTGTGGGATTTACTGTTTTCGTACTGTTATCTATTATTATCGGCGCATTTAACGCAGGTGTGTTATGAGTGAATTTAACGTTTATATTATGAGCGTCGTAGGTGCAGTTTGCCTCGGATCTCTAACCGATATAGTTCTTCCGGAGGGCGAAACGAAAAAATACGTCAAAGGAATTATCGCATTGATTGTTTTTGCAATAATGATTTCTCCCATTCCTAAACTGGTTAATCGAGATTTCAAGTTGTCCGATTTCATAGTCGAAGATTCCGAATACTCTTTGTCAAGCGCTTATAGCGTAGCAGACGTAGAAAGAGCGTATTTAGAAAAGGAGGCTCTTGCCGTAAAAATTCTCGAAGCCAACGGCTATCCCGACGCTGTTGTTACGATATTATTAAGATACGACAATAATATGCCCGTTGCGGATAAAGCCATAGTCGTTTTAAGCGGAACCGTCATATCGAAAAAAGACGAGAATATAGATATTATATCCGAAGCCAAACGGCTGACATCGACGGCAACGGGTATCGGCGCGGACGATATAATAGTAGAGAACTGTTATGAACAAGATCAAAGAACTGATACAAAGACTTAAATCAATTAAACATATAGAAATTATCGTCTGCGTAATCATAATCGCGGTGCTATTGATAATATACTTTAACGTAAACGAAGATGCGGTATCAAAATCGTCCGGGGCTTCGGGAACGTCCGATCGCGAACAAACGGGTCTAACTGACGGATTGGAAGAAAGACTCTCGAGCATACTTTCCGAAATCGACGGAGCGGGCGAAGTAAAGGTAATGATTACATACGTTTCGACGTCCGAGCAAGTTACCGCATCGACAAACAACTCGCACACGACTACGACAAACGGAACAAACGGGCAAACGACAACTACGACAACAACGTCGTCGCCGATAATCTCAAATTCGCAAGTTATAGTCTTACAAGAAAAAATGCCCGAAGTTAAGGGCGTAATAATAGTCGCGGACGGAGCAAGCAACGTAAGAGTCAGATTAAGCTTGCTACAGGCGACTTCCACCGTACTCGGCGTTAACGCAAATTCAATACAAATATTTACAAGGAGAGATGTATGAAGCAAAACAGCAAACTTTCTAAATTCGCCGGCGCGTTGAAAGCCAACAGAAAGAAAATTATCGTAATCGCGTGTATGGTAGCCTTATTGGTCGCTACAGGGTGCCTTAATTACTTTTTGAACGTCAAAAACAGTTCCGGCACATCGGGCGACGGCGACTCCCAAAACGTCAATGCTCAAACAACGTTTTTTGCGACTTACCGCACCGACAGAGAAGCGACTCGCACACAAGAAATCGCATATCTCGACGACATAATCGCGTCTGCGACGTCTACCGAAAGCGCGGTCGCGTCTGCCGAAGAGCAAAAGCTCAAATTGACAAACACGATGGAAACCGAACTCGTTTTGGAAGGACTTATCAAAGCTAAAGGCTTTACCGATTGCATAGTTACAATAAGCACCGAAAACGTAAACGTCGTAGTTATGGATGAGGATTTGACCCTTGAAGACGCAGCTCAAATACTTAACATCGTCGTTACGGAAACCGATTTTACCGCACCCGACGTAGTTGTCATACCGTACGTATAAATCATAAATAAATAAAGACCCGCCGTTGCGGGTCTTTATTTATGCTTGCGTCAAAAAAGTACTTGTATTATCGCGCGCGTTATGTTATTATAAATAAAAAAGAAAATACATTTGAGGTATTTATGGCTTACGAATTGATGGAAGTAGAACTGGTATTCGACGATCTTAACGAACGCGTCTCCAAAACGATTTTAAACCTGCGCACTGAGTATCAAGCGCTCAGAGCGGGAAGAGCGAATCCGCACATTTTGGACAAAGTACTCGTTCCTTATTACGGAGTCGATACGCCGATCAACCAAATGGCAAACATCACCGTTCCCGAAGCGAGAATGCTTATGATAAACGTTTGGGACGGCAGTGCGCTCAAATCCGTAGAGAAGGCAATTATCGCCGCAAACCTCGGCATATTCCCGACCAATGACGGTAAAGTTTTGCGTATGGTATTCCCTGAACTCACGGAAGAACGTCGTCGTTCTTTGGTTAAAGAAGTCAAGAGCACGGCGGAAGGTGCAAAAGTCGCAATACGTAACATAAGACGCGACGCAATCAATATGTTGCGCGGATACAAAAAAGACGGTCTTGTCACAGAGGACGACCTCGCCGCTCAAGAAAAGGACGTAGACAAAATCGCTTCCGGTGCAATTACCGATATCGAAAAAATCGCCGCCGATAAAGAGACGGAGATTATGTCCGTATAATCCATGCATCTTGCAATCATTCCGGACGGCGCCGGCAGATGGGCTGCCGCGCGTAAACTGCCGAGGATAAACGGATATCTGTACGGTACAAACGCCATAACGGACATTATAGACGCATGCGACGAGCTTAAGCTCTCGTGTGTGTCTTTTTATGTTTCAAGTTCGGAAAACTCTAAAAGGGGAACCGCCGCGGCGCTTGCGCTTTCTTCCGTTTACGTCGATTATTTGGACAACATTTTGCTTCCCATATGTCGGGAACGCGGATACAGATTGTTTTTTGTAGGGGACTACCAAAGTTTAACGGCAGAGCTTATGCGTACCATTTCCCGCGCGAACGCCCTTACGATCAACAATAAGGGAATGACCGTCGCGTTTGTTTTCTCGTATAACGGTATGGACGAAATTACAAAAGCTTTCAATTATGTTTTCGCCCAAAAATTAGTCAACGCAGACTATACCTCGACAACTATCGAAGAAGTGGAACAATATATGTATTCCGCGTCATTACCGGAGGTAGACGCGCTATTAAGATACGGCGGACATAAAAGACTTTCGGGATTTTTGCCGTTTAGAACAACTTATGCGGAATTATTCTTCTCGGATAAAAATTTCCCCGACGCAAACAAAGGCGATATTTACGACGTCATAAAGCAATTCAAAAAAATAAAAAGGAATTTCGGTGGCATCTGATGAAAATGCTCAAAAAAACATTGACGGGATTATTAATGTTCGGCATTCTGATGGGATTCATTATCCTGACCGGACTATGGGACGGCAAAGGACAACCGTTTTTCGACGCATTGTTATTGATTATAACCGCACTGTGCGCTTACGAAATGATTTCTCACGGGAAAAAGCATGACTATCGTGTAACCATAATTCCAATTGCCATCGAAATCATTGCGATATATCCGATGATATGGTTCTTCGGGCATATCGGCATGTGGACAACTCTCGGCGCGTGTATGCTTTTGACTTTCATATTTTTCGTATTTGACAAAAGAATAGGGCTTAAAGGACTGCTTTATACGCTTCTCGTTACGGTATACGCGGTATTACCGTTCGCACTTGCACTTTGCCTTACGCATTATTACGGAATGTTGCCGATTCTGCTTGCTGCGGCTTCCGCTATGCTTTCGGATACGATCGCGTATTACGCGGGGAGCGCAATAAAAGGACCTAAAATATTCCCTACGATAAGCCCTAAAAAGACTTATTCCGGTTCGATTATCGGACTTTTGGGTGGCGCAGGCGGTGCTCTCGTCGTATACGCGTTGTTCGAATATGCGGGAGTCCCGATTAACGACTCTTTGAGATTTACCGAAATATTCGCGCATCCCATACTGTTTTATGCATTGACCGGAACCGCAATCGCCGTTCTTTCGGAAATAGGCGACTTGTTCGCGTCCAAAATCAAACGTGAGTTCGGCATTAAAGACTTTTCCAATCTGTTGGGAAGCCACGGCGGAGTTATCGACAGATTGGACAGCATCATATTCGCAATTTACTTTATCGCCATCTTGATGGCGTTCGTAATGCCGGTATGACATGTGTTAAAAAACCGATTTCAATAGCAGTTTTAGGCGCAACGGGGTCAATCGGAAGACAGGTACGAGAACTTCTGACCGAAAATTATGTAATAAAACTCGTTTCTGCGGATAAACAAGGGGAAAACCTTGCAAACGACTTCTTCGAATACTCAAATCCCGTAAGGATTTACTCGAATTCCTTATATGAGGTTAAAGAAAACGACGTAAATTTACATTATTTCTCAACGGAAGATTTATCCCGTCCCGAAACATACGAAGGTATCGACGTTGTCGTAAACGGGATAAGCGGTATGGCGGGAATTTTGCCGTCGTTTGCAGTGTTGGAATCCGGTGCAAAACTCATCACCGCGAATAAAGAAACTTTTGTTGCCGCGGGATATACGTTTATGCGTAAAGCACGCGAACTCGGTGCAAAACTCGGCGAAAGGATATTGCCGATAGACTCGGAACATTCAGCGATATGGGCATGTATTAACGGTGAAACCTTGAACTCGGTGTCGTCAATAACCATAACGGCTTCGGGCGGTGCGTTTAGAGATCTTTCTCGCGATGAAATTGCTAAAAAAACAGCTAAAGACGCGCTATATAATCCCAATTGGAAAATGGGAAAAAAGGTAACGGTCGATACCGCTACTTTAATGAATAAAGGCTTTGAACTTATCGAAGCGAAGCACTTATTCGGCACGTCATCGGTCAATGCCGTAATTCATCGTGAAAGTATAATACACGCCTCGGTTACGTTTGCGGACGGCACATCGAAACTCGTTTATTCCGAACCCGATATGCGACTACCCATACAATATGCGTTGACTTGTCCCGAAAGGCGGTTCGTAAAAAACACAAAACAGCCTTTGAGCATACGTGCGCTTGAGAATTTGACGTTTTCGGAACCGGATCGCACGAGATTTCCGTGCTACGCATTAGCGGAATCGGTCCTTAAAGAAAAATCCGACTATAAGGGCGCCGTTTTGTGTGCGGCGGACGAAGTTGCGGTTGAACTTTTTCTTGCAAACAAAATTGGGTTTTACGGGATTTCGGATATCGTAGAAACTGCGCTCAACCGTTTTTCGAACGGCACGATTTCTTCTTTAACGGATATTATGAGTATTTACGATGAGGTTCGGGAATATATTATATGTAACTTCGGAGGTGCAGAATGCTGATTTCGGCAACCTTTGCAAGCGTTATGTCTACTATAGGATACGTCCTTCTCGCAATATTGGCACTAATGTTTATGGTCGTCGTACACGAGTTCGGACATTATTTGGCAGGGCGTTTGCTCGGTTTTAAGATATATGAATTCGGCGTAGGCTTCGGGCCTGCGATTATTAAGCATAGAAACAAAAAGACGGGCGTATTGTTTACGCTAAGACCGTTTCCGCTCGGGGGATTCTGTCAATTCGAAGGCGAAGACGAGGATAATTCGGATCCGGCGGCTTTTAACAACCAACCGCCTTGGAAACGTTTAATCGTTTTATTCTCCGGTGCGTTTTTCAATCTTGTTTCGGGCTGGATTATTATCATAATTTTCTTTTCCGCTTACGGGCAGGTTTTACCGCAAGTTGCGGAGGTGTATCCCGATTCTCCTAACGCAAACATACTCGAAGCCGGGGATGCCTTTTTGAGCATAAACGGTAAGCAAGTAAATATTTTGACTACCGACGACGCACAAACGGCGTTCTCCGAAGCCGGCGACACTGCGGAAGTCGTAGTTCTTCGTGACGGAAAAAAAGTAAAACTCTCTTTATCCAAAAACGTTTACACCATAGGAAGTTACGACGAAAACGGTAATTTTATTCCTGATACGGACGAAACAACAGGCGAAACGAAAACGAATTTCGGCTTTGGGTTTGCTTCGTATACCATCGCGGTAAAATTGCCGTTCGGATTGGCGTTCGGCAGATCTTTCCTCTTTATGTTCTTCCTTGTATACAAAATCCTTGTTATTCTCGGAAGCCTTGTTACCGGAAAAATCGCGTTCAACAACGTCGGAGGACCCGTTACCACAATACAAGTGATGAGCCAAGCCGCCAGCGGAGGATTTGCAACGCTTTCTTACGTCGTATGCTTAGTTTCGGCAAACCTTGCCGTAATGAACCTTTTACCGCTACCGGCTCTCGACGGTTCGAGAATGGTCTTCTGCCTTATAGAGTGGATATTCAAAAAACCGGTTAACCGTAAAGTGGAAGCCATTATACACACCGTCGGTATGATATTATTGTTCGGTTTTGCGATTTTTGCGGACATATTCCGCTTTGTAACAACCTAACGTTGGAGATATACCGATGACAAAACGCGTTTATGTAAAAGACATCCCGATAGGCGGAAACGCGCCGATAACCGTTCAGTCGATGACGGATACTCCGACCGGCGATACCCGCGCAACACTCGAATGCATAAGCAAGCTTTACGGAGCCGGCTGTGATATCGTACGCGTTTCGGTACCCGACAGAGAGGCTCTCGAAAGCTTAAAAACCATAGTTAAACTTTCCCCGATTCCTGTCGTCGCCGACATACATTTCGACTACGAATTGGCATTAGGCGCAGTTCTCGCAGGTGCGCATAAAGTAAGAATTAATCCGTCGAATTTTCCCGAAGACCGCTTGAAAAAATTCGCCGTAGCTTGTGCGGAAAGGCATACGCCTATTAGAATCGGCGTCAACGAGGGCTCGGAAAAAGCCGAAAGAACTCCGTCCGAACTCGCACATTTGGCGGTTGACACCGCCGAACGGCTTATGAATTACGGGCTCGAGGACATCGTTTTGGCAGTCAAGACTTCCGATGTTCTCAAAACGATAACCGCTTACAGAGAGCTTTCCAAACTCACGGATCTTCCGTTGCACGTCGGACTGACGGAAGCGGGTACACCGAAACTCGGAATCGCAAAATCAACAATAGCGATAGGCTCTCTTTTGGCGGACGGAATAGGTGATACCGTTCGCGTGTCTCTTTCGGCAAATCCCGTACAAGAAGTTATTGAGGGACGCAAAATTTTGCGTGCGGTGGGGCTTGACAAACGTTTTACCGAAGTCATAGCTTGCCCGACGTGTTCGCGTACCGAAATTGATGTTAAAGGTATCGCAAGCAAACTCGAGCAACTAACCGAAAACAGCCATAAATCGTTAAAAATGGCAGTTATGGGCTGTATCGTAAACGGAGTAGGCGAAAGCAAAGGCGCGGATATCGGCGTTTGCGGGGGAAAAGATAAATCCGCTATTTACGTTAAAGGTCAACGAATAAAAACGGTCGACAACAACGATATTCTCAAAGAACTATACAAACTTTGGGAGGAATACGATGGATAAAAGTACTTTCGGTTATCTCTTAAACGAATCGTTGGACGAAAACGAGAGAATTTTCAAATTGTCTGGCGCCGTCATCACGGGAACGGACGAGCTCGTTATCACGTTACTCGCCGAAGCCGATGACTATGACAAATTGCTCGACGATCAACTTAAAACAAAAGTGCGTTCGATAATCAAAGGAATTTTACCTAAAGACATAAAATTCCACGTCGTTTATAAAAAAACGGAAACGTCAGAACGCTATATTCTGCAAAATATCAACGACTTTTTCTATAAAGAAAGTTCGTTGCTGTTTTCTAAACTCTGTGATATAACGTTCGAAATACAAATCGAATTCGGTCTTGTCAAGATTAAGGTCGGCGCCCCTCCCGATATTTTCGGATATTTTGCAAATTGCGGATACGACCAAAAACTTGCCTCATACCTCGAAAAACAACTTATGGAAGACGTCGAAATCGAATTCTTCCGTACGCAGAAAAAATCCAATGCCGATACCGTTCGTAAAATTCGTACCGTTTCTTCGATACAACCGAGTTTGCGCGTCATAAACGTCAATGTAAAAGTAGACCTCATCGGCACGATTGCCCGTAAGCCGGTATATTTGGTCGACGCACTCAAAAAAGAATCGGAATTTATAACGCTATGCGGGAAAGTGGATAACGTGCGTTCTGCGGTTTCCAAAAACGGTAAACCGTATTTCCGCTTTACGATAGACGATACTACGGGAAAAGTTGAATGTCTGGTTTTCCCGAGATTCCCGAAACAGCAAGAGGCTATACGTTCATACGTTTTGCAAGACATCGACATCGTTGCAGAGGGCGAATTGCAAATGAGCGTCAAATACGGTACATATTCCTTTATGATAAGAAGAATTGCCGTATGCGACATAGATTATGCAAGCATTAGCACCGAAGTCGTATATAACGACGTTCCGGAGGATTATTATACCGTTTTCCCCGAACCGTATCTCGAAACGGAGCAGGGAAATCTGTTCGACGAAAAAGAGGAGGTCGTTCCCGAGCTACTTAAAGGCAAAGTCGTGGTATTCGACTTGGAAACTACCGGTCTACAAGCAAACTCCTGCAAAATAATCGAAATAGGCGCGGTTTCGATGGTCGACGGTGTGATTAAAGAAACATTTTCCACTTTAATTAACCCCGAAGAACACATCCCGGAAGATGCTTCCAAAACCAATAATATTTACGACGAAGACGTCAAAAACGCGCCTCTGTTCAGGGACGTCGTGGGAGATTTTTACAAGTTCTGCTACGGTGCAACTCTGTGCGCACATAACGCGCCGTTCGATATCGGATTTATTACTTATCACGGAAGACAGTTCTTATACAATTTCGACAATCCGGTCATCGACACTCTTGCAATGGCAAAAAAAATATTCAAACGCGACAGAAACAACAACCTCGGCGATCTGTGCAAGCAATTTGATATCGATCTTACAAACGCGCATAGGGCGTTGTTCGATACGATAGCTACAGCAAAAGTTCTCAAAAAACTCGCGAATTATTCATAATAATCTCGTAAAATTATTGTCGGAGAAATAAACGTATATGCGAAAAAGTAAATTGCGTTTATCAATACTAATATTGCTCGTCATATGCGCATTTGTATGCGTACTTTCGGCGTGCAAAAACGACAATAACGTAAAAGCTTCGTATATCATTTCATTCAACTCCAAAGGCGGAACGCCGATAGATACCATATACCTTAAAGACGGAGATTCGATTTCTTTACCCGAGCAAAATCCCGTACGCCCGGGATACGTATTTACGGGCTGGTATCTCGATAAAGAGTGTTCTCAGCCTCTTAACAGCGCAACGTTCAAAGCAAAACGCAACCTTACGATATTTGCCGGTTGGGAAAGCGTGGAAACTTACAGACACGCGATTTCGGTATCGTGCGAATCGGAATACGGTACGATAGAAATTTTGTCCCCGGAAGATAAACGCGCACGTAAAGGCGACGTCGTTACGATTGAAGTTTTATGCACAGGCGGATACATAATTAAAGAGGGTTCTTTGAACGCCAACGGGATACTTTTAACTCAATCCGAAGAAAAATCCGTTTGGTATACGTTTGTAATGCCCGCTGAACCGGTAACGGTTACGTGCGAATTCGAGCCGGAGCCTTTATCTGTCGGTATATACGAATCTATCGAAAACGGCATAATAATTCCCAGCGCCGAATATGCAAGCCTCGGCGACCAAGTTACCTTGCTTATTATTCCCGATTACGGATATAAACTCAAATCTCTCTATTTTATAGGTAGCGACGCGATTACGTATATCGGGAACGTCGGTTCGTTCTATATGGGAGATACCGAGGTCGTTATCGGTGCGGAGTTCGAGCCAATCGACGACACGAATAAGTATACTGTCACGACCATCACGGAAGGTTCCGGTAGTATAGACGTAGACAAAACTCAGTGCGAAGCCGGACTTTATGTAAATTTAGAAGCCATTCCCGCAAACGGCTATCGGCTTGCAAGGCTTACCGTCGAATACGGAAGCCAACGTACAATCCTTTCGGGGCAATCGTTTGTAATGCCTGCGGATAACGTAACCGTAAAAGCCGTTTTTGTACCGATTGGCGCAAGCGATAATGATTACACATTATCTCTTTCCGAAACGCAAAACGGAAGCATTACCATTATTAACAGGAAAAATAATTACAAATCGGGAGAAAACGTGTCGTTTTACGCTACTCCCGACGAAGGATACGAGATAGACGGAGTTTACGCAAACGGCTCGTATATATCGGGAAATTCCTTCCGCATGCCGTCGTCCGACTGCTATTTGACCGCAAGATTTATACGTACTGGATACTCGATTAAAGTCGTAGGCACGGCAGAGTCTTCTTATACGAGTGTGCTGTCTAAGGAAAAGGCATATCCGGGCGATAGGGTATATGTAAACATTATTCCCGATGAAGGATACACTTTCGTAAAAGATTCGCTAATACTCGACGACGGCACTCCGATAGTCAACGGTTCGTTCATTATGCCTGATTACGACGTCGAAATTAAAGCGGAAGTCATATCTGTCGACAAACTATACACGGTTACGATTACGAATTCGATAGGCGGTAAAATCAGCGTCGACAGGACGTCTTACGCGCCTCACGAAGTCGTCAACATTGCCGTCGAACCCGATAACGGCTATATACTCAAAACAAACGGTTTAAGCATTTCTTACATAGACGAAACCGAAATACTTGATACAATCATCGGAAAATCGTTCGTTATGCCGTCAAACGACGTAACACTATATGCCTCATTCGAGAGAGTTTATACGGTATCGGCTTTCGATAACGGAATAATTTCCGTATTTCCGTCCTCATCGACATTGACGATAGGGCAACACGTTTCGTACAACATAAACACATACGGCGATTACGTCGCGGACGACATACGCTTGAGTATCACGATAGGCAGTTATTCGGAATATTTGGACAATTCAAACGTGTTCGAGTTGTCCCGCGATAAGTGTATCGACGGGGACGAAATAGTGGTTTCTGCCTCCTCGAATTATCATAAAATCAACAAAATCAACAGTTATAAGATAAATATCAGAAATAACTCGGTCGGCGGAATTGTAACTACAGCTAAAAACGATGCCGTAGCGGGAACGCTCGTAACTCTCGGAATAAATCCTGACAACGGGTTTGAACTTGTTAAACTGGAACTTTCCGCAAACGGAAGCGTAACTTCTATATCCGACGTATTCGTTATGCCCGAAGATACGGCGGAAATCACTGCAACGTTTGCTCGGAAAACCGAAGAAAGTTTTATTTTCGGATTGAAAAACTCATATATCAACAATTTATCGAGTTTCGAATCTCTCGGATTTAGACTTACATATTTACGAACCAAACGCCAAATATTACAATACTTCGGAAGCGATGCAGAGAAAACAATCGGATATCTGAACGGAGCCATCGAAGTCAAAAGCACATACGGGCACGATTTTTATCTCTTCGAAATCAATGACATGGCGGAAATAGGAAGACTTTCATATATTCTTGCTGACATCGTCGGCAAGCGTTACGACGAATTTTTATCTCCGTCCGTTTATATTCACAACGGGTATATAATCATATCCCCGGAAGGCAACGCGGAAGAAGACTGGTATGTTTATCGTAATAAATTAACTAAATTCGGCAATTTCTTGATTTATGAGCGCGAAAACGGCACATACGGGCTATTTGCGTATACGAGTAACGGCGGATACGTTTCGATTCCTAAGTCTTTCAACGGAAGAACCATAAGCTATGTCGCTCCGTATGCTTTCCGTAATAGCGTCGATATTAAAGGTTTGGATTTGGGGCACGTAAGCGAACTCGACAAATTTGCGCTATGTGGCTTAAATAAAATAACATCTCTCGAATTAAGAAACGTCCAAAATATCGGAACGGGTGCTTTCAAAGGAACTTCTTCTTTGGAGGCTTTCAATATCTCGTCTTTCAATACCTCTTACAAAGTCTACGACGGAGTGATATACGATAGCGATTCGACTACGCTTATCGCGTATCCGTCAGCAAAAAACGACGAAACTTATTCGTTAAAAACGCAAGTATCCGTAATTGCCGACTATGCATTTTACGGAGCTAAGTACATCAAACGTTTGGGCTTCGGCAACAAACTCGTAAAAATCGGTAATTATGCTTTTGCGGAATGCAAGTCAATTTCATCAATATGCCACGACGCGGTTTCGGGGACAACGGGAGTTTGCGACTTTGCATTAAATCGAAGTTCCGTCGCGACAATCGGTGATTACGCCTTTAACGGAGCAAGCGGGCTTAACGCTTTTAATCTCGATACCGTAACCTATATCGGAAAATACGTTTTCAAACTCGAACATGACGGCAGATTGAACATAAACATTGATAATAATCGCGTTTTGCCTACCGTATACTACGATATCGTCGAAAATGCGACAGACGGGTCTCTCAGAATTGCCGTAAATTCCGTGCAAAACGAAATTTACGTCGACCATCCGATTTGGTCGCAATACGCAAAGCTTGTTATCTAAATAAACAATAATCGCATATAAATCAACCAAACGGCATATCTTTAATCGGATATGCTTTTTTTGTGCCCATATAAGCAATAATTCGAGCATATCCGCAATTATTCGACAATAAAAACATCTTATAATCGGGAGGTCGAAAATGTTTATAGTTTGTAAAAAACGTGTGCTGATCGTCATCGCAATAGTCCTCGTCGCGGTTGTGGTTCTCGGAGCTCTTGCGGGAGCCGGAGTATTCGAAACAGCTTCGCAAAAACGTCTTGTTCCGATTTATAACGTCGAAACAAGCTCCGATAGCGTCGCATTGACCTTCGATGCGTCCTGGGGCTCGGATAAGACACGAGGCATTATGGATATACTCGAAGCAAACGGCTATAGGGGAACGTTCTTCTTAACCGGCATTTGGATTGACGCAAATCCCGATCTCGTTAAGGAAATTCACGAACGCGGACATCAAATCGGTAATCACAGCGCAAACCATAAACATATGTCCGGATTGAAAGATACGGAAATTACAACGGAAATTACGGAAATCAACGACAAAATTAACGCGATAACCGGCGTAACGCCTACGTGTTTCCGTGCGCCTTTCGGAGAATATGACAATAAACTGATAAATCGACTAACAGAACTGAATATGCAATGTATACAGTGGAATATCGACACTCTCGACTGGAAAGGCATTTCGGGAGCACAAATAACCGAACGTGTCGTTAAAAAGCTCGTAAGCGGATCTATTATATTGTTCCATAACAACAGCGACCATGTACTCGACGCACTTCCTACGGTTATACTTGCAATAAAAAACAAAGGGCTAAACGCGGTAAGAGTTGACGAACTCGTCTATAAAGACGGTTACACCATCGACGCGCAAGGCAAACAAATCAAAAATAATTAAAGCACATTCCGGAGGATTGTATGGATGACCTTATGAACAACAATGTAGTAATGATTTCGGGCGTTATTATTGCCGAACCCCAATACTCTCACAGCGTATTCGGAGAAGGCTTTTATGAAACGTCGATTTGTATCGAACGTCTTTCCGGGCAAAAAGACATCATTCCCGTTACGGTATCGGAAAGATTGCTCGCAGACGGAGATTTTATGCCCGGCAAACGAGTTGCAATCGAAGGACAGTTCCGCAGTTATAACAAATTGGTGGACGGTCGTTCAAAATTGATGTTGACCGTATTTGTACGTAGTTTGTTTGACGGCGACAGCGAGGCGCAGAACGTCAATTCGATTGAGCTAACCGGTTATATATGTAAACCGCCGGTATTCCGTACAACGCCGTTTAAACGCGAAATAGCGGACATTTTGGTCGCAGTCAACAGAGCGTACAACAAATCCGACTATATTCCGTGTATAGCTTGGGGAAGAAATGCAAGATTTTCCTCAAAACTCGAAGTCGGCGATAAAATTACTCTTTCGGGGCGAATACAAAGTCGCGAATATCAAAAAACTCTCGATGACGGCTCTATAGAAACTCGCGTCGCATATGAAATAAGTATCGGAAGAATGGAATATGCTCCGAACGATTATGCGGAGAACGAATCCGACGGTTGAAATATCATAAGTTTAAGTGTATAATAATTATATGGACAATATAATTGAAAATTTGAACACGATAGTTGCCGAAATTGAAAGCATAAAACAAAAATTCGGACTTACGGAAGACGTCGAAATACTCGGCGCAAGCAAAACGCGCGACGCGGACACCCTGCAAATTCTTAACCGCGACGGCAGGGTCCGCGTTTTCGGCGAAAATCGCGTTCAAGAGTTTACACAAAAATATACGGATACCCTGACTTGGGATATAATCGGTCAACTTCAAACGAATAAAGTAAAATATGTAATCGGCAAAGTTCGCTACATACAAAGTTTGGATAGATTCTCGCTTGCCGACGAAATCGAAAAGCAAGCGACCAAAATCGGAATCACCCAAAAGTGTCTTGTCGAAATCAATACGGGTGCGGAGGAAGCAAAAGGGGGTATGGCACTTAAAGACGTCCAGTCTTTTATCGCGACGGTCAAATCGAAATATCCACATATCGAAATTTGCGGATTGATGGCGGTAGCTCCGCGAGGCATCGAAGAAAATAAGCTGAGAGAATTGTTCAAAGACGTACGAAAAACTTATGATGAACTCAAAGACGAATACGGGCTTACCGTACTGTCGATGGGTATGTCCGAAGACTACAAAATCGCCGTCGAGTGCGGTTCGAACTCTGTAAGATTAGGGCGCGTGCTGTTCGGGGAACGCCCGCGAGTATTATAAATTAACCAAATATTTATAATTATGAGCTTCATAAATACATTAAAAAGCGGTGAAATTCCGCAAAATCGTCGAAAAATCAAACAAGTAACCCCTTACGACGCATATATGGCAAAAAAGTGTCTCGGCACGCTCGGAGGAACGCGACAAGCAACGCTTGTACAGCCCAAAACCCTTTCGGACGCAGAGTCGATAATACTTGCAATCAAACGAGGCAGTGGCGTTATCGCCGATTTTTCGGGGTTAAAACCCGTCATCACACAAAGGCTACTCGACTACATTTCGGGTGCCGTTTTCGCCTTAGGCGGTAAGATAGAAAAGACCGTAGCGAACCGTTTCTTAATTACTCCGCGCGGTATGAATATTATATCCGAAGAAGCATAATTTCAAATTCGTTTGCATATAGCTCGGAATTGGTGTATACTTTTTTGTATGAAGAAATTAGCTCTGTTCAATTTAACGGACGAACAAAAAAAGAAACTGCCGATATGGTTCGCGGTTGAGTTCGTCTGCATGCTGGCATACCTCGCACTGGACTTGCTCACAAAAGAGTTTATCTACGGTCCTATGGCGAACGGTGCCGACGATATTATTTTGATTGAAGGTGTTTTGCGATTCACTCCCGTACGCAACACAGGTGCTTCTTTCGGCATTTTCAGCGACAAAACGGACGTTTTAACCATAATCTCGATAGTAACGGCAGTTTTACTGTTCATCGTCTGGATATTTACGATAACCGAACGCAACGGCTGGCTACGTAGCGCACTCGTACTCATACTCGCCGGCGCCATAGGAAACATCGTTGATAGGGTTATGTTCGGATACGTAAGAGATTTCGTGTACTTCGAACTTATAGATTTTGCCGTATTCAATTTTGCGGACAGCGGACTTTGTGTAGGAGCCGGACTTTTGATTATTTACCTTTTGGTTTTCTACATTCGATCCGACAAATCGTCCGAAAAAGCAAAAAATAACAAAAATAACGAGGTCGATAGATGATAGAGACCTTGATTTTTGTAGCAGGTAAAGAAGATGTCGGCACAAGGCTCGACGTGTTTTTGGTGTCAAAATTAGACGGTTTTACGCGTAGTCGGGTTAAAGGTTGCGTCGAAATGGGCATGGTGCGCGTGCGAGGGGAAAGAGCCGAAAAAAGCGGGGTTCCTCTAAAAGAAAACGACATCGTGGAAATCGACGTCGAAGACGCCGAAACCTTATCCGTCGAACCAGAAGACATCCCGCTGAATATTGTCTACCAAGACAACGATTTGATAATCATAAATAAAAAACAGGGGATGGTCGTTCATCCCGCGCAAGGCTCCCCGAACGGCACTCTCGTTAACGCGTTACTTTATCACGTCAAAGATTTGTCGGGAATAAACGGCGTACTTCGTCCCGGGATAGTCCATAGACTCGATAAAGATACTTCGGGGTTGATAATGGTTGCCAAAAACGACGTCGCGCACGCATCGCTTTCGCAACAAATCGCGGAAAAATCGGCAAAAAGATTCTATCTCGCAATCGTCGACGGAAACATTAAAGAGGATACCGGCATAATCGAACAACCTATAGGACGCAGTAAAAACGATCGCAAAAAGATGTGGGTTTCGGCGACAGGCAAACCGGCAAAAACCAAGTTCACGGTTTTGGAAAGATTCGGGAAGTACACGTTTGTCGAATACGAGCTATTTACGGGAAGGACTCATCAGATTCGCGTGCACAGCGCATTCACGCACCATCCTGTCGTCGGCGACAAAACTTACGGCGGAAGCGACAAATTCAACCTCAACGGGCAACTGCTACACGCATACCGTTTGGTCCTTAAACACCCCGTAACGGACGAAGATATGGAATTTACGGCTCCGATACCCGATTATTTTGCCGAAGTTCTCGATTATTTAAGAAAAACGCTTGCTAAATAATGCGCGCGTATGTTAATATAAAAATGCTTAAAGTAGCCGATACTTGAGAGCGGTGCAAACCGCTCTCAATCGGTATAATGAGGGATACAACATGGAATTCGAATTATCTATACAAGAAAGAGCGGAAGAAGTAATCACTCCGATCGTAGAAAAACTCGGTTACGAAGTCGTTGAAATTCGTTACGAACGCATCGGCAAAAAGAACTCTCTTACCGTGTTCATTTACAAAAAGGGCGGTATAAGCTTGGAAGACTGCGTTAAGGTCAACGCAGAGCTCGATATGCCTCTCGAACTCGCCGACATTACGCACGGAGCGCCGTACGACTTTAGCGTTTCGTCTCCGGGACTCGATCGTCCCATCGTTACCGACAAGGACTACGCAAGAAACATCGACGAAACGGTCGAAGGAATTTACATTAAGCCCGTAGGCAAGTCTAAAAAAATCGTCGGTATATTGCTAAGCCACGACGACGACAAAATTTATCTGAACGTCAAAGGAAAAAACGTTCAAGTAAACAAGTCCGACATCTCGGTTTTGCGCCCTTACATTGATATGAAAAGCCTTAAATCGAATTAGGCAAACTCATAAATACAACTAAATAACAATTTAATACGGAGGAATCCACAAAATGCAAAACAAAGAACTGTTTTTAGCTCTCGATCAACTCGAAAGCGAGTACAAACTCGATAAGCAAATGCTTATCACGTCTCTCGAAGCCGGTCTTGCGTCCGCATTCAAAAAGGAAAGCGGAGAGAATCGTGCCGTTGCCGTCAAAATGAATCCCGAAACTTACACCATTCGTTTCTTTGCATACCAGACGGTCGTTGAAGGAGAGCCTCAGGAAGACAGCGAACTTTCTTTGGAAGAAGCGCGCGAAATCAAACCCGACGCACAAATCGGAGAAACAATAGGCGAAGACGTCGACCCCGACGATTTATCGCGTATCGCGGCACAAACCGCAAAACAAGTAATAACCCAACGCATTAACGAAGCCAAGCGCGAACAAGCAATGAGCGAAATGAGCGAACGCGCAGGCGAGCTTATGCAAGCAATCGTCCGCAGAATAGAAACCAACGGTACCGCTTATGTCGAAATCGTCGGAACTCAAATGGAAGGCGTACTCGGAACAGGCGATCAGGTTCGCGGAGAAAAACTCGCGGTAGGCGACAAAATCAAAGTCTTTGTCAAGAAAGTTCAAACCGACGTTAAAGGCACTTCGAGAGTTATGGTTTCGCGTAGCTGTGCAGGCTTCGTTCGTAAACTTTTCGAAATAGAAGTCCCCGAAATCCGTTCCAACCTCGTCAAAATCAAGAATATCGTCCGTGAAGCGGGTCTTCGTACCAAAATGTCCGTCTATTCCGACGATCCCAACCTTGACAGTATCGGTTCTTGCATCGGACCCAAGGGCGCTCGTGTAAATGCGGTCGTAAACGAACTCAACGGCGAAAAGGTAGACGTTATACTTTATAGCACCAATCCTTCCGAATATATCGTTCGCGCATTGTCCCCCGCAAAAGTTATTATGGTTCAACTTAACGAGAGTGCGCAACAAGCAAGAGTCATCGTTCCCGACGACAAACTCTCCCTCGCCATCGGCAAAGGCGGTCAAAATGCCAAATTGGCGGCTAAATTGACCGGTTATAAGATTGACGTCAAGCCTTACTCGGTAGCTGTCGCGGACGACGCGGATATCATGTCCGGCGCAACGGCTCCCACGGAGGATTAGTCCTCAATGAAGTATATACCGCACCGAATATGTTGCGTTTGTCGTAAAAAACAACCTCAATCGGAATTATTGCGGATTGCACATACCGATTCCGGTTACGTTATAGATCACGACGGCAAATCGGAAGGAAGAGGCGCCTATGTATGCAAATCTCCGGAATGTTTGAAAGCGTGCATAAAAAAGCACGCTCTCAACAGGAGCTTTCATACGGTAGTGCCGGAGGAGATATATGCCGAACTCGGAAAATTGTCCGACAAAAATTAAAACTTACGTCGGCTTCGCTCGCAAAGCAGGCAAAGTCGTTATGGGAGTGGATAATATTTTAGCCTTAAAACGTCCGGTTTTGGTTCTTTACTCAAAAGAACTTGCCGAAAACTCGGTAAAAAAACTGGAAAAAGCTTCCCAAACGACAGGACACACTCTGATTGCGCTCGAACCGACAACGGATTTAGGACTTCCGGACGGCTGTAAAGCAATCGGCGTCAAAGAAAAAAACCTTGCCGACGCCATAATAAGACAACTAAATAATTAAAGGAACGCAAAAATGCCAGAAAACGTAAACCAAAACGTGAACAGCGAAAACAACACATTAAAAAATATCAACAGAATCGACGAGTTTCTCAAATCGAGGCAACCGCAGATTGCAAAGATATTGTCCGAAAGGCATAAGCAATTAAGCGATGCCCGTGTTGCCGTACAGGATAAACGCGCTAAACTCGTTAAGGAAATAGAAGAAAAAGTCGCTTTGGAACAGGCGCGACAAAAAGCTGAAAAGGAAAATGCGGAAGCCATCAGACAGGCAGCAGAAGAGCAACTCAAAGAGTTGGCTGCCAAAACGGCGGAGGTCGAAGCACGTGAAGCTGTAAAAGAAGAGGAGCCCCAAAAAGCCGACAGCGCGAAAGAAACAGCCGAGACGACCGTCGAAGAACCCAAGCAATCCGAAACAGTCGCAAAAGTCGAACCGACTCCCGCCCCCGCGACTGCTACGACGACTGTCGATACTCCCAAAGTCGATACCAAGAAGACTGAGAAAAAAGCTGTCGAAGCCACCGCACGCCAACCTGTGGCTACGCAACAACCGCGACAGGATGGTACCTCAAAACAAATCGAGGCGGCAAAAGCGGCAGCGCAATCAATTCTCGCAAAGCCCAAAAAGCAAATCGACAAGCCTGTTATTAGAGTTTATATACCTCCCGTCGAAGAACAAAGAGGTCGTCGTCAAAACAATCAAAGACCTCAGCAACAGGGCGGGCAGTCCAATGCGACCGCACCGAGGTACAATAATAATTCTCAACAAACTCGTCAACAAAACGCAGTCGAACGCTTAAACAACACACCGATTTTGCCGACTAAAGACGCATCCAAGAAAAAAGTCGTTACCGACTCTCCGCGTCCCGACGACAAGACGATGATGAATAAAAAGGCGATTTCGCGTAAGGGCTACGACGAAAGACGCGGAACCAATTCCAACAACTACGACGACGAAGGCAACGATCTTTTGGAAGGCAACGTAGTTAAGAAACGTTCTCGCAGAATCGGCGGTAATCAACGCAAAGAGTTTAATCTTACCGAAACCGTCGTCATCGAGCACGCAATAATCACTAAAGAAAACGTACCGATTAAAGAGCTTGCCGAAAAAATCGGAAAAACAGGTACCGAAATCATCAAGCGTTTGTTCCAGCTCGGAATCATGAAGACAATCAACGACTCGATTGATTTTGACACGGCTGAACTTGTCGCAAACGATCTCGGCATAACTTTGGAACTCCAAAAAGCCGAAACTTCCGAAGAAAAGCTTAAATCAATCTTTAACGTCGAAACCGATTCCGAGGAAAATCTTTCTCCGCGTCCGCCGATCGTAACAGTCATGGGACACGTCGACCACGGCAAGACTTCCATACTCGACTGCATTAAGAAATCGAATGTCGCGGCAGGAGAAGCGGGCGGTATAACTCAGCACATCAGTGCCTACACGATTAACGTTAACGGTCAACAGATTAGCTTCCTCGACACTCCGGGACACGCCGCGTTTACGGCAATGCGTGCTCGCGGAGCAAACGTTACGGACATCGTCGTTATCGTAGTTGCCGCCGACGACGGCGTTATGCCTCAAACCGTCGAAGTTATCAACCACGCAAAAGCTTCCGGTAGCAGTATAATCGTTGCTATCAACAAAATCGACAAACCCGCAGCGGACGTCGATAGAGTTATGTCGCAACTTCCCGAGTACGACCTCTTGCCCGAGGCTTGGGGCGGAACAACTCCCGTTGTAAAAGTCAGCGCTAAAACGGGCGAAGGTATCGACGAGTTACTCGAAACCATTTTGCTTGTCGCAGAAGTTATGGAACTCAAAGCGAATCCGAAACGCAACGCGCAAGGAACGGTTGTCGAAGCCAGACTCGATAAAGGCAAAGGTCCGCTTGCAACGATACTCGTACAAAACGGTACCTTGCACGTAGGCGACCACGTAGTTGCAGGCGTCGTAACGGGTAAAATTCGTGCTATGCAAGACGATAAGGGTAAACCGGTTAAATCGGCAGGTCCGTCTTCCGCCGTTGTCATTCTCGGCTTAGACGAAGTACCTAACGCCGGCGACCAACTTCTTGCCGTTGAAGACGAAAAACTCCTTAAAGACGTCGTTTCCGAAAGAATCGCACGCGATAAAGAACGTCGCATAACCAATGCAAGCGTAACTCTCGAAGACGTCTTCCGCGGTATCGAAGAAGGCAAAATGAAGACTTTGAACTTGATTGTCAAAGCGGACGTTCAAGGCTCCGTCGAGGCAATCACCGAGAGCTTATTGAAACTCTCGACCGACGAAGTAAAAGTCGTAATTCCGCACGCAATGGTCGGTGCGATAAACGAAAGCGATATCATTCTCGCGGAATCGGTTAAAGCGATTATCATCGGATTTAACGTACGTCCCGACGCAAAAGCAAAAGCGCTTGCCGACAATAAGAAGATCGAAATTCGTATGTATCGCATTATCTACGACGCAATCGACGACGTAACAAGCGCAATCAAAGGTCTTTCCGCGCCTAAATACAGAGAACAATACCTCGGTAAAGCCGAAGTCAGACAGATTTATAAGATTAGCAGTGTCGGCACAATCGCAGGATGTATGGTTCTCGACGGAAAAATCGTCCGCAATGCAAAAGTCAGACTTATTCGAGATAACATCGTCATCGCGGATACGGCTATAAGCTCCTTAAAACGTATGAAAGACGATATGCGCGAAGTAGTATCGGGCTATGAATGCGGTATCGGTCTTGACAACTGGAACGACATTAAAGAAGGCGACATCATCGAATCCTTCAATATCGTAGAGGAAAAGAGATAATTTATGAATATTGATAGAGTTAACTCCGAAATCAGAAAAGAGCTCATGGATTTAATTACCCACGAGCTCAAAGATCCTCGGGTCGCGGATTCTGGCGCAATGATAAGCATTATGCGCGTAGATACGACGCAAGATTTGAAATATTGCCGTATCTACGTCAGCGTGATGGGCGCGGAAAACCCGAAAGAAGTAATTGAAGGACTCAATGCTTCCGCAGGTTTTATGCGCAACGGCTTGTTCTCTCGCTTAAAAATCCGTGCGGTACCGCATTTGACTTTTATTCTTGACGACAGCATAGATTACGGGTTCAAGATAGAAGGCATCCTTAAAACATTGGATATCAAACCGGCAGAAGAGGATAGCGAAAACTAATATGTACGAGCGTATAACCAAAAAGCTTTTTTCCGTTAATTCGGTTGCATTGTTTATGCACATAAATCCCGACGGCGATTGCCTCGGTAGCGCGCTTGCAATGTATAAGTATTTAACGAATATGGGGCTTTCCGTCGATGTCTTTGCCGAAGATAGCAACGAAATCGGCGCAAAATACGCAATTTTACCTAACATTGACGTTATAAATGCAAAACCGATAGGTCGCTACGATCTCGGAATCGCATTGGACTGCGGAGGAGCTTCAAGGCTCGGTAAACGTCAATCGGATATTTTCTTCGGAAAGTGCGAAGATCACGCGTGCTTCGACCATCATTCGACGTCTGAACCGTTCGTCGAAGATCTCGTTTACGAAAACACGGCATCTACGACGCAAATACTTTATAAATTCTTTACGGAAAACAATCCCGATTATATAGATAAGGACGTTGCGATTTGTTTATATGCGGGATTGGTAACCGATAGCGGTGCGTTTGCGTTTTCGAATACGACCGTAGAAACGCTCGAAATTGCCTCAAAATTACTAAAATACGGGTTTGACGGACACGAAATCATCTTCAAATTGATGAAAGAGGAAACACCTCAAGTGTTCGCACTCAAAACAAGAGTTCTTGCCGATGCAAAATTCTATTTTGACGGGCAACTCGGAATTATTGCTTTCCGCAAACGCGATTTTTTAGAAACGAATACCACATCAAAAGACACCGAAGGAATTATAAACAACATAATCAATATAAAAGGTGTTAAATTCGCGGTTTCCATTGCGGAAATGAACGAATTTCAAGCATTCAAAGTAGGTATTCGCTCTAAAGACGGCGCAAGTGCCAGCGCATTTGCAAAAGCGTTCGGCGGGGGCGGGCATTTTAATGCAGCCGGATGTCGTATTTATGCGGATTACGAAACGACTATCTCCAAGCTTTTAAGCGTTGCAAAATCTTTGCTCGACAAAAATGATTGACGGTTTTTTGATTCTCAACAAAAAAGCCGGCATGACTTCGGCAAGCGCAATAAACAGATTGAAATGGATTTTGCGTAGTCAAAACGTGGATTTCGATAAAATCGGGCATACAGGAACCCTCGATCCGGACGGCGAAGGCGTTTTACCCGTCGCAATAGGCAGAGCTACAAGACTGTTCGATTATATCTCCGAAAAAACAAAAGTCTATTACACGGAATTCGTATTCGGAAAAGAAACCGACACTCTCGACGGAAGCGGTGTTGTAACAAAAACTTCCGATATCGTCCCCGATATATCTGCAATTTTAAGCGTTTTAGGCTCATTAATCGGAGAAATTGACCAAGTTCCGCCGATGTTCTCTGCAAAGTCCATAAACGGACAACGCGCTTACGACTTGGCAAGAGCCGGTATAAACGTCGAATTAAAGCCTCGTCGCGTAACGATTGACTCAATCGAATTTATCGAAAGTAAAGGCGATGCTTTCGCGTTCAGAATAACTTGCGGAGGCGGAACATATATACGCAGTATTGCTCGCGATATGGCTACCGCACTCGGTACATACGGATACATGCAATATATCAGACGCGAACGAAGCGGTATTTTCGACATAAACGACGCTTACACGTTAGAAGAAATCGAAGCGGACGGCATTAACGGCAAAATCATCTCGATGGAAACGGTTCTAAGCTCTTATCCGCGTTTGGACATAACCGGCGAAACGGCTCGGCTTGTTTTGAACGGAGTTCCGCTTAAAATAGCAAATATGCCGACAGGCGACTTCACCATATACGCAAACGGAATATTGTCCGGAATCGGCTCAAAAAATATAAACGGCGAAATTCATATCCGCACGAGGCTCTCAAGATGAATGTAAAAGCTGAATTGCTCGAAAAAAGAATAAAATCAGACGAAAACGACGGTTATATGCTTGCACTCGGCTTTTTTGATTGTTTGCATTACGGTCATCGCCAACTTATGCGTAACTTAAAGGCGCTTTCCGTACGTTACGGATTGCAACCCGCCGTCTTTACTTTCGACGACGAATTTTATTCTTCACTCGGTTGCGAAGATCTAAAATACGTGTATACTCTCGACGAGCGTATCTCTGTCATAAAAAACGAGCTTGGCATTTCTAAAATAATTGTCGCCACCTCAAAAGATTTTATAAATAAGAGCGGTGAAGAGTTCTTACGTTTCCTCGAAGAAAACAATGTGCGCGGGGTGGTCGCGGGTGAAGATTTCCGCTTTGGTATAAATGCCGAGTATGGTTTGGATGAACTAAAAGAATGGGCTGACAATACGGGAAAAGTGCTCGTAAGGCAGGCTTTGATAGGCGTAGGCGGTAAAAAAATATCCACAAAAGACATTCGACGCTTACTCGAATACGGAGAAGTCGGAATCGCAAAAACATTACTCTGTCGAAGATACTTTATTGACGGCACGGTAGCCCACGGCAGAGGTGTAGGCAAAAGTTTCGGTTTACCGACGGCAAACTTGTATGTAAACAAAGTTAAAGCTTTGCCTCAAGAAGGCGTATACAGCACTCGAATTATAATTGACGGCAAAACATATAAAGGTGTTACAAACGTTGGCACTTGTCCGACATTCGGAAACGACATTACAAAAAGCGTCGAAACATTTATCATTGATTTTGACGAGGATATTTATGAAAAAAGAGTACGTTTGGAGTTCTCAGAACGTCTACGCGGTACTTGCAAATTCAACGACAAACAAGAACTTAAAGCACAAATTGACAAAGACATAGAAAAAGTGGTAAAAGAAAATGATTAAATTCGGAGTAGCAGGCAACTCAAGAAGTTTTTTTGAAGAAGGACACTCGGCGACCCTCGAAGCCGCGTCGTGGTGCAAAGCTCGCGGTATCGACGTTTTCGAATACTCGTTCGGAAGAGGCGTAACTCTACCCGAAGCAACGGCAAAAACGATAGGTGAGCAATTCAAAAAAGAAGGCGTTACGATGAGCATCCACGCTCCGTATTTCATAAATTTTGCTAACCTCGATCCCGAGATGATAAAAAAATCAATCGCGCACGTAACCGCATCGTGTAAAAAAGCTAAAGACTTCGGCTCAAACCGAGTGGTCGTGCATCCTGCATCTCAAGGCAAGCTTAAACGCGAAGAGGCGATGGACGTAGTTCTTAGCAACTTAGAAACACTCAAAGCCGAACTTATCGAAAAAGAATTTTCCGATATCAAAATATGTCTTGAAACTATGGGCAAACAAGGGCAGATGGGAACGGTCGACGAGATAATCCGAATGTGTTCTGTCGCCGACAATTTTTATCCGTGTATTGACTTCGGACACGTCAATGCGCGCGAGGGAGGTATTCTAAAATGCGCGTCAGATTATAATACTCTCATACAAAAATTGGACGATTTCCTACCAAAACACAAAGTTTTCGGTATGCATATACATTTTAGCAAAATCGAGTACGGCGCTAAGGGCGAGATACGGCATCTTACTTTTGCGGACGAAAAATTCGGTCCCGACTATCGTCCGCTTATGGAAGTTCTCCACGCTCGCGGGCTCGAACCGTACGTCATATGCGAGTCCGACGGCACACAGGCGGAAGATACCGTCACAATGAAAAACTATTATTTTTCGTTGTAGTCGCGCTTAGGGTAATAAGTCAAAAATGTTATCGTCGGATATGCCCGTTATGTAGCTATCGGGTATTCTTCCTACGATTATGTCTTCAGCAAGTACGATATCCGTAACGACTTCGACGTCCTCGGCTTTTAGCGGTATCAGCATTCTTACCGTCGCCGTAACTCTCAGAACCAACCTGTGCAATGTTTGATTGACGCCTTCGCTATAATAATAAGAGTTGATTTTGGCGTCGGCAGTTCCGACTTGTACGACGTTTATTTCTATTTCAGAACCTTTATCGGCAAGTAAAGACAAACCGCTGAACGCACCGACGGGTATATGTATTTTGCCGTCCGTAAGCGCGCTCAGCCCGTCTTGCACGGCACGCCGAGCATATATCGTCATAAGATTTATGCTTGCGGTATTGGCTCGTACCAACGTTATTTCCCCGACATCGTTCTTTTCATAAGTGTAAAATTCGTCGTAAAACGCCTTATAGGTCTTCAACCGAACGGTCGCGTCGTTTACTATAGACGAAGTCATCTTTTTGACCTCGGCTTCGGCAGTTCCGACAACCAACGGTGACACGGTATGCGTGTAATAAAAGAACACGAAAGCAACCGTCGCAACAACAAGTAACAGGGCGATTATTTTGATTTTTATCTTTCTCGAAGATTTTGTCACGCAATATTATATGTTTTTGTCGTCATTAAATTGCATTAGGCGCGCGTGCGTGTTATAATTGTTTGCATAACCAACATAGGAGATGAAAGATGATATTGATTAAAGAAATCATCGACCATATCGTCGAACAAGGGCTCGAATCCATCGCTCTTGCCCAATATTCTTCCGAATTGAACGATTTGAGAGTTAAATACCTCGGTAAAAGCGGTGAAGTAACCGCATTGCTCAAGCAACTTAAAGACGTTCCGAAAGAAGAAAAACCCGCCGTCGGAAAGCTTATCAACGACGTCCGTATTAAAATGGAAGAAGCTTTGTATAAAGCGGAAACCGCAGTCAGAGAACGCGAAAGACTCAACAGGGAAGCTCAAGAAGCTCTCGACGTAACTCTCTCGATACCCGACGCGGAACAAGGCGCGCTCCATCCGCTCACCATCGTAAAAAACGAACTTCTCGATATTTTCTGCGGTATGGGCTTTAGCGTCGCAGACGGTCCCGAAATCGAATATGCAAAATACAATTTTGAACTGTTGAACATTCCCTCAGATCACCCCGCGAGAGATTTTGCGGATAGTTTCTACATCAATCCCGAAATACTTTTGAGAACGCAGACTTCTTGTGTTCAAGCTCGCACCATGGAAGTGCAAAAACCGCCCATCAGAATAGTATGCCCCGGTAAAGTATACCGCCCCGACGACGACGCGACTCACAGCCCGATGTTCCAACAAATGGAAGGTTTGGTCATTGATAAACACGTTACTCTTGCCGATTTGAAGGGTATTCTCGAAGAATTTGCCAAAAAATTCTTCAATCCTTCCACAAAAGTAAGATTCCGTCCGTCGTACTTCCCGTTCACCGAACCCAGTGTCGAAGTTGACCTCAGTTGCGCTATGTGCGGAGGAAAAGGTTGCAGACTTTGCAAGGGCACCGGTTGGATCGAAATACTCGGCGCGGGCGTAGTCAACCCCGCAGTCCTCGAAATGTGCGGAATCGATCCTCACGAATACAGCGGATTGGCTTTCGGTATGGGTATCGAAAGAGCTACGATGATAAAGTACGCAATCCCGGATATGCGCCTGCTGTTCGATAACGACGTGCGTTACTCGAAACAATTCAAATAGGAGGTCAAGATAATGTTAGTACCCGTAAAATGGCTAAAAGATTTTGTAGACGTAAAACTTTCTACCACCGAACTCGCGAATAAACTCGTATCCTGCGGTTTTGAAATCGAGGGCGTAACCGAACAAAAAGACCTCGTACAAGGAGTTGTTTCCGCACTTATTACTGCGGTCGAAAAGCATCCCAACGCAAATAAACTCGTCGTTTGCACCATCGACGTCAACGACGGTACTCCCAAAACAATCGTTACCAATAACGTAGACCTCGTCGCGGGCGATATCGTACCGGTAGCGCTCGAAGGCGCAAAACTCGCTTCGGGCAAGACCATACACGCAGGCGAATTGAGAGGCGTTCATTCCGACGGAATGTTCTGCGGTGGCGAAGAACTTAATTTGACAGAAGCGGATTATCCGGGAGCCGGCGAAGATCACGTTTTGCGTTTACTTCCCGGGACGCCTGTAGGCAAGGATATTAACGAAGTTGTCGGCACCGACGACACCATACTCGATATCGGCGTTACCGCAAACCGCATGGACGCAAACGGCATTCTCGGAATTGCAAGAGAAGTAGCCGCCGTTACCGGCGAAAAGCTTCATATGCCCGAAGATTACGCGACACTCGACGGCAACGTACAGAATTTAGAGGATTTAACCGTCGAAAATCTCGCATCCGACCTTTGCCCTCGTTATATGGCGACAATGGTTAAAGACGTCAAAATCACCGACTCTCCCGACTATATCAAACGTCGTCTTAAAGCAGTGGGCTTAAGACCTATAAACAACATCGTCGACATAACAAACTATGTTCTTATGGAGATAGGTCAACCTATGCACGCGTTCGATTTGCGCGCTATCGCCGGTAATAAAATCGTCGTGCGCAGAGCCGAAAAAGATGAAAAAATCACTGCCCTCGACGGAAAAACCTATACTTTAACCCAAGATAACCTCGTAATCGCAAACGCAAACGAGCCTATGGCAATCGCCGGCGTTATGGGAGGAAAGGACTACTCCGTAATGCCCGATACTACGACTATCGTTTTTGAAAGCGCAAGATTTGCGCGCGATAACGTAAGAAGAACGTCGCGTTCCTTAGGGCTTCGCTCCGATTCGTCCGCAAGATTTGAAAAGGGCGTCGACTATGCGTCGCAAGTTTACGGTATGCAAAAAGCAATAGGAATGATTGTCGCAAACGGCTGGGGAACTCCCGTATACGGAACAATCGACAATTTCCCGATAAAACCCGAAATTAAGACCATTGTTTACACGGCAAAAGATATCGAAAACATTTTGGGCGTATCCGTTCCCGCTGAACGAATCGCGGAAATACTCAATTCTCTCACACTCGAAACCACAATCGACGGCGAAAAACTTTCGACTGTCGTCCCCGGATATCGCGAAGACATGGTCGGTATAAACGACATTGCGGAAGAGGTTATCCGCATTTACGGTTATGATCATATCGTTACCACGTTGTTGCCCGATACCGAAGTCGTAGCAGGCGGTAAAAACAAAAAACAACTTGCCGCTGACAAAATCAAGAATCTGTTGATAGGTAAAGGAGCATACGAAATAGTAACTTATTCGTTTATAAGCCCCAAAGCCTGGGATACTCTGCATTTACCCGCCGACAGCGAACTTAGAAACTGCATACGCCTTTTAAGCCCTTTAGGTGAGGATTATAGCGTAATGCGTACGACTCTCGCTCACAGTATGATTAAAACGATAGCCACCAACTATTTACGCGGGAATAAATACGGAAGATTCTTTGAAGTCGCAAAAACGTATATCGCAAAAGAATTACCTTTAAGTGAACTTCCCGTCGAAAAGAATAAATTGGCAATAGGTGCTTACGGCGAAAAAGAGAATTTCTATCGCTTGAAAGCTATCGTCGAAGATTTACTTAGCATATTGCGCATTAACGCAACATACAAAGCAACCGTTCTCCCGTATATGCACCCGACGCGCACCGCGGAAATCATAGCAGATGACGGCACGCGTATCGGATACCTCGGCGAAGTCAGCGAAGTCGTCGGCACGGAATACGGCGTCGACAAACGTATGTATATTGCGGAACTCGACGAAGAGTACCTCGAAGATAACGCGTCGAACTTCGATTCGTTCAAAGTCGTTTCCAAGTTCCCGGCAATGGAACGCGACTTGGCATTGGTATGCGACATCAAACTCGAAGCAAGCACGCTCCTCGCAACAATTAAAGATTCCACTTTAAATTTACCTGTAGAAGCACGCGTATTCGACGTATACACGGGTGGCAGGCTCGCAGAACTTAACAAAAAGAGCGTCGCAGTAAAGCTTACGTTCCAAAGTATGGAGCGCACTCTTAAAGACGACGAGGTCAACGCCGAAATCGCTGCCATACTCACAACGCTAAACGAGCGATTCGGCATAACGCTACGTTAATATAATGGAAGAAAAGACATTAAAATCTCTCGAATTTTATAAAATACTTGACTCAATAGCCACTTACGCCTCCTCGGAACCTGCGAGAGAGGCAGTAAGGGCTATACGTCCGTTTACAAACGTTACGTACATACGTGAACTGCTCCGCGAAGTATACGAAGCAGACAAGATTGCTTTCGAATACGCGACGAACATCAGTTTCGCTTTCGACGACATAAGCAACGTCCTCGATAAAGCCGAAGTGATGAGCGTACTCACGATGGGCGAGCTTTTGCGTGTAAGCCGAATGTTGCGTGTCGCAAGCTCTGTTAAGTATTCCATCGCCCAAATTCCCGATGACGATTTGACGGCAATCAAATCCATAGCCAGCGCCATTTACACGGACACTGCTTTGGCAGAGGAAATAGATCGCGCCATTATTTCGGATACAGAAATGCACGACCACGCATCGCCGGCACTCGCTTCCATTCGAAACAAGATAAAACGCACGGGAGATCAGATCAAAACCAAACTCTACGCGTTTACGACGTCAGCTCAGTACGCAAAAATTTTGCAAGACAATATCGTAACCGTTCGCGGTGACAGATACGTCATACCCGTCAAGGCGGAGTATCGCAGTGCTGTGCCCGGGCTTATTCACGACCAGAGCGCGTCGGGGCAGACAATTTACGTCGAACCGATGGCGATAGTCGAACTCAATAATACGTTAAAAACCTATCTTTTGGAAGAACAAGCGGAAATCGAACGCATTTTACGCGCATTTACGTTAAAAGTCAGTATGAGTGCGGAAAGCATTAAGCGTACGTTCGATATAATAGTGCGCCTCGACGTAATTTTCGCAAAAGCATATTACGCAAATGCCACCGAATCCGTATTGCCCACCGTTAACGATAAGGGAATTATTCGTATAGATCACGGAAGACACCCTTTGATTAACAAAGATAAAGTCGTTCCGACGGATATAAGACTCGGTCAGGATTTCGATTTGCTCTTTATAACGGGTCCCAACACCGGCGGTAAGACCGTTTCACTTAAACTTACGGGGTTACTCACATTGATGTGTGCAAGCGGTTTATACGTTCCCGCAAGAGAAGCCGAACTTTCCGTATTTAACAACGTGTTCTGCGATATCGGCGACGAACAAAGCATCGAACAAAATCTTTCGACTTTCTCTTCACATATAGCAAATATCGTACATATCGTAGACAATCTCACTCCGGATTCTCTTGTTCTGTTAGACGAACTCGGAGCGGGAACAGACCCGACGGAAGGCGCAAGCCTCGCTACGGCGATCTCGGCATATCTTAAGGAGAGCGGTGCGAAAGCCGTAATAACCACACACTATAACGAGTTAAAAGAATACGCCGTCGTTACAGAGCGTTGCGAAAACGCAAGTATGGACTTTGATCCCGTAACTTATAACCCGACATACAAGTTGATTGTAGGAACGCCCGGAGCTTCGAACGCATTGTTGATAGCCAAAAAGTTAGGGCTTAAACCCGAAATCATAGATTCGGCAAGAGCGGGTATTCAAGAGGGCAAACTCGAATTTGAAAACGTCCTTCAATCTCTCGAAATAGCCCGTCGCAACGCGCAGGAAAACGAACAGAAAACCGCCGAAGCCCTTAAAGTCGCATCGGAAATGCAAAAGAACGTCGAACGAGAACGCGACAGGTTATATGCCCAACGCGAAAAACTTAACGACAACGTACGTCGCGAAACCAAACGCTTGGTCGAAGAAGCAATGACCGAAGCGAACGAAATCATAAATGCACTTCGCGAAATACTCGATACCCCCACCGAAGAAAACTTATTCAAAGCAAGAAAACTACGCAAATCCTTAGAAAAGTACGTGGTTCTCGAAGATAATGAATTCGAAGGATTCGGCGAAGAAGCCGACGGCGAAATCAAAGTCGGTGATACCGTTCTCGTAAAGCCTCTTAAAGCCGAAGGCGAAGTATCTAATATTAACTATACTAAAAATTCGGCTACAATACGTTTGGGACGCTTGACTTCAAACTTCAAGCTCGACGATCTTGTAAAGCTAAAAACAAAAAAGAAAGACGTCAAACCCGACGTCAAGCCGACTGCGCACGTGTTGAGAAACGAGGCTTTCAGCCCCGAAATATTGCTAATCGGACAGACCTCGGAAGAAGCTCGACATAACCTCGAAGCGTACATCGACAAAGCAATCATGGCAGGAGTAAATGAAATCCGCATAGTTCACGGTTACGGAACCGGCAAGCTCCGCGAAACCGTCCGCAACGTCCTAAAACGCCATCCCGCAATCAAAGAATATCGGGACGGAAAATACGGAGAGGGCGAACGCGGTGTTACAATAGCGACTCTCGTAAGATAAATAAAATATGATATATTTCGACAACGCAAGCACAACTAAATGCACCGAAGAAAGCGTGCGCATCGCAACCGAGTATATGACGGGTAAATACTTTAACCCGTCGTCGATGTATCACGAAGGTTTATCCGCAAAGCAAGATCTCGAATCGGCAAGAGCTACAATACTCAAAAAACTGCACGCGGACGGCAAAATATATTTTACCGCCGGCGGAACCGAAAGCGACAACCTCGCATTGCTCGGCTCCAAAAAACTAAAAGGCGGTAGGGTTATCATTTCTGCAGCCGAACACTCCGCCGTTTATTACACGGCAATGGAATTAAAGCAACGCGGTTACGACGTTGTTTTAGCACCGGTTACCGAAACCGGAACCGTGGACGAGAACGGCTTCCGTGCGCTTTTAACACCGGATACGACGCTCGTTTCGATAATTCACGTCAGTAACGAAACGGGAGCAATCAACGATATCGCAAAACTTTCCGCATTAACCAAAGAAATCGCGCCTAAAGCGACATTCCACAGCGACGGAGTTCAAGCATTCGGCAAGATAGAAATAAATTTACGCGCGACAAAAGTCGATTTGTATTCGATGAGTGCGCATAAAATAGGTGCCCCCAAAGGCTTAGGCGCGTTGTACACGGCAAAAAATATAAATCTCTCGCCGATCGTATTCGGAGGCGGACAAGAAGGCGGAATACGCTCGTCAACCGAAAATACTCCCGCGATAATGGCATTCAAAACAGCCGTCGAAACGCGTTATTCGACTCTTAAAGCAACTCACGAGAAACTAAACGACATTCGCGCGCGTATATTCGATATGCTCAAAGAAATTCCGGACGTAAAAGTGCTATCCGATATGAATTCTTCGCCGTATATAGTTACTTTCAGCACCCCTAAAGTGCGCGGAGAAGTTATGCAACACGCACTCGAACGCGAAGGGATACTCGTAGGTACGGGAAGCGCGTGCTCTTCAAACAAAGCGTCTCGACGCGTCGCCGAAGGGCTCGGACTTAAAGGCAAATACATCGACGGAGTTACTCGTATAAGCTTGTTTATCGACAATACAGTCGAAGAAGCGGAACAATTTACAAATACATATATGAAACTATATAAGGAGTTATCCAAATATGGCAGTTGAATACAACAGCATTCTGATACGGTTCGGCGAAATCTTTTTGAAAGGCGATAACCGCAACTACTTTGAAACGCTACTCATAAAAAACATCAAAACGGCGTTGAGTTCTTATAAATTCGACTTCGTACGATCCCAAAGTCGATACTTTATCGAAAACTTCGCGCCCGAAGATAAGGACGACATCATAAACGCGTTAACAAAGGTATTCGGAATACACAGTGTAAGCCCCACCGTAAAACTTAAAACCGACGTCGAAGAAATAGGGCGAGTCGCCGCGGAAATCAGTCCCAAAAGCGGGAAATTCCGCGTTACCGTCAAACGTGCGGACAAACGTTTTTATATGACTTCACCCGAAATAGGCGCAAAAATAGGCGGTATGATGCTTAAAGCTTCCGGCGGAAAACTTAAAGTCGACTTGTTCGATTACGATTTCGAAGTCTTTGTCGATATCCGCGAAAACGGCTATTCTTATTTGTTCTACGATAAAATCATGGGCGCGCAAGGACTTCCGACAGGATGTTCCGGCAACGGTATGTTACTTCTTTCAGGCGGTATCGACAGTCCCGTCGCCGGCTGGCTTATGGCAAAACGCGGAATAAAGCTTTATGGCATACACTTCCACAGTTTCCCCTATACGTCGGAACTCGCTTTGCAAAAAGTAAAAGATCTCGCAAAAAAATTGACGGCTTATTGCGGAGAAATCAAACTTTTCGTCGTTCCGTTTACCGAAATTCAATACGCCATACACGAACATTGCCCGGCAGATTTTATGATTACGATAATGCGTCGTTTTATGATGCGCGTTGCCGAGCGTCTTGCAAAAGAACATAACTGCGGTGCTATTATAACCGGTGAAAGCCTCGGACAAGTCGCCAGCCAAACCATGCAAAGCATTATCGTAACCAATTCAGTGGTAACGCTTCCCGTGTATCGTCCGTTAATCGGCTCGGATAAATACGAAATTATCGACATCGCAAACAAAATCGACACTTTCGATATAAGCATTCGCCCGTACGAAGACTGTTGCACCGTATTCCTGCCTAAGAATCCGGTTATTAAACCCAAATTGTCCGATGCAATCGAATACGAAACAAGACTCGACGTGCAAACGTTGATTGATACTGCCGTTCAAAACACCGAAACTGTAATTATTTCGCCAAACGATTAGTTACCAGACTATTATATATCTCGGATTCGATTCGGCTACTTTTATACCGTCGGTCGTATACGCCGCTACAACATAACTCTTCAATCCGAAAGACGTCGGCAGGGCTAATTCCGTAAGTCCGACACCTTTTTGTATATCTGCAACGACGCCGTCGGTGCGTTCGTAAATCTTATATATAAATCTGTCGCTTGCCGTTAACGAAATAATTATCTCGTTATCTGCGCATTTTACGCTAAAATCGTGTGGAAGCGCGTCGTCGAAATAATCGGAATAGGCGGGTGTAAATTTAACGTTCATTAACTCGGTTTTCCTATAATAATCGGGAGTACTTTCGCTTGCAAGGGTCATAATATGAGAATTATTTCTTGCATATGTGTCGATATCTGCAGATATAATCCCGTTTGGCACGTTAAAATTATCGGAAATAGCGATGTTCTCCCAAACGTACTTAGAAGCCATTGCCGGATAAGAACCGCCGGTTACATTACTGTTCATATGCGCACCGTTCAATGCTCCGTACCAAACGCACAACGAATAATTCGACGTATAACTTAAGCACCAAGCATCTGAGTTGCCGTCGGCAGTACCGTTCGTACCAGTCTTGGCGCAAAGCTCGTAATCGAATTTTGCAAGCTTTTTAGCTGTTCCGTAACGCGCACAGTCTTTTAACATATCCGTTACAAGATAAGCGGTTTCTTCGCTCACCGCCCGACGGAGAGCGGGCGTATGACTATAAACGATTCTGCCGTCCGAATCTATAATTGACGAAATAAATGTGAGTGCAGAGCTCGATCCGCCGTTTGCAAGCGAACAATACGCACGGGTTATTTCAATAGGCGTTACCCCGTACGTCATTCCGCCGAGAGCCGAAGCCAAACCGTCGTTTGAGTCAAAAGTCAATCCGAACTTTTCGGCAACGGTTACAGCATTCTTAACTCCGACTTTTTGCATAAGTTTAACTGCGGGAACGTTCGAAGAGTTAATTAAAGCCTCTCTCGCCGTAATCCAACCCGCATAACGATTTTTGTAGTTTTGAGGCGAATAACCGTCAAAATCGCACCTTTCGTCAAGGATAGGGGACCCTGGCGCGATATAGCCGAGTTCTATTGCCGGCGCATATGCGATTATCGGCTTAATAACCGACGCCGGCTGGCGTCTGAAATCGAACGGCGAATCGGCTATTCCCGAACAATATGCGACAACACCGAAAGAATTATTGTCTGCAAGTAAAAGCATTCTTTCTTCCGTCGAATTTTTTAGATTATCGTTTGCGCATATGCTCTCACACAGAGCTTGATATTCCGAATTGCAATATGTTCTTATCGTATATCCGCCCGTAATGAGCTCTTTTTCCGATATGCCGAGTATTTCGCACGCCTCGTCGATAACAGCATACGGATAGGCGTTACGCATCGAACTTTTTTCTTTTTCGGGAGGCGGAGAATAGGTTTCGGCGAGTGCGGATTCATATTCCGATTCAGATATATAACCTTGTTCAAACATTAGTTTTAATACTAAATTGCGCCTTTCGACGGCATTTTCGACAGAATTTAGAGGCGAATTCTTTAACGGATTTTTAACTATTCCCGCAAGCAACGCGGACTCGGCAACGGTTAACTCGCTTGTTTTTTTCTCAAACAGCCTTTCCGACGCGGCAGCAATACCATATAAGGAATGCCCGAAGTATATTGAATTCAGATACATCGTGATTATCTCTTCCTTAGAATAACGAGATTCAATTTGCTTAGCGAGTTTTGCTTCTTCGAGTTTACGCTCGATAGTCTTATCGTGGGTCAATACAACGTTTTTTGCAAGCTGTTGAGTTATCGTCGAACCGCCTTCCTTAAAATAACCTGCTTTGATGTTATTTATTCCGGCACCGGCAATTCTGATATAGTCCAATCCGTTATGCTTAAAAAATCTTTTGTCTTCAAGAGCAACAAAAGCGTCAATGACACAAGGGGCAATATCTTCGTATTCGACGGCGCGAACAAGCTTGGAATCGAATTCGATTTCATTTCCGTCGCTGTCGTACAGCACTAAATCGTTAGTAAACAATAAAAGTCCGTTTTTATCAAGATTTACGTCTTTTGTGGCAAAAATCGCATATAAAACGCCTGCGAGTATTATTAAAATTGCAATAATCAATAATACTATCGCGGTGATTTTGACTATTTTCCCGACTGTTTTCATAATGTTAGTATGGTTCTAAAATTTGGGATTATGCTTGATTATTGCGCGCGCATGCGCTATACTATATAGCATGAAAAAATATTATTACATCGAAACTTTCGGTTGCCAAATGAATTTGCACGAGTCGGAAAAAATCGCGGGACTATTGTCGTCCCTCGGTTACGAAGCAACGAATCTTCGCGACAATGCAAACATCATCGTATTTAACACTTGTTGCATCCGTGATACTGCCGAAAACAAAATCTTCGGCAATATCGGCGAACTCAAAGCGCTGAAGCAACGCGACCGCTCCTTGATCATTGCAATCGTCGGTTGTATGACACAGCAAGACGATATGGCAAAAACCGTTGCCGATAGATTCCCGTTTGTAGATATCGTCCTCGGAACAACAAATGTGCATTTGCTCCCGCAAAAAATCGACGAACTGATCGCGCGGAGAGCGCGCCACCGCGGTAAAGTCGTCAGCATCGAAAACAACGAAAAACCGGAAATTATCGAAAACGTTCCCGTAACACGCACTTCATATCCGAACGCATGGGTAAACATAATGTACGGTTGCAACAACTTCTGCACTTATTGTATAGTGCCTTACGTGCGCGGAAGAGAAAGGAGTCGCGCTCCGGAAGCCATAATCGACGAAATCAAAGCGTTGCTTGCCGAGGGCTACAAAGAAATTACTCTGCTCGGTCAAAACGTCGATTCTTACGGCTCGGATCGCACCGACGGAGCGAATTTTTACGAATTATTAAAGAAAATTGCCGAAATCGATGGTAAATTCCGCCTACGATTTATGACTTCGCACCCTAAGGATCTTTCCGAAGACGTAATAAAACTTATTGCGGAAACGCCAAACTTCTGCAATAACATACATCTTCCCGTACAAGCAGGCTCGGATCGCGTGCTCAAAGCAATGAACCGTCATTACGACAGAAACAGATATCTGTATTTGATTGACCTCATTCGCAAATATATGCCCAATTGCGGTATCACAACCGACATTATGGTCGGATTCCCCGGCGAAACGGAGGAAGACTTCGAAGACACGTTGGACTTAACCGAACGCGTACGATACAGCAGTGCTTTCACTTTTGTATATTCACCGAGAAAAGGAACAATAGCCGCGCAAATGGAGCAAATCCCGTACGAAATCAAACAATCGCGCATTATGCGCCTGATTGAATTACAGAACAGAATAACTCTCGAAATAAGCGAAACTTATCTCGGAAACGTCTATGAAGTACTTGCCGAAGACGCACCGTCCGAAGGCAAGCTCTGTGGCAGAACCGAATGCGGAAGATTAGTTACATTCGACGGCGAAAAAGAAGAAGTCGGGCAATTTATTAACGTAAAGATTACTTCTCTTAAAGCCTCGGCATTATACGGAGAACGAGTATGAGCGCAAACACAAAAGACAAAAATCAAAATCGACAATCGCCAATGATGGAGCATTACGATGCCATCAAAAAAGAAAATCCCGACGCAATCGTAATGTATCGGCTCGGGGATTTTTACGAGATGTTCAAAGAGGACGCTATCGAAGCAAGTAAGCTCCTCGATTTGACGCTTACAGGACGCGATTGCGGGCTTCAAGAGCGAGCTCCGATGTGCGGAGTGCCGTATCACGCGGTAGACAGTTATATAGCAAAACTCGTCAAATGCGGTAAAAAAGTAGCGATTTGCGAACAACTCACCGCGCCCGGCGACCAAAAAGGAATGCTGAAACGCGATATTACGCGCATAATCACCGCCGGCACGATTACGGACGACGATATGCTCGAAGCTCAAGCCAACAGCTATCTTATGTCTGTTTTTGCAAGCGGTAAAGGCGTCGGCATTGCTTGGGCGGACGTTTCTACAGGCGAAGTCAAACTTTCCGAACTCGATAAATTCGACGATCTCGAAGATTTTGTCCTTTCGGTAATGCCGTCTGAAATCATAGGCAACAGCATCGCTTTGGACAAGCTACGTTCTGCGGAAGCGGTTACCATAGGTAAACTTCCAAAACCTCAGACTTATTATGACTACGCGTTCGACGCCGACAACGCAAGAAAAACGATAACCGAGTTCTACGAAGTATACAGTCTAACCGCATTGGGTTTGGCTGACGGTCTTGCCACAAACGCACTCGGCGGATTACTCGATTACATAATCGGCACTCAAAAACGTAAACTCAGTCATATGCGCACACCGAGAATCGTTCGTGAAGAGGACAGAATGTTCCTCGATTACAACACGAGGCGCAATCTCGAACTCACTGAAACGTTGTTCGATCACAGCAAAACGGGTAGTTTGTTATGGGTTTTGGACAAAACACGCACAAATATGGGCGCGCGCGCTTTGCGAAAAGCCGTCAACGAACCGTTCCGCAATCAAACGGATATCGACGAACGGTTAAACGCCGTCGACGAGTTGGTTAAACATACTAAAATGCGCGAATCTCTATCGGACGCACTCGGTTCAATAAGGGATATCGAACGTTTATGCAATAAACTTGCTTATAACACGCTAAATCCGCGCGAAGCTCAGGCGATAGGGTTTTCTTTAGAAAAGATTCCTGCCGTAATTAAAGCTCTTGCCGGTGCTAAATCGACAAAACTCGTTACGCTAAGAAATATGCTTGATCCGCTTACGGATACCGCGAGCAAAATAGCCGACGCGTTCGTCGACACGCCTCCGACGACCTTAAAAGACGGCGGGGTTTTCCGTGAGGGCTATAATACCGAACTCGACAAACTGCGTAACGCCAAGTCTTCGGCGAAGCAATGGCTTGCGGAATACGAAGCAAAAGAAAGAGAGGTTACCGGCATAAAGCAATTAAAAGTCGGATATAATCGCGTATTCGGTTATTATATCGAAGTTTCGAGATCGAACCTCGGTCAAGTGCCGTACCGTTTCGAACGCAAACAAACATTGACTACAGGGGAGCGTTATATAACCGCCGAACTCAAAGAGATGGAAGAAGTCATACTCGGAGCAGAGGAAAAATCGCTTGCTCTCGAAGCAAAAATGTTTGCGGAAGTCAAAACGCATCTTGCAAAACTTGTTCCCATATTGCAAAAAAATGCTACGGCAATAGCGGAAATCGATCTTATTTGCTCGTTCGGCACGGTCGCCGTCGCGAACAACTATTGTAAACCCAAAGTTTCTTCCATAAACAAAAATATCGTTATTAAAGACGGCAGACACCCGGTTGTCGAAGCTCTCAAGCGTCGCAACGAGTTCGTTCCCAACGACGCGATTCTTACGGAAGACAGCAGAACACTGATTATTACAGGTCCTAATATGGCGGGTAAGTCCACATATATGCGTCAAGTCGCGCTTATCGTTTTAATGGCGCACATCGGCTCTTTTGTCCCTGCAAGCCATGCAGAAATCGGACTCGTCGACCGTATTTTTACAAGAGTCGGCGCAAGCGACAACGTCGCGTACGGACAATCCACGTTCATGGTAGAAATGACTGAAATGGCAAACATCCTCAATAACGCCACAAAAGATTCTCTACTCATAATCGACGAAATCGGCAGAGGCACTTCGACATTGGACGGACTGAGCATTGCTTGGGCGATAGTCGAGCACATTTCTCTAAAACTTCAAGCAAAAACTCTGTTTGCAACACACTACCACGAGTTGTCCGAACTCGAAAGCAGTATACCGGGACTTAAAAACTACCATATCTTAATTAAAGACACCGGCGGAAGCATAGCTTTCTTGTATAAGATAGCAAGAGGCGGTGCAAATAAGAGTTTCGGTATAGAAGTCGCATCCCTTGCGGGAATAGATAAAAAAATAATCGAACGTGCAAAAGGCGTTATGAGTGCGATAGAAGAAAACTCAGACGGCAATCTTAACGCAAAAGTTTCCGCCAATCCGTCTTCCGACGCGGTGCCGACCACTCAAATCGGAATGTTCGAAAACGACGATAAGTACAACGAACTCGCATCGGTTCTCAACGACATAGACATAGAATCTATCACTCCGCTACAAGCGTTGACGATACTATCAAATCTCCAAAGATCGGTAAAACCGACCGGAGGTAAAAAGAAAAGATGAAAATTAACGTTTTAGACAGCAGTATATATAATCGCATTTCTGCGGGTGAAGTCGTCGAAAATCCTTCATCCGTTGTCAAAGAACTAATGGAAAACGCCGTCGACGCCGGGGCAAACAACATTACGGTGTCGATTTTGGACGGCGGAATTAAATCTATAGAAGTTTCGGACGACGGCTTGGGAATCCCCAAAGAAGAGCTTCACAAAACGATATTACCGCATGCGACAAGCAAAATTACCACAGCCGACGACTTGTATACGATATCGACGCTCGGTTTTCGCGGAGAAGCGTTGGCTTCGATTTCTGCGGTATCCGACTTCGAAATACGCTCACGCTACATTGAATCCGACTGCGGTGCTTTCTTGAAATTCAAAAACGGCGAAATCGCTACCGGCGATATAGCAATAGAGCGGGGTACGACAATCTCCGTACGCAACCTCTTTTACAATACGCCTGCAAGATATAAATTCTTAGGCAGTAAAAGTACGGAAGAGAACACCGTCAGCAAACTCATATTTAAGTTCATTTTGGCAAATCCGAACGTCGCAGTCAGATACTATGCGGACGAAACTTTAATATACAGTTCGTCGGGAAACGGACTTAAAGATGCGATAGACTCGGTTTTTCCGCCCAAAACTTCGGATAGTTTTATCGAACTTACCCCCGATGAAAACGATTCCGTCAGAATCGGCGGATACATTACGCCCCCGGAAGTCTTCAAGAACAATAAAACAATGCAAACCGTCGTGCTTAACGGCAGAATCGTTGTAGATCAAACTCTTACCGCAACCATCCAAAACGCTTACGGTTCGAGGTTGATGGCGCGTTGTTTCCCAATATACGTAATCAATATCGTAATGCCTTTCGGCGATGTCGACGTAAACGTTCACCCGAGCAAAAAAGAAGTACGTTTTGCAAATCCGCGTGCTATATACGGTAAAATTTATAATGCAGTATCCAAAGCTCTCGATAATTACGAGTTTACAAAACGAGAAAATCTAATGGCTGATTTCGGCAGTAATTCCGAAGAAAACGCTCAAAAACAATCCGTTTTCACTCCGATAGGGGAGTCCGATATATATGTCGAAACACAATCGCCCAACGCAAGCAAACCTTCGATGGATTATCGTAAAGCGCTATCTATCGTACGCGGTAAAACTATCGCAACCCAAATTGCCGAAAACACAAATATTTTTAATACACCCGTTCGCAATGTAGGCGTACCTATGGTATCAACGTCTTCGGAAATACCGGAATTACATCAAATAAAAGATGAAAGTATATGCCAAGCGGACGACTTGTCGCAAACCTACGAGCAGGGCTTAAATGATACGCTTCCCGTATCCGACGAGCCTTCCGTACAAGAAAACCGCGTCAAACCCGTCTATAAAGTAGTCGGGCAGGTATTCGGCACGTATCTTTTGATAGAATCCGGCGACAAGCTCTTGATTATAGATCAACACGCTATGCATGAGCGCATATTGTTCGACAAACTCGTATCCGAAATCGAAAGCGGAAACGTGCCTATACAGCCCTTGATGATTCCCTATATTTACGAAACGTCGAAAGAACGCATAGCCTTATTGCTAAACAGCCGTTCCGACTTGTATGCCTGCGGTTTTGACATTTCGGAATTCGGTATTGACGCAATAAAAATCGACGGTGTTCCCGCGATTCTTGCCGAAAAACTCGACATAAACGACTGTTTTAACTCCGTTTTGGACGAATTGTCGGCAGGAAAACAAAAACTCACAATAGGCGAAATCGGTAAGAACAGGTTCGCGACTATGGCTTGTAAATCGGCAATCAAAGGAAGTACCGTCTTGGATAACGACGGCGTAGCACTCGTTATGGACTTCTTCGCAAAAGGCAATTTGCCTCTACAATGCCCGCACGGCAGACCGACTGTAATCATATACACCAAATCCGAATTCGAAAAATTATTCAGGAGAAAGGTATGATAATAATCGGCGGTGCAACGGCAACGGGAAAGTCCGGCGTTGCGATTGAACTCGCAAAACTTATTAACGGCGAAATCATTTCTGCCGACTCTATGCAAATCTATAAAGGAATGGACATAGGCACGGCAAAAGAAACACATATCGACGTTAAACAGCATTTAATAGATGTCGTTTTCCCGAACGAGCCTTTTAGCGTCGTAGATTGGCGCGAACGCGCAATAAACGCGTTGGACGATATCCGCGCACGAGGGAAAACACCTATAATCGCCGGCGGAACGGGACTTTATATAGATTCGTTGCTTTACTCGATGAATTACGGCGGAAACGACGGAGAGGACAAAGAACTCAAAGAATCTCTTCGTGCCGAACTCGAAACACACGGCGCCGAATATATGCATTCGAAATTAAACGACCTTGACCAGATTACCGCCCAAAAAGTCCACGCAAACAATGTAGTGCGTGTATTACGAGCACTGTATGTTGCAATTTCTACGGGCAAGCCCATTTCTTCACAACACGCCGAACTTACGCCGTACGAACCTTTTGACTTTTACGTAATCACACGCGAAAGGCAAAGCTTACGAGAACGTATCGATCTCAGAATATCGCAAATGTTCGATTCGGGACTTAAAAAAGAGGTCGCTAACTTGCTTGCCGACGGATACGGGTTCGACCTCCAATCCATGCAAGCGATAGGCTACAAAGAGTGGAAAGATTATTTCGACGGGACAAAAACGTTGTCTGATACGCGTGAACTCATTTCACGCAACACCAAAGCCTACGCCAAAAGACAAGAAACTTGGTTTAATAATAAAAAATACGACTATGCCGTTAAAATCGCGGTTGAAAACAACACCGCGACAGAAATCGCAAAATATATAGCAGAAAATGCTAAAAGCATAAATAAACACTAAAAGAGGCGCGGAATGCTACCTAAAACGGAAACCATCATTCAAAATGCAGAAAAACTCGCAGAACCGTTATTCAAAAAATTGGACGGCGATATCGCTTTATTTAACCAGAAAAAAGTTCTCGACGCTTATCGCGAGTTTAGAGTCGCGGTAAGACATTTTACTCCCACCACCGGTTACGGATACGGGGATGAGGGTAGGGACACGCTCGGACAAATATTTGCAAAAGTATTCGGCGCAGAGTCCGCGATAGTTTCGCCCAACCTTCTTTCCGGCACGCATACTCTTACCGTTGCGTTGTTCGGATTGTTGCGTCCGGGGGATCTTCTCGTAAGCATAACAGGCTCCCCGTACGATACTCTTACGGAAGTAATTAGAGGTAAAAATATCGGTTCACTTGCCGATTACGGTATCGAATATGAAGAAATCGCCTTGCGCGACGGTCTTGTCGACATAAAAGCGGTGCTTGAGTTCATTTCGACCAAACATCCCAAAGTCATTATGCTCACTCGCTCTCGCGGATATAGTTCTCGCGATGCTTTTTCCGTCGAATATATCGGCGAAGTCGTAAAAGCCATACGCAATGTCGATTCAAACGTCATAATTTTTGTGGATAACTGCTACGGCGAATTTGTCGAAAAACGCGAACCGACTGAAGTCGGCGTTGATGTGATTGCCGGTTCACTTATCAAAAACGCGGGTGGCGGAATTGCTCCGACCGGAGGCTACGTAGCGGGTAGGGCGGATCTAATCGAGCAAATCGGGTATCGGTTGACCTCGCCGTCCGTCGGAACTGAAATCGGCTCATATTTCGGCTCGTATATGCCTTTTTACGAGGGCTTCTTCCTCGCCCCGAGCGTAGTCGCAAACGCGCTTAAAGGCACAGTTCTTGCTTCGTACGCGCTTTCATCTCTCGGCTACGAAGTAATTCCCAAGCCCGGCACCATTCCCAACGACATCATCTGCTCTGTAAAATTTAATACCAAAGAGGAACTTATATCCTTTATTCAAAAGATACAGTTTTCCTCGCCCGTAGATAGTTTCGCCTTGCCCGTACCTTGCGGTACCCCGGGATACGACGACGAAATCATAATGGCGGCAGGGACCTTTGTTCAAGGCTCATCAATCGAACTTTCCGCAGATGCCCCAGTGAAAGCTCCGTATATAGCATATTTGCAAGGCGGATTAACTTATCAGCACTTCAAAATCGCATTGTCAGAATGTATCGACGCACTAATTAAATAATTAATAATTTTATTGGCGTTTACCAATATTGCCTACAAAACAATTAAAGAGGGTATCAAACCCTCTTTAATTCGTTTAGTCAAAAA
>CAYZOJ010000003.1:2160-54162 GCA_964480195.1 uncultured Christensenellaceae bacterium | reverse complement strand
TTGTTCCGTCATAGTATCCGCCCGAGGCATAGAGAAGCTTTTCGATGCAAGACTCAGGCAAATCGGTTTCACCGCGTAAGGTATTATTGTTTTTATCAGTCGCGTAACGGTAATAAAATCCGTGTTCTTCAAGTTTGCGGTTTAAGCTGAGAATATCCGAAAAATTCCTAACGGCAACGGCGATATCTATTATCGGTTTTGCCTTTATATTCTTTATGGAAGTGCTTCCGACGTGTTCGATTCCGATTGCTACGTCGCCCAAAATATTTTTAAGTACGCCGATTGTGCGTGTGGCTTCTTCGTCCCATTCGGGAGTATGCGGACATAAAGTAACTTTACCGCGTTCTAAACCTATCATATAACATTACTCTTTATGTTTTATTATCGTATTTTGATTTAACAAAAGCCTGTACGTTTGTTTATATCCATCATTGAAGTTTATTTTTGAGAGTTACGCAACTTGCAATTAACAAGCGATGTATTCGTCCGCAAAGATTTCTTTGTTTTTTATATTCGGTATCACTGATAACGTCGGTATTTAACAATAATTGCAACCAACCTTCGGTTTCATTGCACTCTTTAAGAGCGATTTCAAATTTTGAGAGCATATCCGATTTACTTTGTGCGTAATTAGCTTCTCGGACGTTAGCATATATGCTACTCGAACTTTTTCTAAGTTGAAATATGGTGTTAGAAGAAGTTTTCAAATGACGGCAAAGCAATTCGATATTTGTAGCAAGTTGTTCCGAATATATCAACAAATAATTCTTTTGCATAGCAACGCTCCTTCCTTAAATATTATAGCAAGAGCTCCGAAAAAAATCAATATACGTATTATACGGTAATTGGATATCAGCACAAGGCGAACATTGAAAATGGAGCGAGCCTATCGTAATAGTAGACATCGCACATAAAATTTTCCAATCCCACCTTGTAAAACATCAACGGCGAAGCCGATGTATATCATCAATTAAGGCAATTATATATCATTTCAATCAACACACGGAAGATACAGCGTGCTTATATTTTTTTAGCACACGGATTACATACAATTCAGATTCCCACCTTGTAAAAACATCAACGGCGAAGCCGTTGTATGTCATCAATTAAGGCAATTATATATCATTTCAATCAATACGCGGAAGATACAGCGTGCTTATATTTTTTTAGCACATGGATTACATAAAAATTCTGATTCCCGCCTTGTAAAACATCAACGGCGAAGCCGTTGTATATCATCAATTAAGGCAATTATATATCATTTCAATCAATACACGGAAGATACAGCGTGTTCATATTTTTTAGTGCACAGATTACATACAATTTAGATTCCAACCTTGTAAAAACATCAACGGCAGAGCCGTTGTATATCATCAATTACGTAGTAATTGTATATCATCAAAACGAAGTTTTGTATATCATCAAGTCGCAGGGGGATAGGGTAAAAAAGGCGCACGAAGTCGTATACGCATAAAAACATTTGAGGAAAAATTCACACATCTGCGACTTGCATAAAAAAATAAAGCATCTCAATCGAGATGCTTTATTTTTTGGTGCGACCGAAGAGACTCGAACTCCCACCTCATTGAGACCAGATCCTAAGTCTGGCGCGGCTGCCAATTACGCCACGGTCGCGAAAATTTAAGGGACACATAAGTGTCCCTTTGGTGATCCATCGGGGATTCGAACCCCGGACACCTTGATTAAAAGTCAAGTGCTCTACCGACTGAGCTAATGGATCATATCCGCACGCTTATGGGTTAAGGTTTTGGCAGGGGTGGCAGGGTTCGAACCTACGAGTGCGGGAGTCAAAGTCCCGTGCCTTACCGCTTGGCTACACCCCTTTGTATAAATGGGGTGAGTAGTGGGACTTGAACCCACGACCTCCAGAGCCACAATCTGGCATTCTAGCCAACTGAACTATACCCACCACATACAAAGTGTACGGATTATATATATTGTAAAGATACAAATGCGTTCTGGCGAACCAGGAGGGATTCGAACCCCCGACCTACGGCTTAGAAGGCCGTTGCTCTATCCAACTGAGCTACTGGTCCAATTGGAGCGGGTGATGGGAATCGGACCCACGCAACCAGCTTGGAAGGCTGGTGTTCTACCATTGAACTACACCCGCAAATCGCTTAATTTACAAGCGCCTATTTAGTATATCCAACGGTTTCGTCTTTGTCAATCAAAAGAAACAAATTTTTATAAAAAGGTTTGACTTTTTTCGGAGCGGAGGCTCAGAGGGGGAGTTTTGAGAACAAATCGACGAGTTCGTCCGTGTCGAGTCCCGCAGATTTTAGGGCTTTATGTATGTCGTGAGAGGTAAAGTCAATGCCTTGAAGAGCGTTTTCCGTTTTCGGAGCGATGTCGAGATCCAAAGAATCCGTGTAAACTTTAGCGCGTTCGATTTTACCTCGGGCAACAGAGAGGTTTACGGAGATTTCGCCAAACGAGTATCTGCCGTCGACGGTAAAGTCGAAAGACGGATTTTCGCCGAATATCCATTCGTCGGACGAGTATTTAATAGACAAGTCTTCGTAGTCGTTTTTAGGAACCGTAAGACGGGTTAGTGTACCGTACTCTTTTTCGAACGCGGAAGCAAGAGCTTTTTCCAAAGAATCAACGTCGATACTTGCGTTTAGTGTGTTAAGGTTGACGACTCTCGATTTTACGCTGTCGACGCCTTTTGCTTTAAGTTTGAGAGGGCTTGCGTTAAGGACCGAACTCATAACGGACGAGTCCGCACTTATCAAAACGGTGCCGTGGTGGAGTTTTTTCGACTTAGCCGACTTAAAAGCGTTACCGCTGAATTTAAGTCCGTTGACGGTCAAATCGTTCCGTCCGGTGGCGGTAGCGTCTATTCCGAAAGTCTTTACGGCAGAAGCGATGATACCGAGCTGTTTAAGAATGTCGTAATCTTCCGCGCTTAATATAAAAGTGAAGTTAAGGTTCCCTAAATCGTGATAAACGGCACCTCCTCCGGTAGTTCTTCGCGCGATGCGTATTCCGAGTTCGTTGGCTTTTTCGAGGTTGATTTCCTTCAAAGCGTTTTGCCATCTGCCTATAACGACTGTTTTTTCGTTTTGCCATAGGTACAGCAAAGGTTCTCCGTCAAAGCTTTCGAAGAGGCGATTTTCGAGTGCGAGATTTTGGTAAGGATCCGTGCAGTCGGATATAACGAGTTTAGCCATAATCGAATTATACAACATTTGGGGGATTATTGCAACGCCGTCGAGGGTTTTTGATGTTGACATCGCGCGTGTATTTATTATATAATTATACGGTAAGTCAAAGGAGTTTATTTTTATGGACGTTTACGAAAGAATCAAACAAGTCGGCATAGTGCCGGTAGTCAAAGTCGTTCGCGCGAGCGACATAGTTCCTCTTTTGGGCGCGTTGTCCGAAGGCGGTATCCCCGTTGCGGAGATTACCTTTCGTACCGAATGTGCGGAAGAGGCGATAAAATTAGCAACCGAGCGTTTCGGCGAAGAAGTTCTTATAGGTGCCGGAACCGTTACGGAAGCTGACCAAGCGAAGCGCGCTATTAAGGCGGGCGCGAAGTTTATCGTAAGCCCGGGTCTTTCGGAAGAGGTTTCCGAAGTATGCCGTAAGGCGGGTGTTCCGTATGTCGCGGGCGCGGTAACGCCTACCGAGATTATGCGTACGCTTGCTCTCGGCAATAAGATAGTAAAATTCTTCCCGGCGACGGTATACGGCGGAGTGAGCGCGATAAAAGCATTGTCCGCGCCGTTCAAGGGCGTCGAGTTTTTGCCGACCGGCGGAGTTAACGCAAGCAACTTAAAAGATTTTATATCTCTCAAAAACGTAGTTGCGGTAGGCGGTAGCTGGATGGTCAAAGATGCATATATAGAAGCCGGTGATTTTGCCGAAATCACCAAACTTTCGCGCGAAGCACGCGCAATAATTACCGAAACGAGAGGATATTAATATGAAAGTAGTAACATTTGGCGAAATAATGTTAAGACTTGCACCCGAGGGGTATCTTAGGTTTTTGCAAGCCGACAAATACAACGCCGTTTACGGCGGAGGCGAAGCGAACGTTGCCGTATCTCTTGCGAGATTCGGAGTTGAATCCGCATACGTAACCAAGCTCCCGACCCACGAAATCGGACAAGGCGCGGTAGACGCATTGCGCGCAACCGGCGTAGACACGTCGTATATAGCGCGCGGAGGCAGTCGAGTAGGCATATATTTTTGCGAAAGAGGCGCGAGCCAACGCCCGTCCAAGGTTATTTACGACAGAGCGTATTCGTCGTTTGCCTTGTCTGACGTTGCTGACTATGACTGGAACGCGATATTTGAAGGCGCCACATGGTTCCATTTTACCGGAATAACCCCGGCTCTCGGCGATAACGTTACAGAGATTTTGGTGGAAGCTTGTAAGGCTTCAAAAGAACGCGGAATAAAGATTTCTTGCGACCTAAACTACCGTAAGGCGCTTTGGAGTAGAGAAAAGGCGAGAGCCGTAATGACCGAGCTAATGAGTTACGTGGACGTACTTATCTCGAACGAAGAAGACGCGTACGACGTATTCGGAATTTCAGGCGGTAACGATGTAACAAAAGGCGAAGTCGGAGCTGAAACGTACAAAAAAGTCGCCGAAAAACTTGTTGACGAGTTCGATCTCGAATATGCGGCGATAACCTTACGCGGTAGCATTTCCGCAAACGACAATCGTTGGTCGGCAATTCTCTGCGACAAAGAAAAACACCTTTACAAATCCAAAGAATACCTTATCCATATCGTCGACAGAGTAGGCGGTGGCGACAGTTTCGGCGCGGGGCTCATATACGGGCTTAATACGTATGGACCTCAAAAAGCCCTTGAATTTGCGGTAGCGGCGTCATGCTTGAAGCAAACTATAGAGGGCGACTTCAACTGCGTAACTACCGAAGAAGTATTACGTCTTGCGGACGGCGACGGTTCGGGAAGAATTAAGAGATAGAACCCTGATATCCACAAACGGATACCCAAACTTAACATAATCATCGGAGGACATAAGATGAAAGAGAAACTTAGCGAGTTTATCGCAAACAACGAATTGCTATCCAAGATACGTGATTTCCTTAACGCGCACAAAAATATTACACAGCTTGTCAAGTTTACGTTTTTAAGCTGTATCGCGGCTATAGTCGAAGTCGTATCGCTAAATATACTTTTAGCTGCGCTTAAAGGCTATTCGGATACGCCGGTTAATTGGTTTATATTCAATTACGGACCTGCGGAAAAAGGACTTTGCGGATTCGTGGCGTTTATCGTGTCGACGGTACTTGCCCAAATCGTATCTTTCGTGGTGAACCGCAAAAAGACATTTAACGCGAACAACAACCTCGTGTTCAGTATTGTCGCGTACATAATAATGGAAGTTGTCGTTATCGGACTTCAAATATGGTCGGGTCCGCTCCTTACGGGCGTCATCGTCAACGCAGGACTCAAAAATACTGACCTTGCGGCGAACATCAGTAAGTTTGCTTGGATGTTCATGTCGTTTGTCGTTGTGTTCGTAATGGATAAATTCGTCATAATGCGTAATACGGACAAGAAAGGCAAAGCGGTTTCGGATGCCGAAGAGGCTATCGAAGAGGTCGAAGAAGCGATAGAAACCGTACTCGAAGAAGTCGCTTGCTCCGACGATACAAATGTCGCTATCGAATAACGGAGGTTATATGGAGCGTATTTACGATGTCCTCACCATAGGACATACGTCACTTGACTATAATATAGACTATCTTGACAACACCGTCGTGGAAATCGGCGGTGCAGTCATATACTCGTCCGCGGCTGCGTACGCTCTCGGACATAAAGTCGCGGCGATAACCAAGCTTGCGCGCGAAGACGTAAAGAGGCTTGACGCTTTGACCCTTCCGAAAGAAGATATTTATTGCAATTTTTGCGAGCATTCGACGTCGATTAGGAATAAATACTTCACCGCAGATAAAGAGCGCAGAAGCTGTGTTTGTTTAAGTCAGGCGGAGAGTTTTTCGCTTGCGGATATCCCGGAGGGCGTTCGAGGCGACGTTTATCATCTTGCGGGGCTGATTTACGGCGATTTTGACGGAGAACTCATTAAAAAGCTCTCCGAACGCGGTAAAGTGGCGGTTGACGTACAAGCGCTTTTGCGTCATGCTGACGGCGAAAACGGCGAAATGTACTTCCGCGATTGGGCGGACAAAAAGGAACTTTTGCCTTATATCGACTACTTCAAAACCGATACCGCGGAAGCGGAAATTTTGACGGGTACCACCGACAGAGCGTTGGCTGCCGAGATGATGCACGAATGGGGTGCCAAGGAAGTGGTTATAACCAATAATAAAGAAGTTTTGGCTTATGACGGAAAGACGATGGCGACATGCCCTATAAAAGCCCGTAATTTAAGCGGACGTAGCGGGAGAGGCGACACGACGTTTTCGGCATACATATCCGAGCGCAAGGATAAGACGCTCGAAGAAGCCTTGCTGTGGGCGACCGCAACAGTAAGCCTCAAAATGGAGCACGTAGGCGCGCTTAAAGCGTCGCGTGACGATATCCAAGACTACATAAAGGAGTTTTACTTGTGAAAAAGTCTAAAAACAAAGTAGGGATAAAAGCGGGCATAATCGGCTTGGGTGGAAGAGGCATAGGGCTTCTTAAACAGCTTGTTAGAATGAAAGACGTCGAAATCGTCCGCGTTTCGGATCTGTACGAAGACAGATGTAAAGAGGGCGCGGACCTTGTAAAACGCGCAAAGGGCAAAGCTCCTCAAACCTCTACCGATTATAGAGAAGTAATAGCGGATCCCGCTGTTGACACCGTATTCGTATTTTGTTCGTGGGAAGACCACGTAAAAATCGCAATCGAGTCCATGCGTGCGGGGAAACCCGTCGGAATCGAGGTTGGCGGTGCGTATAATCTCGAAGACTGCTGGAACCTCGTCAACGCATACGAACGCACGGGAACTCCTTGTATGATGCTCGAAAACTGCTGTTACGGCAGGTACGAACTTATGGTTACCAATATGGTAAGACAAGGCGTTTTCGGCGATGTCGTACACTGCTCCGGCGGATATATGCACGATTTACGAGAAGAGATAACTCACGGCAAAGAAAACCGTCATTACAGACTTAAAAACTATCTCACCCGTAATTGTGAAAATTATCCGACTCACGAACTCGGACCCATTGCCAAGCTTCTTAATATAAACAGAGGCAATCTTATGGTGTCGCTCACATCCGTTGCGAGCTCCGCAAAAGGACTCAAAAGGTATATCGACGACGGCAAGACGCAAAACCCCGAACTCGAAAATGCCGAGTTTAAGCAAGGCGATATCGTTACGACCGTTATCAAATGCCTTAACGGCGAAACGATAACGCTAACTCTCGATACCACGCTTCCGCGTTCGTACAGTCGCGGATTTACGGTAAGAGGAACCAAGGGGATGTATCAAGAAGACAACAACACCGTATTCCTTGACGACGAACATCATAAGTACGAGTTTGACGGCACAAAGCTTTGGGGCAACGCCAAGAAGTACTTAAAGAAATACGAGCACCCGATCTGGAAATCTTATAAGAAAGAAGGCGTACGCGGTGCGCACGGCGGAATAGACTACCTCGTTTTAAGAGCGTTTATCGAAGCCGTCGAAAACAAGACTACAATGCCTATAGACGTTTACGATACGGCTACTTGGATGGCGATAACACCGCTTTCCGAAGCTTCGATAAAGAACGGCAACACGCGTATGCTTATTCCGGACTTTACTCTCGGCAGATTCCGTAACCGTAAAGACGTAGCGGAAGGCAAATATAATTTGGACGTGTAATATGGAAGACGATGTTTTGACCTGCGTTTTGGTAAACGTCGGAGAAGAGAAAGAACTCGAAAAACCGCTTGAAGAACTCGAACTTTTGGCAAATACCGCCGGTTATGAGGTTAAAGCGTTTCTTACGCAACGTAAGGAACGTCCAGACAAAGCTTATTATATCGGAACAGGTAAACTCGAAGAGCTAAAATCTGTAGTTATAGCTACAGAATGCGACCTTGTAATCTTCGACAACGAGCTTAGCGGAACGCAACTCAATAATCTCGAAAAGCACCTCGGCGTAAGAGTAGAGGACAGAGCCGGACTTATAATAGAGATATTCGCGCGACACGCGACGAGTAACGAAGGCAAGCTCCAAGTCGAGCTTATGCGCAAGAAAAAGATGCTACCGAGAGTTTTGGGACAAGGACTTGTACTCTCCCGTCAGGGAGGCGGTGGCGGAGGCGGAGCCGGCGCGAGGCGCGGAGGAGGCGAGCAACAGCAGGAGCTCGACAAACGTACCATTCGCGGAGAAATCAGAGATCTCGAAGCGCGTATAGACAAACTCGGCGCAGAGCGCGCCTTGCGTAGGGAAAAGCGCGTCAAGAACAATCTTAAAGTCGTGTCCCTTGTCGGCTACACCAACGCGGGCAAATCGACTATGATGAACGCGATGACCAAGGCGGGCGTACTCGAAGAGAACAAGCTTTTTGCAACCCTCGATCCCGTCGGACGTAAACTCTGGCTCGATTGTGGAAAGGAATTTTTGCTTGTGGACACCGTCGGTTTCATTTCGAGGTTACCGCACGAGTTCGTAAGGGCATTCCGCTCGACGCTCGAAGAAACAAAGTATTCGGATCTCATACTCCATATCGTCGATTCGTCCAATCCCGAGTGCGTCGAGCAGTTTGACGTCGTAAACGAGGTTTTGGAGTCGATAGGCGTTAAAGACACGCCTATAATCGTCGTACTCAACAAAAGCGACGTTCCCGTCGAAGAGGGAACCGTGATTCCCGCATGGGACAACGTCGTGCGCGTCAGCGCAAAAACGGGAGAGGGCATAGACGAGCTCAAAGCGCGCATATCGAGGGTGCTGTTCGGCGAATAAACCTTAGATAAAAATTCTTGACAAATATCCAAATCGTGATATAATAATTGACGTGTGCTATATGGGGAGCTAGCGGTGCCCTGTAACCTGCAATCCGCTACAGCAGGATAGACCACCCACCGAGGCCTGTGATATGGAAAGCCGACGCATATAAGGGATGTTGATACCAAGGTCTTGTGCAATTTCGGGTCGTGAACCGTGTCAGAGCTTGACCGCAGCAGCACTAAGCGATTTACGGGATGTGCCACGAGGTAGCTTTGGGGGAGTTACCTGTATGCGAGCCGATTCGGTATTGCAAGTCGGAGTGGGCGCACATGTTTAGAAGATTTCGGAGCCTCGGGCTCCGTTTTTTTTATGCGACGAACAAAAAAACGGTGTTTGGAGCCCCTTGATTTCGTGTTTTATGCCTTAAATAAGCGGTGATTTGCTAAAAAGGGTTGACGACGCGCGCGGACGTATATATAATAAAAGTATAAAATATTATTTATGGAGCATATATGAAGAAGTTTTTTACTTGCATACTTGTTTTCGTACTCGCAGTAACCGCGACTTGTTTGTTTGTCGGTTGCACCAACGATAAAAAAGACGACGTAGAAACCGTTACGTCCATCAGCGCAAAGATTGCGTCCGGAACGACGTTCGTTGTAGGCGACGCGTTCGATTCGAGCAAGATAACCGTTACCGCGACTCTCAGCGATAAAACCACTCGTACCGTAAGCAATACGTCCGCGATAGCATTCGACAGAAGCACGCTCAAACTCGATTCCGACGGCAACTTTACGGAAGCGGGAACCTATACCGTAAAGGTAACGTTTGCAGACGTATCCACCACGGTATCCCTTACCGTAGCGGAAGCGGAAGACTAAGAAAGGGTTTACGGAGGAGTTAACCATGTTGATGTCTAAGCTTGTCGGCGAACGCACAAAGACGTCGCCCGCCGATGCGGTAATCAAAAGTCACGCGTTAATGGTTCGTGCGGGATATATAAAGCTTGTTTCCAACGGCATATGGTCGCTTGCGATGCCCGCTCAGAGAATATCCCGCAAAATCGAAGCGATAATCAAAGAAGAAATGGACGCGGTAGACGGACAGGAAGTATTATTCCCCGTCGTCATGCCTCGCGAACTATGGGAGTCGAGCGGAAGATATACGAGCATAGGGGACGAAATGGTGCGTTTCAAGGACCGTAACGGCAGAGATCTCGTTCTCGGAATGACGCACGAAGAAGCCGCCGTACAGTTTGCGCGCGACGCTGTCAACAGCTATCAGCAGTTGCCGTTTATGATTTATCAGATACAAACCAAGTTCCGCGACGAAGGCAGAGCCCGTGGCGGACTTATACGTGTCCGCGAGTTCAAGATGAAGGACGCGTACTCCTTCCACCTTACGCAAGAGGACCTCGAAGCGTACTATAAGCGTGTTTACGATGCGTACAATCGTATTTTCAAGCGTATCGGAATGCAGAATTTCATAGCGGTTTTGAGCGATTCCGGAATGATGGGAGGTAGCATTTCTCACGAATTTATGTTGCTTACCGATGTAGGCGAAGACACGTTGGTGCTGTGCCCCGAATGCGGATACAAGTCCAATATGGAAGTTGCCGTATGCTTGCACGATCCCGTCAAAGCCGAGGAGCCCGAAGCTTTACGCGAAGTTTATACCGGCGACGCAAAAGAGATTTCTGAAGTATGCGAAATGCTCGGAGTCCCCGCGAATAAGACCATAAAAGCCGTTTGCTATAACGTAAAGGGCGACGACCAAACGGTTATCGTATGCTTTATCAGAGGAGATCTCGAAGTCAACGAAGCCAAGCTCAAAAAGGTTGTATTAAAAGACATCGTTCCCGCAAGTCTTGCGGACGGAACGCTGGTTGCAGGCAACATCGGAGCCGTCGGTCTTGACATCCCGAACGTCGTCAAAGTATTCGACGCGTCGTTAAAAGACGAGGTGAATATGGTAACCGGAGCCAACAAATCGGGATACCATATCGCGGGTGTAAGCGTTTCTCGCGACATAGGCGACGTTAAGTTTTTTGACGTTGCAAAGGTTCCCCAAGGCGCGCGTTGCCCGATATGCGGTAAACCTCTCACCATACAAAACGGCATAGAGATAGGTAACATTTTCCAACTCGGAACCAAGTACACCAAGAGTATGGGAATGACCGTTTTGAACCAAGAAGGCAAAGCCGTCAACCCCATAATGGGTTGTTACGGAATAGGGGTGGGACGCGCAATAGCGTCGGTTGCCGAAGAGCGTTCGGACGACAAAGGTCTTAACTGGCCGATGTCGATTGCTCCGTGGCACGTATATTTGTGCGCGCTCCGAGTAGACGATCCCGTCGTCAAAGAAAAGGCGGAAGCGTTGTATCGCGATATGCAGAACGCGGGTATCGAGGTCTTGTACGACGATCGTAACGCCTCCCCGGGATACAAATTCTCGGATTGTGATCTTATGGGCATTCCCGTGAGAGTGGTAATAAGTCCGAGGTCCCTCCAAAACGGCAAAGTCGAAGTGCAGTTCCGCGACGGATCCCTCAAGACGGATTTACCGTACGAAACTTGCGTTGAAGAACTTAGCAAACTCATCAAAGAAGCCATACAACGGTTGCAATAACCCGGCATAAAATAAAACAAAGGATAAAAGAGAAAATCGTATGAGAAAACGTGCGTTGAGATCTTTGGTATTACTACTTACGTCGCTGGCTGTTATGCTGACGGCGCTTGTCGCGTGCACGCCGACCAATGTCGTCAAACCTAATAATCCGAGCGGAAACAAGCAGGACGACGAAAACAAAACCGTCGACGGCTTTACCAAAGGTACGGCGACCGTGGACGAAGTGTGCCAAGATTTAATAAAAACCATACTTAATTCCGCATATACCGCCGGAAAAGACCGTTTAACCACGTCCAATCCCTACGTATCGTGGTGGGTTGACGTCGATTGCGACATTAACGGTAACAAAGGCACGTTGTCTTTCAAAGTCAATTTTGACGTTCGCGATCCGGAGTCGATGACCGTTCGTCTTGCATTACTCCCCGACGGTTACAAAAAGGAATCGTTGGAATTCGTGTTTTTTGCGGATACGCCGTCCGCCGACGGCAAAAAGCATCCGGGCTCTCTCTATTTAAGAGTCGGGGACAGCAAGATGATAGTTCCGTTTGCCGATAGTTTTTTGAGCGATATGTTCCCGCTCGACACCTACAAATCGGACGATCTTATTTCGTTTATAGCGGGAAGACTTGCCACAATCAACAAAATTTCGTACGAGTACAAGGACGAAATCGGCGATAAACGCACTCGCAGATATGCCGTTCAAGTAGACGTAAAGCAGACGATAATCAACGTTTTGAACCTACTCAACAACGCGTCTACAAAGAACGAGTACGACAGCGTAAAATGGATGGTCGAAAACGCATTCGGCATATCGGTTGCAAACATTTCTACCGAAATGCCCACCACACATCTTTCCGTAAACTTCACGACGGAAGGCGGTATGCGTTCGTCGTACGGCACGGGATCTCTCAAAGATCTCAAATTATGTGTCGAGGCAGACGCTAACGGCAAAATCAACACGATATTCAAAGGCGAGAAATTCGACGGCACGTTCGAGCTTAAAAAGTTTTCCGCATTACGCAAGCTTATAAGTATGCCGACGCGCGAGTCGCTCGACAAAGACGGATATCTTCTTTACAATTCGCGTACGGTCAGTATGAACGCAAAACTTGTCTACGTCGACACTCCCGAAACGGAATACGATTTTAACGTAAGTTTCCTGTATACCGGTATCGAAGATTACGGCGCTGACGACTTATTTATGACCCGAATATCCTCAAAAGACGGGGATCTTGCGAGTATTTATTATAAAGAGAACGTACTTTACGTCAATATGCTGGATAGAGCCACCGGGCTTGAACGCAACTTGCAATGCGAGTTCGATTTAGATAAATTCATAGCAGGCGTCGAGGAAAACATCGGCGGTAGGGACGAAATGGACGTTCTTAAAGCGATGACGTACGTAATCGGATCGTTGCAATTCAGCGATAACGCAACCAAGATGAGCTATATATTCGACGAAAGATTCTTCAACGGAGTGCTCAATCTCGATCTCGACTCGTTGTATGACCTTCTCAACGAGGCATATAAGTCCGCAGGCGGAATAGGCTTCGTGCACGACAGATTTACCGAGGCAGGCATTAACCTCGGCGACGTCGTATACGACAGGACGCTCACGGTAACGATAGACTTCTTAAAGGACGACACGATAACTATCGGCGACGAAAAACCTCAAATTCCGACGGCGCCCGACGAGCTTGCGTCGCTAAAAAAGGATTAGCGCGTCATAATATCAACACAAGGGTTTGTTTCCGAACAAGCCCTTATTTTTTGAGATTAAGAATCTGAAAGCGGAAAGTGCTCCTCGAGCGAATACTTTTTTGGAGTAGGCTTCGTGCGTAACGGTTATGATTTCGTCGGGCATGAAGAACGAAATTTCGTGTTTCCCGGGTATCGTTCCGGCACGTACGGCGTGTAAGCATATTTCTTTCTGCTCTCTTTTTGCGTTTTCGTAAGGAAAAACTGATATTTTTCCGCCCGTACGGGCGTGGATCGCTTCGGCAAGTCGCAAGGCGGTACCCGACGGCGCGTCCTTTTTGCGACGATGATGATACTCGACGATTTCGACGTCGGCATTCTCGAATCCCGCGTCTATAATGGCGGATAGGGCTTTTCCCGTCGCGACGATGCCTTGGGAATAGTTCGAACTCAGATAAATCGGTATGTTCAGAGATGCGCGTTCTATCGCTTTAACGTCGTTTTCGTCGTATCCCGTAACCGCAAGTACACATGGCGTATGAGTGCGTTCCGCATAAGCCAGAATGTCTTTAAGCGCGCTTTTATGCGAAAAATCTATAATACAATCGACTTTTTCTTGCGTTTTGTCGAATGACGTATAGACGGGCACACCGCATTCGCGTGGTGAAACGTCGATACCGAACGCAACGTCAACGCCTTCCTCTCTTGCCGTTTCGAGGAGTGTCGAACCGTTGCGACCGCATATTCCGCATATGGCAATTTTCATAAAGAGCCTCCGTTTTCGGTAAATCCGAACTCTTTCATAACTCGGGCAACTTCCGATTTAATCGAACACTCAGTAAGAGGCAGTCTTACTTCCGGGGAGCGAATTAAACCCGCGTACGCGCACGCATATTTAATAGGAATGGGATTGACTTCATCGAACATTACTTTCATAAGAGGCAAAAGTTTTTTGTGGTACGCGCACGCCGTTTCGGTATCGCCTTGGGCAAAAGACGAACAAAGATTGGTCATGGCGCGCGGAGCCACGTTGGATATTACGCTGATAACGCCTTTTGCTCCGACGGACAGAGCAGGGAGCGTCAAAGCGTCGTCCCCGCTATATACGTTTAACCCGGGAATTGTCGTAAGAGTCGAAATTCGCCCGATGTTACCGCTTGCTTCTTTAATCCCCACAACGTTATCGTAAAGGCGGGTTATTTCGTATACCGTTTCGGGAAGTATATCCACACCCGTTCGCGACGGCACGTTATAAATTATTATAGGAAGAGAAGTAGCCTTCGCAATAGCTTCGAAATGCGCTACAAGACCTTTTTGCGTACACCTGTTATAGTAAGGCGTCAGAGCGAGAATGGCGTCCGCACCGTCGCGTTTTGCGTCGACGGCTTCTTTTGTGGCTATTGCCGTATCGGGCGAGCCGATACCTCGTATTAGCGGTACCGCTCCGCGAGTAAGACTTTTTGCGCGTTCGGTTATTTTTCGTTTTTCGCGAGCGGAAAGGGTGGGCGATTCGCCCGTCGTTCCCGAAACGGATATTGCCGTTACACCCGATTCGAGCCCGTCGGTTATTAGACGATTAAGTCCCGAGTAGTCGAGCTCTCCGTTTGTCATCGGCGTTATGAGTGCCGTACATACTCCTGTGAATAAATCCATTTTAATCTCCCAAATATAAATGTTCGGAAGCCCGAACAGCATTATTTTGAATTAGTGTTTCGGCGATTTGCACGGCGTTCAGAGATGCGCCTTTATATAGATTGTCCGAAACCGTAAAAATCGACATCGCGTTTTGCGCGCTTAAATCCCGACGTATTCTGCCCGCGTAAACCTCACCCGTACCGCGAGCTTCGATGGGTGTGGGATAGATGTATTTTGCGGGGTCGTCGCGGAGGGTTAAACCGTCCGAGTGCGCAAGAAGCGATCTTACGTCGTTTAAGTCGAACGGCTTTTCCGTTTCGAGATTTATCTGGACTCCGTGGGCATAGGTTATCGGTATGCGGACTGCGGTCGAGGTTACTGGCAATGCGTAAGCCCCGAGAATTTTACGAGTTTCGTTTATCAGTTTAAGTTCTTCTTTGGTGTAACCGTCGTCCGCAAAATCGTCTATTTGCGGAATAATATTGTCGGTTATCGGGTATCGGAAAGCGGTCGCAGTCCCGTCTTTCAAGTCTTTAAGTCCCTTGTAGCCCGCGCCCGACGTCGATTGGTAAGTCGAATAGATTACCCGTTTCAAAACGTATTTTCGATGTATCGGGGCAATCGCGACGACCGCTTGAATCGTCGAGCAGTTCGGGTTCGCGATTATTCCGTGATGATTAAGGGCGTCGCTACCGTTTACTTCAGGCACGACAAGAGGGACGTTAGCGCACATTCTGAAAGCCGACGAGTTGTCAATAACCGTGGCTTCCGATTTGACAAAAATAGGCGCGAACTCTTCGGATACCTCACCGCCCGCCGAACACAGTACGATGTCGAAGTGCTTTTTTAAGATGTTTTCGCGGGTAAGTCTTAAAACTTCGATGTTCTGACCGCGGAAAGGGAGAGTCGTTCCCGCTGAATTTTTCCCCGCAAAAAGCGTAATATCTTTTACGGGAAAGTTTCTTTTTTCCAACAATTCGAGTATTTTTCTTCCGACCAGACCGGTAGCTCCGACTATTGCTACGGAATAATCCATAAAACCTCCGTCCGTATAGTATATTCGGGATAGTCGGCGCTTGTGCCAAATGTTATAAATACGATTGCAAAGCTCTTCAATTTAATGTATAATATTTTAAGTATAATTTAAGAGGACCACAATGGCTAACAACAATTCTAAAAAGCAATCCGCATTGGCAGAGTTCAGAAGAAAGCTTCTATTTACTCTTTCCACGGCTCCGGAAGCGAGAGTCGAAGACAAGAAAGCCCCTTATCCCGGCGGTAGATTCAAGCGTTTCAAAGACACTTTCAGAGGTAATATGACCGATTTGATGACGGTAAACGTACTTACCGTTATATTCGCATTGCCTCTTCTTGCGGTAATAATGGCGTTTTCGATAATAGGAGCCGAGCGCATAGGCTACTTCCTTGCGGGTATCGACACTCCTTACGTAATGACCGATTTCGGTTTCGGACTGTCCGCGGGTTCGTCGATCGGTGCGGTTTCCGCTGTCATGATAGACGGATACAGAATATTGTTTGCGGCGATAGCTGTATGCCTTCCGATACTTTCGTTCGGAGTCGCCGGCAACGTTTATATTTGCCAAAAGTTTATCTGGGGCGAACGTTTGCTTACCAAAAAGGATAAAACCACGGGCGGAGACGTCAATCGTACGGCAACCGAGTTCTTCCGCGGTATCAAAATGCACTGGAAAGAAATGCTTGTCGCATTCAGTTGCTATGCGGTATTCTTTGCGGGTGGCACGGAGCTCATAGTCGAATTCGTTTCCGGCACGTATCTCGGAGGCGCGAATGCGGGACAATGGATAGGCTTGTTTGCGGGTATAATCGTACTTATCGTATCGACGATGATATTTTTGCACTTCATTCCGCAGACCGTTTCTTATGCGGGAACGCTCAATATGGCGCAAAAGCTCCGTAACTCCGGAATATATTTTGTAGCGTTGTTCCTCGAAGGCGCGTTCATATTCATATTGGCGCTTGCTCCGTTTGCTCTTGCAGCGGCGGGAACCTTCCTTGCCATGATAGTCGTACTGTTCCTTGTAACCGTCGGATTCAGTTACGTATGCTTGATAATCGTCAACTATGCCGACTTTAACAGCGAGAACTATTTGCAAGCGGTATTGGAGATGAGAGCCAACGAAGCAACTCGTCAAGCAAAAAAGGATAAGAAGAGAGGGGAATCCGCGAACGCAACGCAAAGACCGCAAAACTATAAAAAGAAAAAACGTAAATAGTATAGCGATATGGACAGAATTGTAAAAGGCGTATGTTTCGGCGGTAAAGCGCGTGTCGCATTGATTGATACGACTTCTGCCGTAAACGAGCTTATAAAAATACACGATTTGACACCGCTTTCCGCGGCGGCCCTCGGACGCACGCTTACCGTAGGCGCGTACATAACGGCAAACTTAAAGAGCGAAAGCGACCGTTTCAACGTTATAATAAACGGTGGCGGACCGATAGGCAAGATATGCGTCGCCGGTGAAAAACGCGGTACGGTAAAAGGTTTTGTAGAGAATCCGCACGTTGATTTGCCTTTACGCGAGGACGGCAAACTCAATGTCGGCGGAGCCGTCGGCACAAACGGTGAAATCGTAGTTATAAAAGACCTCGGTCTTAAAGAACCGTATATCGGCAGGTGCAAACTCGTAAGCGGAGAAATTGCCGAAGATTTTGCGATGTACCTTTACAAGAGCGAAGGCATAAAAGGTGCCGTCGCGCTCGGCGTACTCAACGATAAAAACGGTTGTAAGGCATCGGGCGGTATAATCGTCGAAGCGCTCCCCGACGCCGACGAAAACGCCGTATTTATGTTAGAAGACATTATGACCAACTTTACCGCGATATCTTCGATGATAGCGGAAAAGACCATAGAGGAAATAGGCGACTTTTATTTCGGACATCTCGACACCGAGTTTTTCCCCGCGGAGCCCATCGAACTTTATTGCGGTTGCGAAAGCAAGATACGCGACGTAATAATAGGTTTGGGCAAGGCGGAAGCCGAGGACATAATCAAGGAGCGCGGAGAAATCGAAGTCAAATGCGACTATTGCGGTAAGGCTTATAAATATACGGCTGAAGACGTAGACAAGTTGTTCAAGAAGAGATTCTTGTTTATCAACGAAGCGGATCCGAGCGCGTCAGGCGTAATCGAGTCCGACACGAATGGCGGAGATTAAGATACGGAATGAGTATAGAACGCGTACCGGAAACCAAAGAATTCAACTTAAAAATCGCTCTCGAAAAGCAAAAAGAGGGCGATTTTGAGTCTTGCCTTAAATATCTCAGAACGGCGAGAGATATAGATCCCGACGATGCAGATATACTCGGCAAGATGGCTGACGTCTATTACAAGATAGGCGCATATGCCGAGTCGTCGTACATATACGCATTGGCGTTCGGGCTTAACAGATCGTCCGTAACCTTGCTTGCGTCGATGTCGGCTTACTGGCGCGAAATGGAGATTAAGGGACTGCCCGCGCCTCAAGACGGTATCGTATGCGATTCCGCGACGGAAAAGCTACTCGATTGCGACACTTCATACGGTCAGTCCGTTCAAGCCATTGCTGACAGAACCGACAGCATCTTAAAAGCTCTCGAAAAGAACGCGCCCGGTAGCGCATTCCGCGTAAAAGGCATAAAAGAACTGAAAGCGAGGAATATGCTCAAAAAAGCCGAAACGTTGTTGCGTGCTCGCAAGTTCAAAGAAGCGTGTGCGGAAGCCGAAAAAATCACTCCCGACACAAGCTATTACGAGTCCGCTCTCGATATAATACTCCGTTGCAGTCTTTTGCTCGGCGATAGCGAAAAAACCGAAAAATACGCCGATATAATGATTGAAGCTTTCCCCGAAAACGTCGTCGGCATCGAATTGAAGCTGTTGAACGTGGCTTTATACGGAAAGGATAATGAGCGATTCAAAGCGTTGTTCGAAAAATACGCGGAGTATTTTTTAGAGCGCAAGAATAAAGCGGGACTCAAAAGAATCGTTATGGTGGCAAAGCGCGTAGGCAACGCGTGGCTTGTTAAAAGCGGGCTTAGCAAAATCGAAGAACTCGATCCTTACGATTTCGACTCCGCGTTCGATTTGACTTTTGCAGAACTTGCGTTTGGCAAACTTGAAAAAATCAACGATCGCGAAAAGAGGCTCACCGCGCTGTATGACGGCGACCCGAGAATGGCGTTTTTAACGTATTTTACGGATTGGTACGCAAGACAAGCAAAACTTAACGGACCCAAGATTCCTATGCGTGAATCCGCAGAGTATCTGTTTACGCGCAGTTGCCCGAATGTGGCAAAGGAAATATCCGAAGATTACGAAGAATACAATCTTCCGATGAAAAAGCAGATATCCGCCTTATGGGGCGCAATAGGCTCGGGATACAAGAGCCTCGTTGTAAAAGCTCTCGGCGACCTATGTGTGAGATATCACGATCTCGGTTGCGAATATTGCATTAAGGTACTTGCGCACCCGAGTTTGGATTCCGAAATTAAGCGTTTTGCATTAATGTTCATATTGTCTTTATATTCTGACGAACAGCACGTTTTAGCGCTTGTCGACAGATATCGCATTCGCGCGATTACGCCTAAGGGTTATAAGCCCGAACTCGGAACGACGGTAGACGTCATAAGAACTGCTTACGCGTCCACGTACACCGAGCTTGTTTTTTCGGACGTCAACGTCGATTCGGAACTTCTTATAAGCATTGTTGACAGGATGTTTTCATATTTCGAAAACCGTAGGAAGTGGAAAGATGAAACTTGTTGCGCGGTAATTTGTGCCGAGTATGTTCGTACCGCCAATATAAAAACGCTCGACAATCAAACGATTGCCGAGCGCTACGAAATTAAATTATCGACGTTGGAAGAGCATCTTACGGATGCTTTCGGTAAGAGATAGCGTTATACTTCGTCGGGAACGGAAACTATCACAGAGGAATCGGTCAAAGCCGGTTCCTCTTCTTTATTTTGGTATGCTTTGATTTTGCTTGTGAATATCCAGCGGAGCAATACCGCGGAGCCGAGAGAGGCGTAATATCCGAAGAGAGTGTCGGAGAGGTAGTGCGCCGCCATAACGACACGGCTTACCGCAACGAGGGCGGTGTAAACAGCGGGGACCATCCAGAATACGGGCTTAATCTTCTTGTATTTAGGGAAGAGGTCGGGGATAATGATGAGAGCAAAGCTTACGCCCGCCGCACAGGTATGACCGGAGGGGAACGCGTGGAAAGCGTCGCTGTCTACATTTTTGAAGTAAGCGGTATACGCGTCGGTACGGATAGGATTTTTAACTATAAGGTTAGGAATGTACCAAGGTGTAAATCCGTCGTAGTTATAGTTAGGATATACCGAGAGGAGATCTTCGGGGCAACTTGCGTTTCCGGGGGTCATGGTGCGGAAGCGTTGACGCGACCAAAGTATCTTCATTATTTGGACTATGACGTTTGCCATAACCGCAACCGCGACGAGGAAGACTGCGAACCAGAAGAGCTTCTTGAGATACTTTTCGGGAACCGCTTTGAACGCGAGAACGGTAAGAGCGGTCATAAGAGTCGCGAAGAAGAGCACGTAAACGATTTTATATGCGACGGTGGGGTTGATAAAGTTTTTCCAGAACCACATATAAAGAGCGACGGCGTAACCGGCATAGACGACGGCGACGCTACCGACTTTTACCGCGATTTTGGTATTTTTGGTTTTACCGAAGTTTTGGTAAAAGAGGATAGAACCCGCTATCGGCGCGGTGAGGTATGTAGGCAATTCCGCGAGTTTTGCAAAGAATTGACCGTAAAGGGAATCGGGGTTGTAGAGGGCTTTATTGATTTCGAGATCGAAAAACGCGGTAACGATCGCAACGGCTACGAAGATAGCCATAGCTATCGCGATTTCGATCCAGCCTCTTTTAGTGATTTTTGTCATCGTATGCCTCCTATAAAGTGATTCTTTCGCTGATATAAGCGGGAAGTTCGTCTATACTTATGCGGATTTGTTCCATAGTGTCCCTTTCGCGTACGGTAACGGTGTTGTTTTCGAGGGTGTCGAAGTCAACGGTTACGCAATAGGGAGTACCGATTTCGTCCTGACGGCGATAACGTTTGCCGATACTTGCGGAAGCGTCGTAGGTTGTCGGGAACTTTTTGATGAGGGTGCGATAGATTTCATCCGCTTTTTCGGTGAGTTGTTTTTGGAGGGGGAGTACGGCGACTTTGAAAGGCGCGAGAGCGGGGTGGAGGCGTAAAACGACTCTGTTTTCGCCGTCGACGTTTTCTTCGTCATAAGCGTTGCAAAGCACGGCAAGGAAGCTTCTCTCAACGCCGAGCGACGGTTCGATGACGTAAGGCACGTACTTTTTATTGGTAACGGGATCTATGTAACTCAAATCTTTACCGGAAACGGTCATATGTCTGTTGAGGTCGTAGTCAGTTCTGTCGGCAACGCCCCAGAGCTCGCCCCAGCCGAACGGGAAGCGGAACTCGAAGTCGGTGGTTGCGCGAGAGTAGAAACAGAGCTCGTCTTGATCGTGATCGCGTAGACGGAGGTTTTCCTCTTTAATTCCGAGGCTCAAGAGCCAATCACGGCAGAAACTACGCCAGTAGTCGAACCATTCGAGGTCGGTGCCGGGTTCGCAGAAGAATTCGAGTTCCATTTGTTCGAACTCTCTTACGCGGAAGATGAAGTTTCCGGGCGTGATTTCGTTACGGAAGGACTTACCGATTTGGGCGATGCCGAAAGGCACTCTGTTACGGGTGGTACGTTGAATGTTTTTGAAGTTTACAAAAATACCTTGCGCGGTTTCGGGACGGAGATATACGGTGCTGGTAGTATCCTCGGTAACGCCTTGGAAGGTCTTAAACATAAGGTTGAACTTACGTATGCCGGTGAAGTCGGATTTACCGCATACGGGGCATTTGATTTGGTGTTCGACGACGAACTGTTCCATCTGTTCGTTTGTCCAGCCTGCGACGTTTACGTCAAGCCCGTTTTTTGTCGCGTAAGCTTCGATGAGATCGTCCGCGCGATGACGGGAATGACAGGATTTGCAATCCATAAGGGGATCGGAGAAGCCACCGATATGACCGCTTGCTTCCCATACTTTGGGATTCATGAGTATAGCGCAATCGACGCCGACGTTAAGGGGATTTTCGGTTACGAACTTATTCCACCACGCTTTTTTGATGTTGTTTTTGAGCTCCACGCCCAAAGGACCGTAGTCCCAAGTGTTTGCAAGACCGCCGTAAATTTCACTACCGCTGTAAATGAAACCGCGATTCTTACATAATGCGACGAGTTTATCCATCGTTAATTTTTCTGCCATAATAACCTCAAATGAATTTGATAAGTACATAATAAACATATTTATCTTTTTTGTCAATATAATAAAATATCTATAAGTTAAAATATGGTATCGGAAAACGGAAAAAGAAGAATAAAAACGGGCGTTGTAGTCAATTCGATAATAGCGGTTGTGCTCGTAACGGTCTGTTTTGCGTCGGCAGGAGGGGCGAGCGTTGTCGCAAGCGGTTGGAACACCGCGATATATCGCGGAGATGCCGGTAAAGCCGAAGTGTCATTGATGTTCAACGTATATTGGGGCACCGAATACATAGCGGACATTTTGCAAGTTCTCGAGGCGTACGACGTCAAAACGACGTTTTTCGTAGGAGGCAGTTGGGTCGCAAAAAATCCGGGTGTTTTCAAAACGATAGTCGAAGCCGGGCACGAGATAGGATCCCACGGTTATATGCACCGCGATTCCGACAAATTAAGCTATAAGCAAAACGCGGACGAAATCGTTACGACCCATAAACTCGTAAAGGAACTCACCGGTAAGGATATGAACCTGTTTGCGCCACCGTCCGGAGCTATCGGAAAGGCGATGTTTTCGGCTTGCGCGGACAACGGTTACAGCGTGATAATGTGGAGTCGCGACACAATCGACTGGCGCGATAAAGACGCCGATTTGGTATACAAACGAGCAACAGAGGGTATCCGAAACGGCGAATTGATACTTATGCATCCGACGGAGCACACGTTAAAGGCGTTGCCCGAAATATTAAAGTTTTATAAAGCAAACGCATATACGGCGGTAACGGTTTCGCGTTGCATATCGCCGTCGGAAGCGTAGATATTTAAACGAGCCCGATACGAAAAAAGTCTATGTATCGGGCTTATTTTAATTATAATATTCTCTTGAATTTAAAGAAGGAATGGTATATACTATAGTAGAGAAATTCCGAGCGGAGAATATTGATGAACAAATTATACGTATTACAAAACGGTCTAAGACTGTGTTTATATAGATCCGAGCATACGAGAAGCGTATCCGTAGGGATATTCGTAGGCGCGGGTGCCGTTGACGAGAGCCGAGAACTGAACGGTATATCGCATTTTATCGAGCACATGATGTTTAAGGGTACGTCTAAGCGTACCGCGTTCGACATCGCCGACGAAATGGAAAGCCTCGGCGCGCAGATCAACGCGTTTACCGCACGTGAGATGACGTGCTATTATACCGTTTCGACGTCCGAACACCTTGCGCGTTGTATGGAAGTGCTGTCGGATATGATGTTTAATTCGGAGTTTTCCGAAAAAGAAATCGAAAAAGAAAAGAACGTCGTACTCGAAGAAATCTCGCGTTCGTCGGACGATCCCGAAGACGTTTGTGCCGAGGGACTGGCGTCCGCGTTTTACGGGGACACGGCTATGGGAAGACCGATACTCGGCTCTCCCGAAAACGTCAGGGGATTTTCGCGTGGCGACATACTTACGTATCTCGGCGAAAGGTACGTTCCGTCCGCGACCGTCGTTTCGATAGCGGGATATTTTGACGAGGACGAAGCGTTAGAACTCGTCAACAGACTTTTTGCCGATAAATTTTTACATTTCGGCGTGCCGTCGATTGCGGGACGCACTCAACCGATAAGCGGTTCGTTCGTAAAATTCAAGGATTTCGAGCAAGCCAACATCGGATTTGCATTCCCTTGTTACGACTATTCGAGCGATTTACGCGATACCGCGACGCTTACGGCAAACGTGTTTGGCGGAGCGATGTCGTCGAGGCTTTTCCAAAGCGTACGCGAGCAAAAAGGATTGGTATACGATATTTACGCAACCACGGGCGCATACCGCGCGAACGGTTCTTTCGGCATATACCTCGGCACAAACCCGACGCGTGTCGGTTCGGCAATAGCAACCGTACGCGAAGAGATACTCAAACTCAAAAACGGCGGACTTACCCAAAAGGAACTCCGCAAAGGTATCGAACAGCTTAAATCCGCAACCGTACTCGGAGCCGAGAGCTCGGGTTCGATAATGCGCGCGAACGGCAAGAACGTTCTTCTTACCGGCGAGTTGTTCGATGTAGACAAGAGGATAAGCGATATTTTGTCGATAACGGAAGACAAGACCGCAAAAGTGATAGCGGAAGTTTTCGATTTTACAAGTATTGCTTCGTCATATGTCGGACCGGAAACGGATTTCGACGTACACGGAATTATCAAAGGAGAAAGCAATGGCTAACGGAAATTACCCCGAACGTTCCAATCGTAAAAGAACGGCAAGTTACGTGCTGTTCGGTTTATCGGCGTTACTCATTTTATTGTTGTGTATAACGCCGACCAGAAGATTTGTATACGGCGTATTCGGCTATGCCGTTTACGCATATCTTCCGATGATGATATTAAGCGCGATTTTGCTGTATAGCGGTAGAGCCCCGACGGTAAAGCCGGCGCGGTTTGCATTATACATAGCGCTGTTTATAATGGCGGTGGCTACATTGCACATCGGTCTTTCCGGAGGACTTCTTACGGAGAGCGATTACCTCTCGGCAACTTACTCCGCAAATACCGTAGGCGGTGTAACGATAGGTCTGATAGGCGCGCTTTTCAAAATCATATGCGTAGACGACTATGCTTGGATGCTTGCGGTTTCGTTTGTCGTAACCGCGTTACTCGGACTTGTCGCCATTTATCCGCTAATTGCCGTTTGGTCGGAAAGAAAGGGCGGAAACAGAGGCAAAAAGCCTTCTTCCGCGACGACTCGCGTAAATCACTCCGCACGCGACATTCCCTCGCGTGAAAGGGAAAGAAGAATTCCCGCAAATACCGCGACCGAACGCGAAAGAGAAGTCGTATCTTCAGTACCCGAGGTATCTCCCGATATATACAACGTAACGGGCACGCAAGGGACGCGCACGACCATTTTAGAGGATCCCGTAGCTCCTCCGTATTCGAGATATAAGGGTAGGGGCGCAGACATTTTGTTCGGCGACGATCCTTACTATGACGACAAGACTGAGCGCAAATCGACGAGCCCTTATGCGACTCTCGACACTCTCGGTCAGGACAAAATCAACAGAGCGATAACCAACCAAGAGCGCATACGCCTGTTCAACGAAAATCTCGGACGCAAATCCGACGCCGAGGAATACGACGAGCGTTTTGGCAACGGACAGCTTGACGGAACCTATGCGTCGCCGAGGAATTCCGATCCCATGGCTCAATACGGAGCCAAGACCGAGCGTTTCGTTCCCGATGCAAGCGAACTGTACGAGCCCCGTCGCGATACATATCGTCAAGAAGAGCCCGTTGCAAACCCGAACCCCGCGTATGTCGAACGTAGCGATAATCCCTATGCGCGTTCGTCGGTAACGCCCGTGCGCGGAGGATACGAACCCGAGCAAAAGAGCACGTCGAACAGAGTGATTACCGATGTTCCCAAAGACAGAGCGTCTATGCTCGATTACATCAATCGTCCCGTAACGACGGACGAATACGAGAGTATGAACATATTCCGCGAATTGCCTTCGGAGCGTACGCAAAAGCGCGAAAGCGAACCGACGCCGACAGCGGTACCCGCGCCCGCTCCCGCCAAGGTTGCGGAGCCCGTCGTAAGCGCAAGAGCGGAAGAGAGGAGATATACTTCGTACGAAGAAGCTCCCGCGCCCGTTGCGGAACCCAAAGAGGAGTACCGTCCTCCCGTTGCGACGACGAGAAGCGACGTTACGCCCGCGAAGCCCGTTTACAAATCCGAGGCTATGCGTAAAGAAACCGAACCCGAGCTTGCAAGACAGGCAAGGCAAACCGAAAAAGCCGAGCGCACTCCCGTAAAGGCGGAAGAAGCTCCGGCGCCCGCGGAAAAGAAGCCTTACGTACCCAAACCGTACGTTGCGCCTCCGTACGAGCTACTCCGCGATTACGGGGACGGATGCGGTACTGTTCCGCCGGATTACGAAGAGGTCAAATACAAACTCGAGATGACGATGGAGGAATTCAACGTACCCGCGACTGTCGAAAAGGCGATACGCGGACCGAGCTTCACGATGTACTATCTCAAACTCGGTCCCGGCTACAAAATCAATAAGATCACGTCGCTCAAAGAGAACCTCAAAATGCGACTTATGGTCAAAAATCTCCGCATACTCGCGCCGATCGAGGGTTGCGACAACTTCGGTATAGAGCTTCCGAACTCCAAGCGCGACAAAGTAGGTCTTCGTTCGATACTCTGTTCCAAAGAGTTTAACGAAAAGAACAGCGGTATACAGATTGCGTTCGGCAAAACGCTTGACGGTACGGCATACGTTGCGGACCTTGCCAAAATGCCTCACTTGCTGGTAGCGGGCGCGACCGGTACCGGTAAGAGCGTATTCCTTAACTCTTTAATAACGAGCATATTGTTCAAGTATTCGCCCGAAGACGTCAGGATGATACTTATCGACCCCAAGCGCGTAGAACTCAGCGTTTACAGAGGTCTTCCCAACCTACTCATAAAAGAAACGATAAAAGAGTCCAAACACGCCGTAAACGTTCTCAAATGGTTGACGCAGGAAATGGACAGACGTTACGCGTTCTTCGAGGAAAAGGGTTGCGCCAACATCGACCAATACAACACGTTGTACCGTCAGCCCGACGAACCCAAGATGTATCGTATAGTCCTTATCGTAGACGAGATGGCGGACCTTATGATGAAGTCCAAGGACAACACCGTCGAAGAGTGTATCGTACGTATCGCACAGCTTGCGAGAGCTTGCGGAATACATATGGTTATCGCGACGCAACGCCCGATAGTCAAGGTTATAACCGGTCTTATCAAAGGTAACATTCTGCACAGAGTAGCGTTTACCGTCAAGAGCAATCAGGATTCCCGCGTTATTTTGGACGACGGCGGAGCCGAAGAACTTTTGGGACTCGGCGATATGTTATATTCGTTCCCGTCCAATCTTGTACGTATACAGGGCGCACTCGTCGAAATAGACGAAATCAAAGCGGTATGCGACTTTATACGCGCGAATAATGAAGGCGACTTCGACGAGGAGATAGTAAAGGTTGTAACATACGAACCGCCCAAGCCCGAAACCGCCGAAGAAAAGAGCCAGGCGAGAGAGGAAGAGCGCGACGCCGATTTCGAAAGATTGCTCCGCAAGATACTCAAGTCGTTTATATTGGAGCAACGCGCGTCCGTTTCGAGTGCGCAAGCGTCTCACCACGTCGGATACATCAAAGCGCGTAAGCTTTTGGATGCGATGACGGAACGCGGATTCTTGAGTAAAGGCGACGGAGCCAAACCGCGCGACATACTTATCACGCTCGACGAATATTACGAGATTTTCGGTAAAGACGACGATGCGGACGTAAACATAACGGAGGACGACTCGACAGATGACGAATAATACCAATACGGGTAACGGCAAAAAAATAGGAATGATATCGCTCGGTTGCGACAAAAACCGAGTCGATTCCGAAAACGTTTTGGCAATGCTCATCGGGCAGGGCTACGAACTTACACAAAACCCGGAAGACGCCGATATAATACTTATCAACACTTGCGCGTTTATAAAATCAGCCGTAAAAGAGAGTATCGACACGATACTCGATATGGCGAGTTACAAAGAGGAACGCGACGTAAAAATAGTCGTACTCGGTTGTTTTGCCGAAAGGTATGCCGACGAAGCGGAAGCCGATCTTCCCGAAGTCGACGCATTTGTAGGCATAAACTCGTACGACCAACTGCCGTACATTTTGGACGGCATATGCGCCGATAGAGTAGTTACGACCGAAACGCCCGCTTTACACGCAAAAGAGCGCGTATTGACCACGCCTCTTCATTACGCGTATCTCAAAATAAGCGACGGCTGTAACAATTTCTGCACGTATTGCACGATACCGTACATAAGAGGCAGGTATCGTTCATATCCGATGGACGAACTCGTCGAGGAAGCCGAGGCACTTGCCGAAAACGGCGTCAAGGAATTGATAGTCGTAGCTCAAGACACCACGCGCTACGGCATTGACATATACGGTAAACCCGCGCTTATAGATTTACTTAAAAGACTTGCGGAACTCGATTTTCTCAAAATCAGGTTGCTTTACGCATATCCCGAGCTTGTTACGGACGAGCTTCTCGAATTCATCGCAACCGAGCCCAAAATGGCAAAATACATAGATATTCCGCTCCAACACATAAGCGACAACGTTCTTAAAGCGATGAATAGGCGCAATACAAAAGAGCAAGCTGTTGGACTTATGCGCAAAATAAAGTCGGAGTATCCGGAAATCACCGTTCGTTCTACGTTTATTGTCGGTTTCCCGGGCGAAACGGAAGAGGATTATAACGAGCTCAAAGAGTTCGTTGCCGAGGGTTTAATCACGTATGCGGGATTTTTTGCCTATTCGAGAGAGGAAGGCACCGTCGCGTACGGCATGAAGAATCAAGTACTTGCCAAAGTCAAAAAGGCAAGAGAAAAGGAACTTTCTCGTATGCAGAGCGCGGTAATCGCGCGCAATCAGTCGGCGTGGGTCGGCAAAACTCTCGACGTCGTTTACGAAGGTATCGACTATAACAGAGGTAAATTTTACGGGAGAACCGAGTATCAGGCACCCGACATCGACACCAAAGTATTGTTTACTTCGGACTTTCCTCTCGAAGTGGGCAACGTCTATAAGGTAAAAATAGAATCCGCCGATTTTAATCTTGTCGGCAAAACGATATAAGAATATAGGAGCGAAAATGGATAAATTTATGCGCGTCTGTTGCGCGGAAGACGAAATTAGCTCTCGTATGGAAAGATGGCATTCGGGGGTACGGTACGAGATTACCGGCAGAAACGGCGATCACGGATTGTATTTTCCGTCGGTTACCGAAGACGAAGCCGAATCCATAGACGAAACCTTCCGCGACGCATATTACGACGACGGCAATTTAACGCTTGCCGGAGTTTTGGTGGAACTTCTTTATTCCGCGGGATTGACGCTTGCCACGGCGGAAAGTCTGACCGGGGGTATGGTCGGCTCGACGATAGTGGACGTAGCGGGTTGCTCGACAGTCTATTACGGCGGAGTTATAGCGTACTCAAATCTTGCCAAGATGGAAAAACTCGGAGTAGAGGAAGACACTCTTGCGGAATTTACGGCATACAGCGTGGAAACCGCGTTGGAAATGGCAAACGGGCTTCTTTCCGACAGCGTCAAGATAGCGGTTTCTACTACCGGAGTGGCGGGACCCGACGGCGGAACCGCCGAACATCCCGTCGGATTTACCTGTATAGCTGTAACGGACGAGGACAATTCCGACGTTTACGTGCATTATTTCAGCGGGGACAGACAGAGCATAAGGAAGCAGGCGACCAATTTTGCCTTATTCCACACCATACAACATATACGAACGTATTTCAAGGCGTAGAACAATAAATACACACAAGGAGTAAAACATGGACGAGAAACGTAAAAAATCATTAGACGAAGTGCTTGCTCACATAGAGAAGAGTTACGGAAAAGGTGCCATAATGAATATGGGCAGTCACGAAAAAGTCGATATAGACGTAGTGCCGACGGGCTGTCTTGCTCTCGATAAGGCTCTCGGAATAGGCGGTGTACCGCGCGGAAGAATAGTTGAGATATACGGACCTGAGTCGTCGGGTAAAACCACTCTCGCGTTACATATTATTGCCGAAGCGCAAAAACTCGGTGGCGTCGTCGCGTTTATAGACGCAGAACACGCACTCGATCCGACGTACGCCGGGAAACTCGGCGTCGACCTTACCGAGATGTACGTCGCGCAACCCGATGACGGCGAACAAGCTCTTGCGATAGCCGATGAGCTTGCAAGAAGCGGAAGTATCGACGTAATAGTCGTAGACTCCGTCGCGGCACTTACCCCCAAGGCGGAAATAGACGGCGAAATGGGCGACGCTCCTATGGGAATGCAAGCACGCTTGATGTCGCAGGCTATGCGTAAACTTACCCCCGCGGTAGGCAAAACCAACACCCTCATTATATTTATCAACCAGTTGCGCGATAAAATCGGCGTGATGTTCGGAAGTCCCGAAACGACCACGGGAGGCAAAGCTCTCAAATATTACAGCAGTGTTCGCCTCGACGTACGTCGTACGGACGCGGTAAAGGACGGTTCGAACGTCATCGGTAACCGCACGAGAGTAAAAGTTGTCAAGAACAAGCTTGCGCCTCCCTTCAAACAAGCAGAATTCGATATTATATTCGGCGAAGGCATATCCTCTCTCGGTTGCATACTCGATATGGCAGTCGATTGCGGGTTTGTTATGAAGTCGGGTGCATGGTTCAGTTACGAAGGCGAAAAAATCGGACAGGGAAGAGAAAAGGCATTGGACTATCTCCGCAAAAATCCCGACCTCGCCGGGATCCTCGAAGCCAAGATCAGGGAAACCTTTTAACGAGTTTTCAGGCTGATGTAAACTCGCAAATAAGGAATTATAGATATTGACTTTTACATAAACTTAATATATAATAAATAGAAGTGAACTAATCGGTAGCGAACGACCGTATTATACACGCAAATTAAAAATTCAATAGGAGGTAACAATGTCAGGCAGTCTAACCATGCTTTTGTCAATACCGGCTTGGGCTGTCGCTCTCATAACGGTGTTTCCCGCATTGGCGGTAGGCGCGGTAGCAGGCTTTTTTGCATACAGAGCCGTGCTCAAAAAGAAGCAGAGCGACGCAGAGACGGAATTTGCAAGGGTCGTAGAAGAAGCGAGAGCCGAAGCTAAGACGATCCGCAAAGACGCCTTATTAGAGGCAAAAGACGAGCAAATCAGACTGCGTAACGAGTTTGAAAAGGAATCCAAAGACAGACGTTCCGAAATGCAAAAACAGGAGGCCCGCTTAAACCAGAAAGAGGACTCCATTAACAAAAAAGAAGAAATTCTGGATCGCAAAATCGAAAACATCGACCGCACACGTAAAGAACTCGAAAATCGAGAGCAGAGGATTAAGGAAGTAGAAGACGACCTCAGCAAGCACAGCGAGCGTATGCTTGCCGAACTCGAGAAGGTCAGCGGGATGTCGAGAGAAGAAGCAAAAGACCTTATCATCAAACAAGTGGAAGACGAAGCCAAGCGCGACGCCGTAGCCATAGTCAAGGCTATCGAAAAGGAAGCCAAAGAAGAAGGCGAACGCAAAGCGAAGAACATTGTGGCACTGGCAATACAAAGGTGCGCGGTGGATCAGGCTTCGGAAGCGACCGTTTCTACAGTCGAACTCCCCAACGAAGACATGAAGGGAAGGATAATCGGCAGAGTGGGTCGCAACATCAAAGCGTTGGAGAGCGCGACGGGAGTCGACATCATAATAGACGATACTCCGGACGTAGTAACGCTCACGGGCTTTGACCCGGTAAGAAGAGAGATAGCGCGTTTGACGCTCCAAAAGCTCGTAGCGGACGGCAGAATACATCCCGGCAGAATCGAAGAAGTCGCGGATCGCGTACGCAGAGATATGGATGCGACCATTAAAGAAGCCGGCGAAAGCGCGGTATTCGACGCGGGCGTATACGGCATACATCCCGAGCTTGTAAGGCTCCTCGGACGTTTGCAATATCGTACGAGTTACGGACAAAACGTACTCAAACATTCTCTCGAGGTATCCTATATCGCAGGCTTATTGGCAGGCGAACTCGGCGCGGACGAAAAGTTATGTAAGCGCGCGGGCTTGCTCCACGATATAGGCAAGTCAATCGACCACGAATACGAAGGCACTCACGTACAGATAGGCGTCGAACTCGCCCGTAAGTACAAAGAGAGCGAAAAGGTTATACATTGCATCGAAGCCCACCACAGCGACGTGGAGGCAAACAGTGTCGAAGCAATACTCGTTCAGGCGGCGGACGCTATAAGCGGAGCGCGTCCGGGAGCGAGAAGGGAGTCGCTTGAATTCTACGTCAAGAGACTCGAAAAATTGGAAAGTCTGGCAAACTCGTTCGCAGGAGTAGAGCAGTCGTTTGCGATACAAGCGGGTAGAGAGATACGCGTTATCGTAAAACCCGAGCAAGTAGACGACGCACAAACAGAATTTTTGGCAAAGGATATTGCCCGCAAGTTAGAAAACGAGCTCGAATATCCCGGTCAAATCAAAGTCAACGTTATACGCGAAGTCCGCAAAGTCGAATATGCGAAATAACATCGAATCAATCAAAAAAGCCGTCTTAGGACGGCTTTTTTGTTTAACTTTTTTAGATAAAACATAAAGCAATAAGAAAAAGGTATTGTTAACAAACTCTTGTTGTGGTATCATAAATACGGAGGTATGTTATGAAAAAAATAATAACGATTGTTTTAGCGCTTGTACTTATTGTAGTGTCGGTAGGTTGTTTTGTGTCTTGTAACGATGTTCCCGAGCCGAACACCGGGGACGACGGGAGCGAAACTCCACCGTCAATGCATAATCCGCAAGCCGATTTATCGGGGTTGAATTTAGACGAATGCAAAAACTATTGCGTTGACGGATTTAATCCGATATTTCCGCGTGTAGGCAACGAATTAAAATCCACCACGGATTATTCGTATTCCGATATAAATACATATTATACCGAACTCAGGAATCCCCAATCCGTTATTTCGAAAGAAAGCATATACGATCAAATTGACGTATCCTTTAATGTCGATTATCCGTGGAATACTCCCGAGTTTTTCGGACTGGCAACCGATGACTATACTTCTTTCGATGTCGAGTGCGTTCGATACCCGTCCGATGTAATGATGGCGACACTTAGAATGTTTTACTCGAAAGCCGATAAAAAGAGGCTTGAGTTTTTCGGACCTCAGACTTGGGAAAATGACGAAAAATCTTTATGCACGTTTTCGATAGGCGAAAATAATTTTACATTATTAATCGGCGGTGCGAGTTGTCACGTAGAAGTCGGCGAATTGATACCCGTAAAAACGTCTTCTGAAATTAACAAAAACGAACGCGTACAATGTACATCGTTAGATATGACCGTATGGTGGGAGTACGATGACGTGTTATACTCGTTCAATATGCCCGTTATGACATATGTAGGAAATCCCGGCGATTTGTATATGCCTTGTAGCGAATTGGTTGCGTTTGCCAAAGAATATTATGACGGGAGTTACGATATTTTTACCTATTCAGACGAGCATTTGGACGAACTCAAAGACGTTTGCGGGGACTACATCAAAGTCCGTTTGTTAGGTAAAAAGATTGTCGGGTATTTATTCCCGCGTTATATGGTTGGCGATAACTCAAAGTAAATTCGGTTGCCATATGTAATCATAGGTTGTATAATCGTCGTATGAAAAAACAGCTTGTAAAAATAGATCTCAAAAAAATGACCGCGTTGTCGGTTGTTATGTTTTTGGTGCCTCTTGCGATTTCTGTGCCCTTAGAGCTTACCGCGCTCAAAGATTTCAACACAGTAGTGCATTGGTATGACATTTTAATTATAATCGTAGCGTATTTAGCGCTCATCGTCGCGCACGAAGGGATACACGCCCTTGCAATGCTTATGGTGGGAGTCCCGCGCAAGAATATTCGTTTCGGAGTGATTTTGAAGCAGGGTATGGCGTATTGCACGTGCGACGTGCCTCTTACCGCCGACAAGTATATGTTCGTGCTCATACTTCCTTTAATCGTTACGGGGATAATTCCGTGGATACTGTCGACGGTGTTTTTGAACATCGTATATACGTGTATGTTTATAGGAATGATTGCGGGGGCGGCGGGCGACCTTTCGATGATACTTAAACTTATAAAGTATCCCTCGTCGCAACTTGTATTGGACCACCCCAAAGCGCCTGCGTTTTATCTTATGTACGAAGAAGGCAAAACTCCCGAGGATTTCCGCGAGGTTACCGAAGAGGAAGAACAAGTGTTAATCGACGAATTATACAAGAAGAAAAGGAAATAATCAAAAGAACCGTCTTTCGACGGTTCTTTTGATTTACGGCACGCCGTATATGTAATTATTTGCAGTCGTAGGGCTCATCCCTTTTGCAACCGCAACCACAGCAACAGAGGAGCAGGATTATTATGATTATTTCACAGCAACCGCATCCGCCGTTGTTACCACAGCAACCGCAAAGCAAGAGGATTATGATAATCCAACATATGCAATCACAGCCGCCACCGCCAAAGTTCATACCGTTCATAGCAAACCTCCTTATAGATTTTAGGCTTTACCGCCTACACTACAAGTTATGAATACGTTTCGATTATTGTTACGGAAACCAAAATGTTTGCACTATGTGAATTTTTATGTTATACTGTAAAAAAGTTCAGAGAGACGACATGGCTAATATCAAAGATAACAAGTTTATAAAACAGATCCCCAATATTTTGACTATCTCGAGAATAATCATCGCGGTAGCCGTCATGTTCTTGGAACCGTACTCCGTATTGTTTTACGTATTATATGCGTTTTGCGGAGTGAGCGACACTATCGACGGCAGTATCGCACGTGCTCTTAAAGTCGAAGGACGACTCGGCGAAACGCTCGATACGATAGGCGATACTCTTTTAACTTGGACGACTACCCATATGGTTGCAATGTACGCACATACCGTCGACGGGCTCGATTGCTGGGTAGGTATGGTTATTGCGATACTTGTAGTTTTCGCTTCCCGTATTTTAGGCGCGTTGGTTACTCTTATAAGATTTAAGAAGTTTTCTATGCTCCACACGATCGGCAACAAAGTCGGTATGATAATATTCTATCTTTATCCGTTCTTGTACATCGCGTTACGCAATGCGGGTGCCGCGGATATCGGACTTTACGTGATATGCGCGTTCTGCACGCTTGCCGGCATAGAGGAAGTGTTCATAGAGCTCTTTACTCCGTCATTCGACCCGAGTATAAAGAGCATTGCAACCGTAATAAAAAGGCGTAAAGCGCGCGTTTCTGGAGTGGCAGACGAAACGCACGAAACGGAAGACAACAAGTAATATATTTTCTCCGAATAAATATTCTATATCGTGAGGCGATTATTAAACTTTATTCGGAAATAGATTTATCGAGGATAAAACGCAATCTCGAACACGTCAGGCGCGCGATAGGCAAGCGAGAGCTTACGTTTATGGTAAAAGCAGATGCGTACAACCACGGAGCGACAGAAGTCGCAAAGGCGACGTCGAGGCTTGCGGACAGGTTCGGAGTGGCGACCGCCGAAGAGGGAGCCATCGTAAGACGGGTTGCGGATAACGGCATAACCGTCTTTTCTTATACCGCGGACGAAGCGGAACTCGTCAAAAGCGCGGGGCTTACGCCACTTGTAAGGGACGAAGCCACGTTGCGTTCGGTAATAGAGCACGGAATATCCGAAGTCGACTTAAAAGTCGATACCGGTATGCGTAGATTCGGATTCGGGTCGAGAGGCGAGATTGACGACGCCGTATATCGTTTAAGCAAAGCCGGGGTAAGGTTGCGCGCCGTACATACGCATTTTTACTCTGCGGACGCTATAGACCTGCAATACGACAAGTTTTGTAAGCTTACGGAAGATATTCCAAAGACGGCTAAGCGCATATGTTCCGCAAGCATTGGTATCGAAAAAGGCTTGTATGCGGACGGCGTAAGAGCGGGCTTGACGGCGTATAAAGGCGCTATGAGGGTGTGCTCGGAGATTATAGCCTTGCGAGAAGTAAAGAAGGGCGAAACGGTCGGTTATGACGGAGCCTATGTGGCGGGTAGAGATACGCGCATAGGAATTATAGCCGGCGGGTATTACGACGGTATTATGCGCGCGTATTCCGGTGCCGAGGTTATAGTCGGAGGTAAGAAAGCGCGTATTGTCGGAAACATATGTATGGACGTTACATTTATAGAGCTCGGAAGCGATGACGTAAAGATCGGCGACGAGGTCGTTTTAATATCGTCCGAAACGATTGATTCATACAAGCGGTGTGCAAAAACAAACGAGTATGAGATCCTGACTTCCGTAAAAGGGCGTACCGAAAGGCGGTTTACAGACAATGGATAAAAATGCGTTAAGAAAAGAAATCAAGTCGCGGGGAACGCTCTCGACCAAACAAAAAGCGGAATGCGATAAGCGTATAGCGGAAAGGCTTCAAGAGCGCAAAGAGATAGCGTCCGCAAAAACGGTACTTGTCTATTTATCGATGGATACCGAGCCCGCAACCGACGTGATAATCGAGTATCTTTGGGAACACGGCAAACGCGTGTTCGTTCCCGTAATGCAAGACGGCGATATGCTTGTTGCCGAGTACACGGAGAATGAAACGCTCACGCGCGGTGCCTACGGGATAAGGGAGCCGAGTAATCCCCAAATAATAACGGACGAGGTTCCCGACGTATCGGTAACGCCGATGGTCGGATTTGACGAAGAAAAGGTAAGACTCGGGCACGGCAAAGGCTGTTACGATAAGTATTTTGCAAAAAATCCCGCAATTTACAAAATCGGGCTATGCTACGAGCTCGGAAAGTGTTATCATATAGACAAAGGCGCATATGACGTCGATATGGACATAATAATTACAGAAGAGAGAGTTATCGAATGAGAATAATAGCAGGTAAATTCAAAGGCAGAACGTTGTTGACTCTTCCGGATCGCACGATTCGTCCGACCACGGACAGGGTCAAAGAAAGCATATTCAATCTCATACAGTGGCGCGTCGAGGGCGCAAGAATGCTCGATTTGTTTTGCGGTAGCGGAGCGGTAGGTATCGAGGCTATTTCGAGAGGCGCGGAAAGAGTTGTTTTTGCCGACGTTTCGAGGGACAGCATAGCGACCGCAAAGCAGAATTTGACCAAGGTTGACGGCGATTACGAGCTTATACAGCGTGATTTCGCATTGACCATAGACAGGCTCAAACTCCGAGGCGAGAAATTCGACATAATATTCTTAGACCCGCCGTATCGCAAGAAACTCGACGAGCAAGCGATAGCCAAAATAACGTCGAGCGATATTTTGGAAAAGGACGGAATAATAGTTGTCGAACGTGCGAGAGATGACGAGAAATTGATACTCCCGAGCGGTTATCGTGCGACGACCGTTCGCGATTACGGTTCGGTAACGGTATCAATAATCGAAAAAGCCGTTGCTTGCGCGATTACCGGGACATTCGATCCGTTCACTCTCGGACACGAGTATCTTGTCGAAAAGGCACTCGGAATTTTTGACGAAGTACACGTAGTCGTGCTTGTCAATCCCGACAAGGAGCCTATGCTTGCTCCCGAAAAGCGCGTGAAGCTCATCGAACGCTCCGTTCGCAAACTCGGCGGACGGGTAGTTAGTGCGTTTTATTCCGGCTTGGCTATTGACTATTGCAAGGAAAATGATATACAATATATTATACGAGGAGTACGTAACGCCGAAGATTTCGAGTACGAAAAGGATATGGCGGAATGGAATTACTTGAACGGCGGAGTAAAAACGGTATTCGTACCCGCAAAAGACGGCGACATAAGCTCAACGACTGTGCGCGAAAGACTTAAAGACGGCAAAGACGTATACGGGCTTGTAGACTCGGAAATAGAGAACGCGTTAAAATCGGAGGCAGACAAATGGACGATATAGAAGATTTATTGTATCAGATAGAGCAAGAAGTTCGTAGCGGAAAGAAGGCGCTGTTCGGCTCGGGCGTTACCGTCAACGGCGACGTCATATATTCGCTTGTAGACCAAATACGTTCGGCGTTGCCGGGCGTTATGCGCGAAGCGAAAGCGATAGTAAACAGCAGTGAAAGGCGTTTACAAGAGGAATCCGCGCGCGCTCAGAACATAGTAAGACAAGCTCAACAGCGTGCCGACGAAATACTTTCCAACCACGCAATAATTATGCAGGCACAGCAAGAAGCCGAGGCAATTCGCGCGCAAGCTATGGATTATGCAAGACGTCTTACCGACGACGTATACGGAGATATATCGGATATGCTGTCCGATGCCGCCGCAACGCTAACGGACAGTTTGGAACTAATAAGAAAGGCGCAAACCGGCATTCGAAAAAAAGACAATTAAAAAACACGCGGACGGGCAACCGTCCGTTTTTTTATGCGATGAACCGCATATAATCTAACGTGAAAAAGACGTTTAGAATCATAGGCGGTATTGCCGTTGTGGGGATTTTGGTTGCGTTGTCCGTTCGCCCGTCGGTATATATGCCGGCGTGTAGACAGGGACTCGATATGTTTTTGGAATCGGTGTTTCCCGCGCTGTTCCCGTTTTTCTTTTTTACGGGATTGCTCGGCGTTTTCGGAACTGACGGCGTCATCGCACGTATGGTCGAAAAGCCCGTTCGGGCTCTTTACGACGTACCGTCGGCGGGCGGGTACGCGATGGCTTTGAGTTTTATATCCGGGTATCCGATAGGCGCAAAAACGGTATCCGAAAGTTATAAAAACGGTTTAATGACATTGGACGAAGCCAAGCGCGCGATAGCGTTTTCTTCGACGTCGGGACCGCTGTTCGTCGTCGGTGTGATAGGATATAAAATACTCGGAAACCCGACGCTCGGAGCGGTATTGCTTGCCGTGCATTATGTTGGTGCCGTAGTAAACGGATTTATCTTTTCGGGGCGCGTAGGAGCCTACAAAAAGAAAAAAGCCGAGGCTAAGTTTTCTGTTCCTAAAGGGAATACGAGTTTTAACGGAGTACTGAATACCGCCGTCGCTTCGATAGTCAGGGTCGGTGCTTGTGTGGTGATATTTTGCGTTGCCGTCGCGTTTTTGGAAGAAATCGGCGTCATCGCGTTTTTAGCGAAAGCGGTTGAGTTTTCGGGAGTTCAAAAAGGAATATCGAAGGCTCTCGTTACGTCTCTATTCGAGGTTACGAGGGGTGCGTATATGCTTGACGCGAGCGTTTCCGCGCGAGAAGTTTTGCCTATGCTATCGTTTGCACTCGGGTTCGGCGGAATCTCGGTTGCGATACAGTCGACGTCGTTTCTTTCCGAAATCGGCATAAAACCCGGATATTATATCGTTACCAAAATTTCGCAAGCGATTATCTCGTATGCGATTGCCGTATGTGTTACGGTCATAGCATATTAAAAAGACCGCCGAACGGCGGTCGAGGCTCAAACGAGGAGCATTTTTTTGTTGTAGTAGTTGGAGCGATTTATAATATCCAACGTGCCTTGCGCGCTGAAATCGAGTTTCAGCATATACCTAAGACGCTTATCGACTTTGTTGATATCGGAATATTTGGTTAAAACGTTCGGGCAGGTTTGAGAGAGCTCCGAAAGAATGTCTTTACGAGTCGAGCGCATTGCAAGTATCTGTATGTAGGGAGGGCAAGCGACGCAATTTTCGTAATCGGCTTTTGTGATGTCGAACAGCGCGTAAAGGCAAATGCGTTTAAGACGAGCCATCGTGCAGTTTTTGTTTTTGGCGTTTTCGAGCATTTCTTCCGCGGTAACGGCTGTAGCCGCCGCGATTTTAAGGCGATTGTGCAAACCTCCGGTAACGTCGTAATATTTTTCGAGGTCATAGCCGGACATATTCTTAACTTTGAATAAAGTCATATCGCCGAGAGTGTCGCCTTGTTTGTTGCAAACCGAAAGCATACCCATAACGCCCTTCGGGACGGCGGAGGCGATTTTTTCCGTGTCCCCGCGGGCGAACGCCTTTCTGACGGCGGAAGAGGACGGGTAGGGCGAATCCATATCGTCGGAATCGAATTCCGCGCCGAGGCGTTTTATCGTATGTAGTTTAATGTTGAGTCCCGCTTTTTTGATTTGAACGGCATATGCTACTCCGAGGGTGTTGTTGGGGGAATCCAAAATCTCGGTGGTATCCGAATACTCGGGATGTGCGTTTGCGTAGTCGCATACGGCGAGCGCGCGAGCTTTCGGGAAAGCCACGTTTTCGTCGAGATGATTTCTGAGATAAGTCTTAAACTCCTCGGGTTCTTCGGCAAGGAGGGAAGCAAGTTTCTCTATAGCCTCGGCATTACCGCATTCGCTCCCGAAGCTTAGGTATTCGACGTTCGGGAAAGCCGAAATCGTTTTAATAGCACCGTAAGCGAAATTATCGGCGGGGGAGATTGCATAGATAGTGGGTAGCTCCGCGACTATATCCGCACCGGCGTAAATAGCTTGTTCCGCACGCATATACTTATCGGCGATAGCGGCGTCCCCGCGTTGGGTAAACGATCCGCTCATCACGCACAAAATCGTATCCGCGCCCGTTTGTTCGCGAGCGAGGCGAAGATGTTCGGCGTGTCCGTTGGTGAGAGGGTTGTATTCTGCAACGATTGCGGTAGCTTTCATGTAAATACTCCGATTTTTGCGTTTGATTTCCAAAACCGCTTGATTTATAATAATTATAGTAGTAAGATACTATAGGTATATTTATTATATACCAAACAAAAAATAAATCAAGTTTTTTTCGGAGGCTAATTTATATGTCTAAACTTATGGACGGAATTATCGCACGCGCAAAGACGGTAAACAAGCACATCGTACTTGCCGAAGGCGAAGAAGCGCGTATAATAGACGCCGCACTCATCATCAAACAACAGGGCATTGCGACTCTTACGCTCCTCGGCGACAGAGAAGTTATACTTTCCAAAGTAGAAGAGGGAGCTCTCGACGGCGTAAATATAGTTAACCCCGAAACTTCGGATAAACTCGAGGAGTACGCACATCTTCTTTACGAACTCCGCAAGGCAAAGGGTATGACGGAAGAAAAGGCTCTCGAACTTGCAAAGCGCCCGCTTTATTATGGATGCTTGATGGTAAAGAGCGGTGACGCAGACGGTCTTGTCGGCGGATCTATAACCGCTACGAGCGAAGTGCTCCGTCCCGCACTCCAGATAATCAAAACCAAGCCCGGAATCAAGACGGTATCCGGATGTTTTGTAATGGGTATGCCCGAGGGATCTCCTTACGGCGAGAACGGCGTTATGATATTTGCAGACTGCGCCGTAATGCCCGATCCTACCGCGGAACAGCTTGTCGACATAGCGGTTGCGTCTGCCGAAAGCGCGCGCAACGTATGCGGAATGAAAGAGCCCAAAGTAGCAATGCTTAGTTTCTCCACCAAGGGTAGCGCTTCTCATCCGAACGTCGATAAGGTTCAGGCGGCGACCGCTACTCTCAAGAGTATGGACCTCGACTTCGACGTAGACGGCGAACTTCAGCTTGACGCTGCGTTGGTTCCGACCGTCGGCGCTCTCAAAGCTCCGGGCTCGACCGTTGCGGGACACGCAAACGTATTGGTATTCCCGGATCTTCAATCCGGTAACATAGGATACAAAATCGCACAACGTTTCGGCGGTGTCGAAGCGATAGGACCTCTTTGCCAAGGTTTGGCTCTTCCCGTCAACGACCTCTCCCGCGGTTGCTCCGTAAGCGACGTAGTGGGCGTTGTCGCGATTACAGCATTACAATAAGGAGATAAAGATGAAAGTATTAGTACTCAACGCAGGCAGTTCGTCTATGAAGTATCAAGTCATAGACATGGATAACGAGCAAATGCTCGGCAAAGGTCTTGTCGAAAAAATCGGCACGGGACTTACCGGACGTCTTGAACAAAAGGTAAACGGAACCGAAAAGAAAATCGTAATCGAAAAGGTTATCGCAAATCATACCGAAGCGTTCGAACTCGTTATGCACGCTCTCACCGATCCCGAAAAGGGCATAATCTCTTCGATGGACGAAATCGGCGCAATAGGACATCGCGTACTTCACGGAGGCGAGGACTTCAAGCACAGCGTAATAGTTGACGACGAAGTTTTGGCAATATGCGATCGCAACACCGTTTTAGGACCTCTGCACATGCCGGCGAATATCGGATGTATCAGAAGTTGCATGGCATTGATGCCTGACAAAACCAACGTAGCCGTATTCGATACCGAATTCCATTCGACTATGCCCGACTATGCGTATATGTACGCAATAGATTATGAGGATTACAAGAAGTACAAAGTTCGTAAGTACGGATTCCACGGCACTTCTCACAAATTCGTTTCGGGCGAAGCCGTCAAGTATCTCGGAAAAGAGCATAGTAGAGTAATTACCTGCCACCTCGGAAACGGATCCTCTCTCGCAGCTGTTCTCGACGGAAAATGCATAGACACCACGATGGGTCTTACTCCCCTCGAAGGTCTTGTAATGGGCACGAGAAGCGGTGATATCGACGCGGCGGCAGTAGGTTTCCTTGCCGAGCAAAAGGGCATGACCGCGTCCGAAGTCGTAACTTATCTCAATAAGAAGTCCGGTTTCTTGGGTCTTTGCGGATATTCCGATTGTAGAGACGTGTGCTACAATCTCGGCAATGGTGACGATAAAGCCCGTCTTGCGTTCGATATGTTCGCGTATCGCATTCGTAAATATATCGGATCTTACTACACGGCACTCGGCGGTCTTGACTGCGTAGTCTTCACCGGCGGTATCGGCGAGAACTCTTATGAAGCTCGCGAAATAATTATGCGCGGACTCGACATTCTCGGTATTGATTTCGATTTTGAAAAGAACCATGATGCAAAGCGCGGAGAGTTCCACGAGCTCCACAAAGAAAACAGCAAGGTAAAAGTGCTTGTTATCCCCACGAACGAAGAACTTGTCATCGCACGTGAGGCGAAAGCTCTTGTCGAAGCGAGAAAATAGCATAATTATATTACGTTAAATCGTAAAAACGGTTGACATAGCCGACGCGTTTGTATATAATAAACAAGCGATTAAAAGTCAAAATTATCGAGGAGGTGCAACATGGCAGTCCCTAAACGTAAAGTATCTAAGCAAAGGACCAATACAAGATATGCTCAATGGAAGCTTTCCAATCCCAATCTTGTCGAGTGCCCCCAGTGCCACGAGCTTATCGAAAGTCATAAGGTATGCCCCGCATGCGGTTACTACGACGGCAGACAGGTAGTGGTAAAAGACGACAAGAAAGAAGACTAATTTATAATTAAGTATTCACCCGAGGGAAGCGGAAGCTTCCCTCATTTATTCTAAAAAATTATTCCCTGCAGGAGAAGATATGAAAATAGTAGTCGACGCGTACGGCGGAGATAACGCCCCGAGAGAAATAGTTTTAGGCGCGGTGAACGCGGTAAAAGAGGAACAAGGATTCGATATCGTTTTGGTCGGTAAGGCGGAAGAGATTGAATCGTTGCTTACGGAATTCGATGCGGACAGAACGCGTATCGAAATCGTTGACGCACGCGACGTTATTACCAACGACGATGTTCCGACGGAAGCGATAAGACGCAAAAAAGACAGCTCTCTCGTCAAGGCATTCGGCATTCTTTCGTCTGATCCCCAAGCAGAAGCGCTTATTTCGGCAGGTAGCTCGGGCGCCGTTTTAACGGGCGGTATGCTACTTGTAAGGCGCATAAAAGGCGTTACGCGCGCAGGGCTTGCGCCGGTACTTCCGACCGTTAAAGGCGGGCTTGTAACGCTTGTGGATTGCGGAGCGAACGCGGACTGCAAACCCCAACAACTCGTTCAGTTCGCGCGTTTCGGCGTAGCTCTTGCAAAGTCGCAAATGGGTATCCGAAATCCCAAAATCGGATTACTTTCCAACGGAACCGAGGACAAAAAAGGCAACGAGCTCACCACTCAGGCATTCGCTCTTCTTAAGGAAGAAAAGGACCTTAATTTTGTCGGAAATATGGAAGCGAGGGAACTCCTTTCCGGCGATTACGACGTCGTTGTTTCGGACGGATTCAGCGGTAATATAGCGTTAAAGGCTTGCGAGGGAACGGCGCTTGCGTTTATGAGCATTCTTAAGGAAGGCATAATGAACGGCGGTTTTCGCGCAAAGCTCGGGTATCTCTTGTTAAAGCCGGTACTCAAGCACGTTAAAAAGACGATGGATTATAGCGGATACGGCGGTGCCGTACTAATGGGACTTCGCAAGATAGTCATCAAGTCGCACGGCAGTTCCAAGGCAAAATCCATAACCGCGTCGATAAAACAGGCGTACTCGCTTTACGCAAACGGTACGATAAAAGAAATCGAATCGGCGTTGAACGCGGGCGCGGAGGAGTAACGTGGAGCATTTTGACGTAGACGCGATAGAGCGCATAATAGGATACAAATTCAACAACGAGATGTTTCTGCTCGAAGCGTTTACGCACTCTTCGTACGCAAACGAAAACCGCGTAAAGTCATACGAGAGATTGGAGTTTTTGGGTGACAGCATACTCGGCTATTACGTCGCGCGATACCTCTATACCAACCATCCCAAGGCAAACGAGGGATTTTTAACCAAGGCAAAAGCGCATATCGTATCGGGCAAAACGCTTGCGCAAACCGTCGAGAAATTAGGTTTGATAGGCTATATGCGCACGTCGGGCGGGAGTAGCGAGCACGAAGTCCAAACGAGCAACAAAAAGAAAGAAGATCTTTTCGAGTCTATAATAGGCGCGATAGCTTGTGATTCCGGGAGCATCGAAGAGTGCTGGAAGTTTATTTACAAGAACCTCAAAGAGTATCTCGAACTCGATTACGAGCACAATATGGTTGTCGACTATAAATCGACTCTTCTCGAAAGAGCGAGGCACGAGTTAAAGGATGTCGAATTCCCGTTTGTTCATTTAGAAAACGGCGAGTTTGAAGTAACGGCATTAGTCGGCGGAAAAGCATACGGAACAGGCGTCGGACACACCAAAAAGAAAGCCGAGCAACAAGCCTCAAAATTCACCCTAATCAAAATGGGCGTTATAAAATAAAACCTCAAAAAAACGAACTTAAAAAGAGCCAAAGGCTCTTTTTTTTGGAATTCACGTGCTACAAGTGAGAAAAATCAAAAATAACGTTGCGCCCTTGCAATCTAAAATAAATTATTATATAATTAATAATACATAAAAAGAAGTAACGGAGAAGAGGCTTTGAATCTCAAAAAAATAGAACTGCTCGGTTTCAAATCGTTTGCAGACAAAACAGAAATACCGTTCGAATCCAACATCACCGGTATTGTCGGACCGAACGGGTGCGGTAAATCAAACGTTATCGACGCCGTAAGATGGGTGCTCGGCGAACAAGCCCCGTCCACGCTCCGCGTAACCAAGATGCCGGATCTTATCTTTAACGGCACGGCGAACCGCCGTTCGCTTTCTTATTGCGAGGTCAGTTTGTATCTCGACAACAGTGATCACCGTTATCCCATAGATTTCGACGAGGTAGTAGTTACTCGTAAGCTTGACCGTAGCGGTGAGAGTGAGTATCTTATAAACAAACAATCCTGTCGTTTGAGAGATGTTATAGATCTTTTCCGCGACAGCGGTATCGGTAAAGAGGGATACAGCATAATCGGACAGGGCAAAATCGACGAAATATTGTCGTCCAAGCCCGACGGCAGGCGTAAAATATTCGAAGAAGCGGCAGGAATAAGCCGTCATAAAGCCCGTAAGATAGAAACCGAGCGCAAACTCGATCGCGCGCGTCAAGACATGGCGCGTATAAGCGACATTTTGACCGAAGTCGCATCTTCTTTGGGACCTTTGGAGCAAGAGGCTAAGGATGCCGCCAAGGCGAAAGCATTGAGAGCGGAGCTCAAATTCCAAGAAGTTTCCCAGTTTCTGTATCAATGCGAAAACAGCAGTGCAAACCGCGAAAAAATCCGCACTAAGCTCAATAAACTAACCGAGGAACTCGAATCCGAAACCAAGGAGTGGGAGCGCTTAAATTCCGACTACAACGTAACGATGATGGGCATCGAAAACGGAGATAAGTACTCCAACATGGTGCGCGACAACATCACGTCGTTGATGGTTGCGGCGGAAAAGGCGGCGGGCGACGGACGCGCACTCGGCAAGGACATTGACCACATAAAAGAGGATAACACCAAGATTAAGGACGAACGACTCAGTAGTCGCACCAAACTCGACGAAAAAGCCCGTTTGATTGAAGAAAAGTTTGCGTTATCCGTCGAAAAACGCGACGAACTCGCACTTAAAAAGGACGCATTGATAGCCGTCCAGAAAGCGTATAACGAGATTTCGCATTCGGTCGAACAGCAAGAAAAAGCCATCGAAGCGAGTACGGAAATGTTCGTCAACAGACTTAGCAAGACCGCCGCTCTCGAAAAGGACGTCGCCGAGCTCGAACTCGAGCGCAAAATGCTCCTCGACAGCGTCGCTTCGGATAAGGACGAGTACAACGACAAGAAAAACGCGTCCGACAAGATATCCAAAGAACGCGACGAATTCGTTTCGCGCAAAGAGTTTTTGTTAAGAGAAAAAGAAGAAAAGCAGGCGGAACTTGCCGTAGCGGAAGACAACAAACGCAACGCGGATAACGAATTAAAAGAGCTTTTGACCCGCAAAACGGAACTCGAAACGCGCATACAGAATCTTGACTTTAAGCGCAAGACCATCGAAGAAAACATCTCCAATTATTTCGATTACGAGGATAGCATACAGAACTTAATGTCGTATGCGCAAAAGCACCCTGAGGTGTCGGAAAAGATCGTTGCGACCGTTGCGGAAGTGATGAGCGTTCCCAAGGATTTGCAACTTGCCATCGAAATATCTCTCGGACGTTCTCTTCAAAATATCATAACGCGCAACGAGTACGACGCGTCGGATCTTATGCGCACGTTGCGTGAAAACAACCTCGGCAGAGCCACGTTCTTGCCGATGACGACGATTAAATACGCCGACCTCAGCCGTGAGCAAGCGCGCGTTACGGACGAAGACGGCGTAATAGGCATTGCGAGCGAACTCGTAAACTACGACTCGGAGTACGATAACATTTTCTCTAACTTACTCGGAAGAACGGTTATCGTCGAGGACCAAAAGACGGCGCTCCGCGTATCCAAGAAGTACGGCTACTCCTTCCGTACCGTAACCCTCGAAGGCGACGTATACGCGACAAGCGGTGCGTTGACGGGCGGTACCGCGGTCAGAAGCCGTTCCCGAATACTTTCGCGCGAAAGCGAAAAAGAAGACATCGTCAAAAAACTCCGTCAAGCGAAAAAGGATCTCGAACTCTTTACTTTGGATGCCGAAAGTCGCACTGCCGAGTGTAAAGAACTTGCAAACGCAGTCGGCGTAATCGGTTCGCGACTTGCAAAACTCGACGTTGAAATCACTGCCGTACAGGGCGAAATCGACAGATGCGACAAGCAGATTGCATTGTTCGAATCCGACCTCAAAAAGCTGTTTGAGGGAAAGGAAGGCGACCTTAAACGTATTCAGGAAATCGAAACGATGCTCAAAGAGGTCAGCCGTAACAAACAAAACATCGACTCCGAAAAAGTCGATGCGGACGATTACGTAGCAGAACTCAAAAACAAGTATTACGAAGATAAGCAACGTCGCGAAGCCGTAAACGCCGAAGTTACCGAAGCGATGATGGCGGTAAACGCCGTACAAAACGAAATCGAAACGCTCGAAAAAGACATTGCCGCGCTCAAAGCGGAATGCAAAATGCTCGAGCAATCGCTTTTGGAACTCGATATGCGCGAAAGGTTCAACACGACGAGGCTTGCTCAAATAGAAGCTCAGCTCGAAAAATCGGTGTTCAGCAAAGAGGACCAAGACAAGCTCAATTCGTTGAGAGCGGAACTCGAAGGGCTCGAACAAAAGAAAGTCGAGATGAACGCTCTCGTCAAAGAGCTTGACGCCAAGCGCATAGAGCAAAACGAAATCGTCAATAAGACCAACGAAAAGCGCATAAGAGAAGAAGCCAATCTCGCTATGATCGACTCTCAAATCGAAGCGATGTCGCAACGTATGCAAGAGAACTACGGCTACGATTTCGATATGGCAAAGTCTTATCGCGACGGCATAGATCCCGAAACCTGCACTTACGTATTCGACCCGAACAAAGCCAATGCGGAAATCAATTCTTTACGTAAGCGCATCGAGCGTATCGGACCCGTAAACGAACTTGCGGAAGAAAAATTCGCCGAGGAATCCAACAGGTATTCCGATCTCCAACGCCAATACGACGACGTCGCCAAAGCCGAACAAGACCTTATGGGAATAATAGCCGAATTGACGTCCGAGATGATAGAGAAGTTCACCGCGAGTTTCAACCAAATAAACAAGAACTTCAACGAAGTTTTCCGCGAACTGTTCGGTGGCGGAAGTGCCAGAATGGAACTCGAAAAGGGCGTAAGCGTTTTGGACGCGGGCATAGAGATTATGGCGGAGCCTCCGGGCAAGAAGCTTTCGAACCTCGCCCCGCTTTCCGGCGGAGAGAGAGCGCTTACCGCGATAGCGATATTGTTCGCGATAATCAAGTTAAAGCCGATGCCGTTCAGTATTTTGGACGAGATCGAGGCTGCTCTCGACGATGCGAACGTACATCTTTTCGCGCAATATCTCAATAAATTCTCGCAATACACCCAGTTTATAGTCGTAACTCACCGTAAGCCGACAATGCAACTGTGCGATACGCTGTTCGGTATCACGATGCAGGAAAAGGGTGTATCCAAGACCGTCCGCGCCAAGCTCGAAGAAGCATACAAGCACGCGGAAGAGCCGGGTAAAAAAGGCGACGACAACAACGGAGGCAATGTGGCATAATGGGCTTTTTTGCAAAGATTAAAGAAGGTCTAAAAAAGACCAAGGACAACTTCGGAAAGAAGCTGTTTGAAATATTTAAGGGTAAAGAGCTCGACGACGACTTTTACGACGAACTCGAAATGGCGATGATATCTGCGGATATGGGCGTTACTGCGACCGAGCAGATACTCGACGAACTCAAAGACACTGTGTACGACAAGAAAATAACCAAGCCCGAGGACGCTAAACAAGAGCTCAAACGCATAATGCTCGAAAGCATAGATTACGAAATACCCGAGTATGAGTATCCGTTGGTAATACTCGTTGCGGGCGTCAACGGCGTCGGCAAGACTACGGCTATAGGCAAGCTTGCTAAGCTATTCACCACTATGGGTAAGAGCGTAATCGTTGCGGCTGCAGACACTTTCCGTGCGGCGGCAAGCGACCAACTCGAAGTTTGGGCGGAGCGCGCAGGCGTCAGAATCGTCAAACACTCCGAAGGTAGCGATCCCGCGTCGGTGGTATTCGACGCGTTGGCGTCGGCAAAAGCCAAGGGAACGGACGTCGTTTTGGTCGATACCGCGGGCAGACTTCATAACAAAAAGAACCTTATGGAAGAGCTCAAAAAAATCAATCGCGTAATTTCCCGCGAAATGCCCGATTGCGACAGACGTAATTATATCGTCCTCGACGCGACTACCGGACAAAATGCCGTACAGCAGGTCGAAATCTTCAACGAAGCAATCGACATCGACGGCATCATTCTTACCAAGCTCGACGGCACCGCAAAAGGCGGAGTGGTAATGGCGATAAGCGCGGAGCAAGAAATCCCCGTCGTATATGTGGGTGTCGGCGAACAAATAGACGACCTTTTGCCGTTTGAAGCACAGGGATTTATCGACGAAATATTCGCGTAAACGTTTTATGTAAATACTAAGCGTGTTAAGTAAAAATACTTGACACGCTTTTTTTATTGTGATATATTGTTAGCGTAATGTAAAAACGGCAGGGTGCGTATGTTAAAAAATGTAGAAATCGGATTGCTGAACGATTATTACGGCGGGTTGCTTACCCCGTATCAAACAGAAACGCTCCGCAGTTATTACGACGACGATTTATCTCTTGCGGAAATCGCGGAGGAACAAGGAGTTTCGCGCCAAGCGGTAATGGACGTCATAAAGCGCGCGGAGCTCAAACTTAAAGAGTATGAGTCCAAGCTCGGGCTTGTTGCGAAGATCAATAGGATACAGACCCAAATAGAATCGTTAATTGTATCCGTAGATACAGAAACAGCCCAAAAACTACAAACAATACTAAATGAGGTCAAAGACATATAATGGCATTGTTCGGAAGCTTGTCGGAAAAAATCAATCACGCGTTCAGTAAGCTCAAAAACAAAGGTGCGCTTACCGAGCTCGAAATAAAGAACGCTATGCGCGAGGTCCGTATAGCTCTTCTCGAAGCCGACGTCAATTATACCGTCGTCAAGCAGTTTATCAACAAGGTTTCGGAAAAGGCTATCGGCGAAAATATCCTTAAAGGGCTCGAAAGCTCTCAGCAGGTAATCAAAATCGTCAACGACGAACTTACGGAGCTTATGGGAAGCAAGCACGCAAAGCTTGCCGTTTCCGACAGACCGCCCACGGTATATATGATGTGCGGTTTGCAAGGCGCCGGTAAGACGACGATGTGCGGTAAGCTCGCGACGGTTCTAAAAAAAGACAACAAAAAAGTCCTTCTCGTCGCCGGCGACGTATACAGACCTGCCGCAATCAAACAGTTGCAGGTAGTAGGCGAAAAGGCGGGCGTAGAAGTGTTTACGGAAGGTCAAATCGACCCCGTAAAAATCGCGACCGACGGTATCGCGTATGCAAAGAAGCAGGGTTTAGATGTTGTAATCATCGACACGGCGGGCAGACTTCACATAGACGAAACGTTGATGCAGGAGCTCCGCAATATCAAAGCAAAAGTCGACCCGGACGAAATTTTACTTGTCGTAGACAGTATGCTCGGACAAGATTCCGTAAACGTGGCGGCGACCTTTAACGCGGAACTCGACATCTCGGGCGTCATCCTCACTAAACTCGACGGCGACACGAGAGGCGGTGCGGCGTTATCAATCAAAGCGATGTGCGGTAAACCCATCAAGTACATCGGCGTCGGCGAAAAGCTTACGGACATCGAGCCGTTCTATCCCGACAGAATGGCGTCGAGAATACTCGGTATGGGCGACGTGCTCACTCTTATAGAAAAGGCGCAAAACGCAATTTCGGAAGAAGAAGCCGTCAAGATGGCAAAGAAGATGAAGGAAAACTCCTTTGACCTCGAAGACTATCTCGAACAGATAAGCAGTGTCAAAAAGATGGGTAACATGCGCGATATGATAGATATGATACCCGGAATGAGCGGAAAACTCAAAGGCGTAAATCTTGATGTCGACGAAAAGAAAATCGAGCGTACCAAAGCGATAATACTTTCGATGACGCCCAAGGAAAGACGCAATCCGCAGATACTTAACGCTTCCCGCCGTAGGCGCATAGCAAAGGGATCGGGGACGGAAGTGCAGGACGTAAACAGATTGCTCAATCAATTCGAGCAGACCAAACAAATGATGAAACAAATCAGTCGCGGTAAATTCAGATTCCCGTTTTAATCGCGACATCAAATAAAAAACCATATATCGGAGGATACAAAACATGGCAGTAAAAATCAGACTTCACAGAATGGGCGCAAAAAAGAATCCCTTCTATCGCATCGTAGCTATCGACTCTCGCAAATCCAGAGACGGCGAATACATCGAGCAAATCGGTTACTACAATCCCAAGACCCAACCGGCAGAAGTTAAAATCGACGCCGAAATCGCAAAGAAATGGATTTCCGTAGGCGCACAACCCACCGAAACCGTACGCGGATTGTTCGTAAACGCAGGCATCATAGAAGGCTCCGCGAAGTATGCTAAGAAAGCGGAAATCGCCGAAGAAGTCAACGCAGTAGACGTAGCAGTCGCAAGTGCCGTAGAAAAGATCGAGGATTAGTCATGTCCGTCAGAGATTTTGTAGATTTTCTCGTCGGTCAAATCGTTGATAAAGAGTGTTACGATATAGTCGTAATCGAAGATAACGACACCGTCGAAATTAAAGTCTATGTCGATAAAGACAAAGTCGCCCGAATCATAGGCAAGGGCGGAAGACTCGCAAAGTCCATACGTACGATTGTAAAAGCGTTCGCGCAAAACTCGGACAAACGTTACGACGTATTTATTGAAGAGAAAAATGCTTAAAATAGGCAAAGCCGTAAGAGCTCACGGAGTGAGAGGGGACGTCAAAGTCCTGCACTCCATGGACCACGGCGAGATAACGAGTATAACACGCGTGATAATAGGTTCTCGGGAGTACGACGTCGAGCGCGTCACCCCGGGGATCGGTTGCGCGTATTTTAAGTT
>CAYZOJ010000003.1:0-2060 GCA_964480195.1 uncultured Christensenellaceae bacterium | reverse complement strand
CCGGAGATGTACTCCGTACTTAATGAAAGTATCATCGGTAAAGCTCTGCAAAAGGAGCTTTTTTCCGTTGACGTTTACAATATTCGCGACTATTCGCTCAACAAACACAAAAAGTGCGACGACTACCCGTTCGGAGGTGGCGCGGGAATGGTTATGACCCCGCAACCTCTGCACGATTGTATTACGGCAGTCGATCCCGAGCACAAAGCGGTTCGCATATATCTTAGTCCCAAAGGCGAAACTCTCAATCAAAGCCTCGTAAAAGAGCTTTCGACGCTTGACCATATAGTGCTTGTCAACGGTAGCTACGAAGGCATAGACGAGAGAATAATAGAACTCGACATAGACCGTGAATTATCCATAGGCGACTATGTTTTGACGTCGGGAGATCTTGCTTCTCTCGTAGTCATAAACACTGTTGCGAGATACATACCGGATGTACTCGGCTCCGAGCAGTCCACCGAAGAAGAGAGCTTTTCTGACGACACTCTGGAGTATCCGCAATACACCCGTCCGCAAGAGTTTATGGGACTGACGGTACCGGAAGTTTTACTGTCCGGAAACCACGCCGAGATAGCCAAATGGCGTCGGAAAAAGAGCCTCGAAATCACCGCGGAGAGACGACCCGATTTAACAAAAAATCGAAAGGAGTAATTATGCATATACATTGGTTCCCAGGACATATGACAAAAGCCATGCGCATGATGGCGGAAGAAATCAAAGTCGTGGATTCCGTCATATACGTGCTTGACGCGCGAGCTCCCGAGGCTTGCGTAAACCCCGCATTTGAAGAGGTTATCGGCAACAAACCTCGACTTTATGTTATCAATAAAGCCGATATGGTTACCCAAAAAGAGCTTATCAAGTGGGTCGATAAATTCCGTATACAGGGCAACAAATGTATTTATTCCAATAGCATATCCAAGGCGGATTCGGCAGTTATAGTCAAAAATCTTTTGGAACTTAACGAAGAAACGATAGAGCGTTATCGTTTGAAAGGCGTCAACAAAACCATTCGAGCAATGGTTATAGGCGTTCCGAATTCAGGTAAGTCAACCCTCATCAACAGCCTTCTCAAAGAAAAGAAAACCGTTACCGGCAACAAGCCCGGTGTTACCCGCGGAAAGCAGTGGGTTTCGATAGATAAATATATCGACCTTTTGGATAGCCCCGGAGTACTCTATCCCGATTTCAGCGACCAAAACAAAGCGCTTAAACTTGCGCTTCTCGGAAGCATAAGGGACGAAGTCGTCGACGTAACCGAGCTTGCTCTCGACGCACTCGAGTTTTTTAGAAACGACAGACCCGAAGAGCTCAAAGCCCGCTATAAACTCGATTCCGTAGACGGCGACCTCAACGAGTTGTTCGAAACGATAGGGCGTAAACGCGGTATAATAGCGCGCGGAGGCGAACTCGATACCGAGCGTATAGCGCGAGTTATTATCGGTGATTACCGCAAGGGCTATATCGGCAAAATGCCGTTGGAGAGAGCCGATGCAAACGGCTGACCTTTTGAAAATCGAAAACGAACTTATTGCGAACGGCGCAAAGTATATTTGCGGAGTCGACGAAGCGGGACGCGGACCTTTGGCGGGACCCGTTTGCGTCGGCGCGTGCATACCGGATTTCGAACGTATAGTTGAGGGTGTCAACGACAGCAAAAAGCTTACGGAAAAGAAGAGGGAAAGTCTGTATGCGGAACTCGCGGAAAGCGTATATTGCCATAAGACGATATTTATCGAACCCGACGTAATAGACGAAATAAACATTTTGAATGCCACCAAGCTTGCGATGAAAGAAGCCGTCGAAAGTATGTTTCCGTTGCCGGACATAGTGCTTATCGACGCGGTAAAACTCGAGCTCCCGTATCCGTCGCGGTCGATTGTGCACGGCGACGCGCTGTCGTACTCGATAGCGGCAGCTTCGATATTTGCAAAGGTCGAAAGGGACAGGCTTATGATGCACTATGCCGAGCTTTATCCCGAATACGGATTCGAAAAACACAAAGGGTACGGCTCCGCATATCACATCGAAATGCTCAAAAAATACGGACCGTGTCC
>CAYZOJ010000002.1:58767-68027 GCA_964480195.1 uncultured Christensenellaceae bacterium | reverse complement strand
CAAACCCCCGCGGTTATATCAAGATATTTACCGCCCATTGGCTCGATTATTCTGCTTAGTAAGTTCTAATCGTGCGATTTAGAACCACATCAATTTTTTCGTAGAATACGACAAAGGGCAAACGCTATTGCGTTTGCCCTGAGTTTTACCGTGCGATTTTATACTATGTCTATCGCGCAGACTATCGTTATGGTGGTTCCTCCGAACGGCATATCGCATACTAACGTGTATCTGCCGTTTATCTTGGAGCTTTCGGTGCTGATTGCCGAATAGCCTTCGCTTTCCAAACGTCCGTAAACGTTGTTGGCGGGATTCCACTTGCTCGGATCGTCTTTCTGGTTGGTGTAGTAGACTTTTGCCTTATCCCACGGGATGAGATACATGAGGTCGTACTCGAAGCCTTCTATCGTCTTGGTCGAGAAGGTTATACCGAACGAAGCGTCTTTTATAGTTACCGTCGGACGATATTCTTTTACGGAAACCATCGGCAGGTATCTAAGACTGAACATTTCGCCCGACGCCACTTTGATTACAGGCGTATCGTTTTGTTTGAACTTGTTCGTCGTCGATTGATACTGTACACGGTATGCTGTCGCGTCCGTAGGCATGAGTACCGATGTTTCGTTTCTCGTGCTGAATCCGCTGTCCGACATACTGGTCGGGTATTCCCATCCTTCCGGCAACAACGGACGTAACTCGTTGAATCCGTACATCGCGTCGGGGTTGTGGATATAAGCGCCGAACGACGTCAAGTTATCATACGGTCCGGAGCCGGCATTCTCGTCCTTGACCTCGTCGGTATCGTCGGTTTGCGGATTTCTGTATACGCAGAATACTATTTGTCCGCCGATCTTTTCCGAAGGCGTCGGGTAAGCACGATATTCTGTCGCGTTCCACTCGATGTAACCGGTGTAAGCCGAGCCGTCATCCTGATAGTGTTCGCTGGGCGTATGTTGCAACGCGGTAACTCTAATCTCGTTGCCACTTCCGCTACGTTCGATGCCGAGCGGGTAGGTTTCGACGCCGTCTACGACTGAGCTTGCGTAGTAACGTTTGATGTCCTTGGAATAGCTAATCGGTATCGACCTCGACTGACTGAGCGTCGAGCCAGTGAAGAGTTGCTTGTAAGAGGTTTCGAGCGTTACGCTTTCGCCAACCTGCATGGAGTGGAGCGACGCGACGGTGTTGTTGACGAGTTTCTTGTCTTTGTTGACGTAGAATGCCCATTTTACCGTCTGACCGCCCTTACCGCCGAGAGTCATCGTTGCGTATTGTACGGTTCTTCTGTCGGCAGACCAGTTGACGGTATCGAAGTTCCACTTGCTGTAGTTGTTGTTATACGTACCGCCGCCGGAAACTCCGTTGAATTCGAACGTGCCTCCCTCGAAGGTTATGGTGTATTGATCGTTGGTGCCGACGTTGCTTCCGGGGATTGTCGCGTTACCTTCGCTCGAGATGGTAAGGATGTCGCCGTTCTTTACCGAGGACTGTCCGGGCATCAAGATTACTTCTTCTTCCGCATAAGCGTAGCTTTCGCTGAGGATTACCTCGTCTTCGAGTATCCACTGTTGCGAGATACCGAATCTGAACGTGTAGGTCTGTCCGTCGAGGTCGAGCTGGAAGGACGACGTGTGGTCTTCGACGTTGTACTTGATACGCGTCTTGTTGTCTACTATGTTGTTCCAAACGGTATCGGTCAAGAAGCTGTAGCTTGCGTTGCTTGTCGAGTAACGAGCAATCATATCTGCGTCGCCGTTTTCGTTTACGAACCTATAGTTGCCGTCCTCGTCGTAGAGAGCTCCGACATACACGAGTGCTTTTTCGGGTAGCGGTATACCGCCTTTGGAGATGAAGTAGTACGGGCTGTCGACGTAGTACGTATCGTAGTGGTAATCGCCGTATCTGTACCAGTCGGAATAGATTGCGCTGTCCACTACCGCATTACGATCTTCGAGTTCCAACCACTCCATATAGGTGAGGGTGTACGACGCGGGATCGTCGGGGTTTGCATTCTGTGCGTTCGAGTTATAGAACCTTACCGCCATTATGTAGGACTGCTCGCAAGCGACGTCGAACGGAGCAAGTTGCTCGCCCTTTGTGCCGAGAGCGAATCCCGGAATGGTGATATAGAATCTTGCGTCCTTACCCTTGTGTCCCAAGCCTCTTGCAGAGTCGAGTACGAAGCGCATACTCAACGTCTTCTCTTCGGAAGCGAGTGCGTAAACGAACGTGTCTTGTTGAGTCAAGGTGTTGTGCTCCGCGGAGTCGCCGAGAGTGAATGTTACGGTTACCTGTCTTGTGCCGAGGGTGCCGTCCTGTTCGTAGTAATAGTACATTCCGTCTTCTTCGTTAAGACCGAGTTCTTCGCCGGTCAACGGATCTCTCGACATATTGCCGAATACTACTTCGAATTCGCCGTCGCGGAACAAGTCTTTGGTGATAGCCGCAGAAACGTCGTCTTCGAAACTGTATACGTACGGATTAATCTTTGCATTCGGATCCGCGAGTACGTTGTCGAAGGAGGTTACGCTTCTGTCGAGGACGATTACTTTGTATTGGAGCGTTTGCTCGTATACGCCGTTCTTAGAAACTATCGTCGCGCGAACGTAGCCGGTTTCGCTACCTCTGTAGCTGAGTTTAACTCTGCTGTCGTCCCACGTTACGGAGATGTTCGATTCGGAATATCCGTAAGACGCGGTCAACTTATCGTCTTTAGCGAAGCAAACGTTCGAGCTTTGGAGCGGGTAGATCTTATCCTTTTCGTACAACGCATACGGGTCGAGTTCGAAACGGGTTACTTTGTCTACGACATACGCAAATGCCGTATCGTCCACGTCGAACAGGCTCGAAATCTCTCTGTTGACGTACTTGACGCGTATAATCAAGGTCTGGTAACCGCCGAGGTCGTTACCGAAGGTTGCGCGAATAGTTCTTTCACCGCCCTTTGCGGTAATTACCGTGTTGCCGTCCTCGTCATACGGATACGCGTCTTTGAGGTCGTAGGAAACCTGCATCGAGATCTTCTTGCCGGAAACGGTAACGATTTCGGCAGGATTTGCGGATTCGAACTTAGATACGTCCATCGGGAGGGCGTTGCCGTTCTCGTCTTTTAAGCCGTACGGGTCAACCGTGTAGCCGTTCTCGACTTCCTCGATACCGCTTGCGTAAGTCATATTGTAGATGGTTGTGACTATACCGCGCTTATACTTGGTGTCGGATGCAACCGTGGTGCCCGTCGCGCCGAAGGTGATTTGGACGTCAATCTTTCTGCCCGTATAGAGGTTCGTGAGGTTCGTTGCTCTGTTGGTAGAGATATCTCTAATCGAGTAGGAATCCTCGGTAAGCTCGAATACGAGTTCTTTGTAGGCTTCACTTATGATATTACCGCTTACGTTGTCTTCGTCCACACGTTCGACAAGGAGCATTACTCTTCTGAAGTATGCAAAGTCTTCGGAAGCGAAATCTTCGCTGTACTTATCGGTGTAAGGATTGAAGAACATTTCGGAAGAATACGTTACGAACTCGGAACCCTTGTAACCTGCGTCTATTGCGCTTTTGTAAGCCTCGTGGCTACTAAACTTCGAGAATAACAAGCCGTTTAGGCTCCTGTTAAGCACTCTTACGGGTACCTCAATCGACTGAACAGCCGTTCTCGTGCCGTTTTCGCCCTCGACGTATACGTACGCGATTGCAGCTCTGTTGTTGCTTGCGTTGTAGCTTCCGCCGTCGGTCGTCATATCAGCAAGTATCTTGGCGTAGTTCCAGCTGACGTTAATCTCGATGGGCGAGGTGTAGCCGTTGAAGCGAGCCATTACCTTGGTCGGGAGTCCTACGAAACCGATGTAAGGATCGACTACGAGTTCGGTGATAATACCGTTCGCGTCGGTTCTTACGATACTGTCGGAGGAAACGCCGTCCGCCGTTACGCCTATGGAAACGAGGGACGCGGGCTTGACGTATACTTTGACGTAGAAGGTTTGTTCGAGTTCGGGATCTCCCTTCATGAGCGTTGCCTTAACGGTGTATGTACCGCCTGCGTAGGTGTAGTTCAACGAAGAGGTATCCCATTCGATATCGTATTTTTCTTCTTCCGCATTCTCGAAGAGTACCGTTACGCCCTCTTCGAATGCTTTTGCTTGTATCATTACGTTGCCTTCCGAGAAGTAGGAAATGCAATCCGCACCCGTGGTCGCTTCGGCACCCGCTTTAATGAGGGCACTCTCTACAAGACCGAGGTCGACGTCTCCGCGGTAGCATACGTAATAAGTTCTTTCGGTTTCGGAGTAGTAGACGGCTTCGATTTGTCCGTTAGCTTTTGCGGAGTCGGCTACTTCGCTCCAATTCTTGATTTCGGCGGGCCATACGCTTTCTTCACACTTGGTGGCGGTTGCGAGAGCTTCGGCGAGGGTAGCTTTGCCGGAGAGCAACTTAGCCGCGGTGTTCTTGCCCTTGCCTATTGCGATTACGGTAGCTCTGCCGAGGGTTTCGAAGTCGATGGGCTCGTAGATACTGCCGGTAATATTGGTGCTTTCCGTCGTGAACCAAGTCTTGACGCCTACCGCCACGCGACTTTCGACGACTACCGTTACGGGGAGTTCTTGACGAATTTCGAGGGAGGTTCCGATGACGTTGCCGCGGGAATCGACAATCTTGTTTACTCCGCCGAAGTCATTGGTAACGCCTACCTCGATATTGGTAAGGTGCGTCGTCGTCTTGCGATAATCGACGTGGATTTCGGGATACTTGACGCTCAAATCCTTTTGGTATCTTACGCCGTTTACGACGGTGGTTACGGGCAACATATCGCCGGTTATACCAAGGAGAGTGCCGAGCGCGCTCATATTATAAGGATTGACGTTGACGGAAGAAGGCAACTCGTAGTCGAATATGCTTTCGGCGTGAATCGTGAGTTCGACAACCTTGGTGAGATAGCCGAATACGGGGTCGCCGATAAGGCTTGTCGCCTTGACTTTACCGCCTGCCGTCGTGTAAGCCTCTACGGAATCCCAAATTACGTCGTAGACGTTCTTTTCGAGAGTGCCGTTGACGGTGAATTTAGCGTATTTCGGAAGCGTGATACTGTCGAATGCGTTGTACTCGAAGGTATCGAATACTTCCTTGCCGTCGGCGTCTTTGTAGTAGGTTACTTCGATTTGCGTTCTCGGATTCTTGTTTACGTACGTTACGTCCAAGGTTACCTTGTTGTTGGGCATTGTTCCGAGAGTCATCGTGCCGGAAATGCCGTCGGTCGCCTTGTAGAAGTCTACCGCGTTATCGCCGAAGTCGAACGATACGGGAACGATACCCGTGGTGCCGTCCTCGAAGGTTACGCTTAAGGTTTCGGGCATTTCGAACTTGAACGGATCCGCGATACTCAACGTGTATACGCCGTTTGCGTTTTCGAGGATATAGCCGTTGAGCATTTCCGCGGTAACGTCGTTGACTTTGTCGATGACCTTGGCGGGGAGTACCTTTTGGTCGAGAGTTACGGTTACTTCCTGCGTCCAGATGTGTTTACCTGCCTTGTAGCCTTTGTTGCCGATGAGTACCTTGATTTGCGGTACATCGTCGCCGACATAGGTGTAGGAATCTTTGAAGCCGTCTTCGTCGACATAACGCCAAGATACTATCTCGAACGCGTCGGTGCCGATGGTGTTGTTAGCGATTTGGTGAATCTTAGCTTTGATACCTTCTTGCGCGAGGTACGCCTCGATACCGTTATCGGCGTCGTAGACGTAGATTGCGTTTTCGGGTGCGGGGATGACGAGGGACGAAATCGTGCTTCTCGTCATTACGATACGTACGTTCTTGATGAGGCAGGAGCCGAATACGTCGTCGTAGAGGAGTACGTCCGCGAAGTACCAGCTACCGTCGAACGAAGGATCTACGAACTTGACGTCCGTCATATACTCGATGCCGTCGATTACGACTCGGGTGCCGTCAATCTTGCCTGCCCACGATTCGCCGTCCATGCGGAAGTATACCTTGGTAGATACCTTGTTTCCGTCCGCAAACGTTACGTTTTGCATATCGGAGAGCTCGCACGCGTTGTCCTTGACTTGCGCGCCGTTGACGTAATACGCACTGTACGGATAGACGGTGATTTGTTCAACGTTCTTGGGTACGCGCTTGTTGACGGTGTAGTCTACCGTGAGCTCTTGCATATTGACGCCGGAACCTATTCTTGCAGTCCAAGTATAAGTCCAAGAATCGCCTTCCGCCGAGTAGTCGTAACGGAGTTTATCCGCGCTGTCGGCAACCCATACGAAGTCTTTGCCTTCGTAAATGGTCATCTCGTGGTATACGTGGTCGGCGTCGGTGCCGTAGCCGATTTGTATGCTCGTAGGCAGTTTGAAGACGTTCAACGAGCCTCTTGCAACGTACACGCCGGTTCCGGAAGCGATGGAGGAGAAGTTTTCGAGTCTGTCTTCCGAAACCACCGTGATTGTGCCTTGATCTTCGAGCTTGTTCTTATACGTTCTGAACGCGTTGAGGCTGACGCCCTCTACCGCGATATAAGTTACGTTACCGTCCTCGTAAACGGTGATACCGCTTCTTGCGCCCGTGTATTCGGCGACGGTGCCGTAATTCTTAATTATATCGGTAGGCCATGCGGTAACCGCGGAACCCGTCATACCCGTGAAGTCGGGGTATTGGAGCAACGTCGTATCTTTCTCGGTAAAGAGTCCCAAAGTCATCGTGCCTACGCCGTCCGCGGTCTTCTTGTAGGTAAGAGCGACGGAATCAGTCTTGCGAGTATCGAACGGAGTGAGTACCCTATCGGTAATCGTTTCGGCGAGGTTGTCCTTGACGATGAGTTTCGGAAGGACTTTTACGCTGACGGGGATTTCTTGTTCGTTGCCGAGGCTGTCCTTGACGATGAAGTATACGGTGTAGAGATCGTGTTCGGTTGCGTTGAAGTCGATCTTTTGGATCTCGGACGCGTCAACAGAAACGACGCTCCAACGTTCTATCGTATCGGTTTCGCCAGTAGGTTTGTTGCTTCTGTCTGTTACGTCTACCGTGATGTCAATCCATTTTACGGACTTCAACTTGGAGTAGATATCCGTGTCATAGATCGGGTTGACGGTGATGATGTGTTTGCCGTCCTCTTCGGTGAGGGCTGCCACGTAGTCGTTGACGTATCCTTCGACGGCGTATACGGTGTCGCCCTCGGAGAGCGATCCGATACTGTCGGAGTTGTTTGCGGAGTACGTCTTGACGCCGTTTTCTTCATAATAAGCGAGGTAGAGTTCGAAGTCATCTCTGCTTACGCCTTCGTAAATCGCATAGAGTACGTCGTGTACGGAGTCGTAACGGTAGGTTACGCCCGTCATCGTGCCTGCGAACTCGGTGAAGCTTCCGAATCTCTTTACGTTTGCGGTAAAGTCTTCGACGGTTATCTCGCTAAACTCGGTTACGGTCGCGAGGTTTACGGTGCCTTCGACGGTCTTATCGTTGATAACCGCAATCGCGGTACCCGTCGAGTCGCTACCCTTGAGGTATACGAGTTTTAAGTACTCTTCGGCGGAAAGTCTTGTTACGTCGGTCGCGACGCAGTTGCGTACGCTTACGGGTACTTCGACGGTAACCTTCTCGGACGCGGAACCCAACGTAGTGCCGTTCTTATCCGCAGTCGGGACAAAGCGGTATGTGAGTTTGACAACCGTCGGGGTGCCGTCGTAAGAGATGGTCGATTCGTCGATATCCCAAGATACGTCGTTGAATACGTATCTCTTGAGGACGTAATCGGTTTCTTCGCCGTAGATGTTGAACTTCTGGTAACTGCCGTCCTGCTCGTAACGCATCTTGGCTGTGTAAACGAGTTTGGTCGGGAGGCTTGCAAGGTACTCTTCCTTATCGAACGTCAACGGATCGATTTCGGGGAGCACTATTTGCGCGGTGGTGTTATCCTTGTCGAGCGCGAACAACGTCTTATCCTGCGTGTTGCGTTCGGGTTGCTCCTTCATCTTGACAACCGAATCGCCGTCTACCAGGAGTCCGCCTTCGACGACTGCTTCGATGTACGTTACGTCGCCGGTCGCGGTCTTGCTGTACGTTTCTTCGCCGACATAGCCCTTGATGTATCCGCGAGTGCCGTTCTCGGTCGGAATCATACTGAGCATATTGAAATCCCAGTACATCTCGACGCCGGCAGAGCCGTCCGAGGTGCCGTCCGCGAACGTTGCGTAAGCGCGGTTAGGCAAAACGTCTTTGATGTTGGTTACGGAGTATGTGCCGTCGGAGTTGACGTTGTGTCTTACACCGCCGTTGGCTTCCGCCCAAGTACCGCCGTATGCGGTAAAGTCGAGAATGTTATACGGATCGTGGAAGACAATCTTTTGAGGCGGTTGCATTACCGTTTCCGCCATACCCGAGGTACCTCCGCCGACGGAGTTGTAGAGATCGTTGTTGATAGCCGATACCGAGCGCATGTAAAGTCCGGTATTGTTGATGTCTATCTCCATGAACCTATCGTCTTTTGCCGAGAGGATACGACGTGCTTGTACGTACGGCATATCTTGAAGCGGAGTGTCGTACTTGAGGTATACGTTGCCATTCGCGTCTTTTCCGAGCGGATAACGGCTGGCGTATGCGTAATTTACCTTTTCGACTACGAAATCGTCGTTGTAGGTGTTTTCCGAAACCATCCAGCTGATGTCGCCGTACGCGAAGTCTTCCGCGTCGAAGTGTCCGTAAACGTCTCTTACGTAGGTCTTACCGACGAGGCGTTTATAGGTCGTGCCGGTTTCGGTCGTCCAGTACTTGTAGTCGGAGATGACGACATAGGAGTTTACGGTGTTACTGCTTATCCATCTGTCGAGCATTTCCTGAACCGCTTTGTAGTGGTCGTCAAGGAAGTCGCCGTTCTCGTCGTAAAGTACGGTATCCGCACGAAGCTCGGTCGCGTTGACCATATAGTTTGTATCATCCTTGATCATACCGAGGTTCGTATTGGTGTACGAAGCTCCGTTGACGAAGATGACGATTCTGTCGAGCAACGTATCGACGCCGTTGTTCAATGCGATCTTGACGTACGCGGACTTATCTATAAAGTCGAGTTCGCGCTTGTAGCCGTTGAGCATTTCGCCGTCGTCGTCGAATTCGGCAGTCGTTTGAACCGTGGTTTCGAGTGCGTTCTTAAAGTATCCGCCCGTCGTGTAGTTATAGCCTACAAGATTGTCGCCCGCGTCGAGGATACCCGCGTTTTGTACGAGGTCTTTGACGTCGGTCGAGCGCTGTCCGACTATCTTGCCGAG
>CAYZOJ010000002.1:0-58667 GCA_964480195.1 uncultured Christensenellaceae bacterium | reverse complement strand
CGTTTTGTACGAGGTCTTTGACGTCGGTCGAGCGCTGTCCGACTATCTTGCCGAGCGGGTTATCGGACGAAACGGTTACGTCGTTAATCTTATAGTTATATTGGCTTTGACCCGCATTGACGGTGCCGAGTATGCTTTCGTCAAACTTGGGTTCGTACAATTCGCGCGACGAGCTGGTTATGGCGTTGGGACGAACGGTCTTCTTTTCCATATCCATATAGCCGTACTGCGTTTCGTGTTCCCAAACCGTCGAGTAGACCGTCTGTTGTGCGAGCGGGCTGCCCGGGAGATCCTTATCAATAATCATCGAGTAGCCCGTGGTGAACGGGAAGATGTGCGAAAGGAGTCTGGTTACTTGGTCGAGAATATCCATAACCGCGTCGATTTCGTAGAGAACCATCTGGATGATGTTCATCCACGTATCGGAGAGGGATATGAAGGAGCCGAGCAAGAACGATACTATATTGCCTATGAATCTACCGCCGGATTCGTACAAGATTTCGGTGTAGTCGGATTGGGTATCGTAGATGTAGTTACCCCAGAGGTGATCGAGCTCTTCGCTGAATTCGCCCTTGAAGTTGAGCTTCAATACATCGTCGTCATCCGTGCCGTCGGGTATCTTGGAGAGGTCTGCCGAGGTGTAACGCTGATCCTTAGAAACTTTGCCGTAACCGGTGTAGTCCATAAGGAGGTTGTTGATTAAGAATACTATATCGCTGATAAGGTCGGAAGAAATCCACGCTTCGATATACGTTACGGTGTCGGAGGAGTTCTTATCGCCCTCTTCGTATCCGTTGACGTAGTTGGTCCACGGAACGAATATCGGTTTGCCGGTTGCGTCGAGAAACTGCGAAGTGCTGTCCACACCGCCGATGTTACCGAACAAGCTTCCGAGTATACTGCTTGCCGCACTGCCTACGAGGCTTCCGATGGTACCGCCTATCGCGTTACCTATAGCGTTACCTATCGCACTGCTCGCCTGACCGGTAGCGGTATGGAGAAGTGCGTTAAGAGTGCCTTCGCCGAGGCTCGTCAAGAAGGAGTACTTGCTGAGCGGTACGCCGTCCTCAGTGTAGCCCGCGTCTTCCGCGGAGTTATGACCGGTACTGGACTCGTCGAGGATGTCTGCGCCCAAACGTACGCGCAAGCCTTGGAGCATCTTGGTGCCCTCGTTTTCTTCGGCTATCCACGCGGGTACGCGCTTGGGTTCGAGAATGATTTCGCCGAGATCCCAGTAGTAATCCTTATCGGTAATCTTCGCCGTGCCGATTTCTACGTTTTCATAACCCGTTGCGCGAACCTTTACGATGTAATCGGCTTTTGCAAGCTTGGTTATGGTTATCTTACCTGTGTTGGCGTTGTACGCTTCACCGCCCTGAACTTCGTTATCGCTTGCGCCGATGACGGTGGTTAAGTAGTTTCTCGCCGTTTGTTGAGCGTATGCGGTACGAGTTTCTTCGACTGCGTCGTCCTTGTAGATGCTGATGACGTTGAGGTTGGTTCCCGAGAACGAGTCGGAATTACGTATCGTTCTGCCGTCCCTTTCGAGCCATACTTCGAGTGCGGAGAAGTCGACCGCGACGAGAGTCGCTTGTCTGCGAGCAACGATTACGCGATAGCAGAACTTGCCGTCTTTGTATTGCGACGCGAATCCGCGAATTTCGGTAATGTTGCGTTCTTGATAAGAAGTCGCGCGGTAGTAGAGCGAGCCGATTTCTTCGGTTACGTCGTAGAGCGCGTATTTTGTCTCGTTTTGGGTGTAGGACAATTCCTTAATCGCGGTTACGAATGCGGAGATACCGCTCTTCATCGCGGCTACCGTTTCGAACTCGTATACGTTGTAAACGGTATCGTTTTCGGTGTATGCGGCGACTGCCGTTCCGCCGAGTTTGTTTTGAACGAGGTCTTTGTCTACCTTGCTACCGACGATGGTGCCGGCGTTCTGATAACTGTAAACGGCTGTGGAGTCGAAAGACGTATCTTCGGTATCGCGACGCGCGTAGTTATTGTATACGGTCGACGCTTGTCCGTTGAGAAGCGTTTCGGTAAGATCCAACGTCTTGAGCGTTGCGGTTACCGTAGCGTCGGGCGACGGAATGTTATAGGTAATGTTGACGGTGTAGTCTTTTACCATCGACAAACCGTCCGCGGTGTATTTGAGGGTCACCGACGAAGTTATCGTTCCGATGTGAGCGATACCGCTTGCAACTCTCATATTGTGGTAGGAACCTACGAGGTTGGTCGTAAGCGTTCCCGAATAGTTACCTTCGGAATCGGTGGTTCCGACTGTAATCCAAACACCGTGGTTCTCGATTTCGACATCCACGCCCTTGAGAATCGTGTATACGCCCTTAGAGGACTCGTACTTGACTTGACCCTTGAGGGTTACGTTTGTCCAAGTGCCGGTTTCGTACTCTTCGAGGGTGTAGTTCGCTTCCATTGCGGGCTTGTCGTAGTACGCGTAAACGGTCGCTTGCGGGCTTGCCTGACCGACTCTCGGTAAGGTGTTGTATCCGTCGCAAGTAATCTTTACGTTGTACGTGCCGATTGCAACGTTGATGAAGCTGTAATCGCCGTCCGAGTCGGTGTACGTTACGTATTGGTCGTTTCCGAGAACAACCTTAGCGCCCGCGACGGGTTCGTACTCGCCGGTCGCCTTGTTGTAGTGGTTGACGTTACCGTACATAGAGCCGTAGCTGTTGGTATCTTCGAACGAACTTGCCCTGAGGCTCGAAATGAGCGAAGGCAGGAATTCCGGGAGATACATATTTACAACGCCGAAGCCGTATGTCGGATCTCCGCCCGAGAGTATGTCGGTGACGAGCTTACCTACTTTGAGCGGGTTGCCGTAGTGTCCGTATTCGACACCGCCTATCGTTATGCTGAAGTCGCCGAGGAGGTCTGCAATCCACGTGGATACAGCGTCGCCCGCAACGCCCCAAACAGCATTGATTATGGTTCCCGCGACGCCACCGCCGATAGCGTTACCGACAGCGGAAATAATCCAACTCAAAATCTGCTGAATAAGTCCGCTCAAGTCGATGACGACGATGTTGTCAAGCGAGAGCTTCAAGACGTTGTCTTTAATGTACGCGTTAAGACCCATCGGCTCCCAGTCTGTCTGATCTGCGTAAGACTCGACGTTACCTACTTGCGTAAGCTGTCTTATCTCGAGGTCGGTTACGTTGCGAACGTCCTTGGTCGCGTAGATTGCAAGTCTTCTGTACGCGTTGTCGAAGAATATCGGCTCGTACGCTTTTGCGTATTGACCTACGTCCCAAGAACCTATCGACAAGCTGAAGAGCTGTCCGGTGGATACGTACGCGTCGTCGTACGGATCGAGTCCGGTCTTGGAGTTGATGAATCTGTTATCGAACTGAGTCGAGAATACGGTAGGACCGGTGCTGTAAGAGGTTCCGAAATAGTCGAACGAGAAGTTACCCGTCGTTACCTTGTAAGCAAGGTTACGAATGAAGAAGTAGTCGTTACGCTTTTCGAGGTAAATCGCAAAGTTCTTAAGGTCGATGACGTCCAAAATGCCCTGCGCGAGCGTCAATGCGTCAATACCCGCGGAGAGCGATCCCGCCGAGTCAAGACCCATCGAGATACCTACGATACCGCCGTAAGTGGATTCGTCGCCTATGGTGTAGAGTTTAAGGCGTTCCGCGGTCTTGCCTATTTCGATTTGCAACCCGCCTTCCGGAACAGCCATATTGAGATAGTTGCCCTTGTGGTCGAGTTTTACCTTGATGTTGAGGTTGTTGAAACCTTGATAGAGGTTGATGCCGAGACGCATATCCGTTATCTTGGGAAGAGTCATCGAATCGCCGAGCAGGCTCGAAAGGATTGCCACGTTCGGGTTGATGATGAGTTCTTCGTTGGATATGAGTATCTTGAGGAGCGGGTTATCCGTCGACGTTACGAGGTCGATTGCGGCGTTACGCGGAGCTTCGACGGTTTCGGACGTCGATACGTAATTGGTGCTCGTCGCGTTGACCGACGCTTGAGAAGCGCCCGTTATGCCGGATACAAGACCTGCAAGCATCTTGCCGACTTCCAAGCCCTCGTCGCCCAAGAATCCGCCAAGGAAGGTGTTGAGTATGCCTATAAGGTCAATACCGTTTATCGCCGCCTTGAAGAATCCGAGTCCGCTGAGATCCGCGTATACGGTGTTGGTGCTTCCGAGGAAGTATATCGCAAGGAGATCTTCGCCGGAGAGTCCCAAGTTCAACGCAAGCGTGGTCTTGGTGAGGTCGGAAAGGTCGGTATATACGTTAAGTCCCAATGTGAACACGAGCATTGTGTTCTGTACATCGAGGTTGATGACGCCTTCGCTGTCCGGGAGCATTCCCGAGCTTGCGAGGAGTTTTTGGAGTAACGTTTCGAGTGCGAGAAGCTGTGAAGACTTTTCGGTGTCCTTGGTACGTACGCGAACTTCGACTTCGAGTCCGAGACCTACTTGGGTGATAACGTCGATGTTCTCGTAAGCGATTCCGTCTTCGACTTCGCCTTCGACATTTTCTCTCGGGTCAATCGAGGTCGACGACTCGTCGCCCGTCCAGAACTTGGTGTAAGAACCGTATCCGTCGGGTCTTTCGCTTACGTTGCGGAAGTTGAAGCCTATGCGCATTGCCTTTTCGTAAGGCGTGTCGTCGGTAAGGCGTAAGATGATACCCGCGAGTCCGTCTTCTTTGGAGTAACCGATTTGGAGGTTACGGAACATCGGGATGTCGATGTCGAGTCCGCCGAGAGCGGAAGAGATGACTTCGTTCTGACCGATTGCGCCTATGAGCGAGCAGAGAAGAGCACCGGTTATCGCAATACTCGTATTCTCTTCGCCGAACGTCAAGAGCAACATCTTGAAGTCGATGTCTTTATCGCTTAAGTAAATTCTTTCGGGTTCGTCGGAAGCGGAGGCGTTTGCGGGAGTAGAGGTTCCCGAATTGCCGTTTACGGTTCCCGATTCGCCATTGTCTGCGCCGTTTTCGGGCTTGTTCTCTTCGGTTTCTCCGCTGAGACCGCCCATAAGGTCTTTAACTATCTTGGCAAGCTGGATGTGCTCGAGTTTGACCGAGGGGAATCCGAGACCGCTGAGGTCTACATAGAGCTTGCTGTTTTCGTAAATGCCGTTTTCGTCAACGTCGTAACCGCCTACGTAGGTAAGAAGGAGTACGGTCTTACCTTGGTTGGTGAGCTCAACTTGGAAGCGCATGGGAGTGAAGTCGCCAAAGTCAATGTACGCGCGAACCGCGATACCGAACGTGATTGCCACGTCGTCTATCGGTTGCAACGCGAAGTTGATTTGAGATATCGAATTGCCGATGTCCCCGCCTATGAGCCCGCCTACCAATACCATAAGGTCGGACATATCGAATATTCCGCCTACGGTATCGTCGATGGTGAGTTCGGAGTAGAGTTCGAACTCCCACTTGTAGTCCGAAAGAGGCATGAACTGAGTTGCGAAGTAGTCGAGATAATCGTATTTGACGATCTCTTCTTCACCGGCTTCGTTAATAATAGTGTATTCCGTCTTGCCGTCGCGGAGCTTTCCGCCGAGAGGCATTTCTTGGAAGATGTTGCCTTCGCCGAGACCGATGTCGAGTCCGTGTATCTTGACATACACGTTGAACATACTCTTGTCGCTCGAAGTGCCCATTATTACCTTGTAACCGACAGTCCTTTCGGTTCCGCCGATGACTTCCTTCTCTTCTACAACCTTGATAGCGACGTTGAAGCGCGTGTCGCTCTTATAGAGTTCGTGTACGCCGTCCGCGCTCTTGGACCAGGTGTATTCGCCCTCGTGGAAGTAGTCGGAGATAACCAATAAGAGTTTTTCCGCAAGAGCTTTCTTCTCTTTGAGCGCGATTTCGGAGTATCTGTCGCCGGTTTCTTCGTAATCGTAGAAATCGAGCGGGTTGTATACGTAATAGAAGACGTTACGCGTGCCGGGATTTTCGACTTCGTACTCTTGTCCCGCATAAAGCTTGAACTTCTGTACGTAAACGCTTTCCGCCTTGAGCGCAACGGACTTGCCGTCGTCGACGGGTACGGTGATGCCTTCGAGGAAGTCGTCGTCGTATTGCTCTCTGATTTCGTTGGTGGCGATTTCTTCGGTGGTAAGGCTTACTTGTTTACCGCCGAATACGTCGGCTTCTACCGTGCTCAAATCGAGCTTCGAGCTTTCGTATGCGACAGCCACTATTACTTTATATTGTTTATAAGGATTGCCCTCGACGTTGATGTCTTCGTCAGAGAGTTTAACCGCGACTTTTGCTCTTAACGTTTGATTCTCGAATCCGTAAATGCCGTTGACGGAATCGGAAGATACAAGCGTATATCTGTCTTTAAGACGGGTGTTAATCGCCTCAATTATCGCGAGCGCGTATTGCTTGCGCGTCAATTCGGATTGGCTCGTTACGGTAGAACCGAATATCGTTTCGGCGTCATAAACGAGGTATCTTACGTAGCTATCGGAAATGCCGAGAACTTGGGCGTTGTTGACGTCGCCGACGTATGCCGAACTTGCGTTGAGCATTCCGCTATAGTTATCGTATTGGACGGTAACACCGCTAAGGAAGAACGGCGACGCTACCTTCAATATGTCGCGTTCGAGAGCTTCGATGTAGTTATTGACGTCGTTTACGACAGCGTCTTCGCCGACGGTAATCTTGAGCTTATCGAGGTCGATGTCGCTGATGTCGACAGGCTCTTGATAGTCGGTACCGAACGAGAGTTTCAAAGAGTTATCGTAGTTGTCGAGCGTGAAGGAGAGTTCGCCGAGTTTTTCGTCGAACGGGAAGGTCAACAACTCGTCGAGTATCGTCTGTACAGCCGTCTGCGCTATGACTATCGAAATCGCGCCCTTGGTGAATTGGATACTGTCAAAGAGTCCCGCATACCACGCAACGTTGTCTTCGTCGCCTTCGCCGTCGTCGGGCGCGTAGGGATTCTCTTCTTCGGTGCCTTCGGTCGAAGTGCCCTCGCCTGTCGAAACGCTTGCTTCACTCTTGGGTCCTTCGGGATCGGTTTCTTCCGACGCGTCACCGCCGATGCTTCCGATAATACCGTTTACCGATTGCATGAGGCTGTTGAGCATCGCGATAATGGAGCCGTCCATCGTCGTGGCGAGCGTTCCGCCTAACGACTCGAGTACGGCGTTCAAGTTCAGGTTGAAGAACTTCTCGAATACCGAGGAGTCGAGGATTATGCCCGTCAAGCCGTATTGCTCCATCGAGCTCATGGTCATATAGACTTGGAGCCCGTTTTCGGCATAGCCCGTAGCGTTGTTCAAAGAGCCGAGTACGTAAAGCGCGAATACTTCTTCGTCGACGTCGTCGCCGTTTTCATATGTGCCGTCCTCTTTGAGCCTTACGAGTTGGATCATCGCGTTAATGCTCCACTCGTCAAGTGCTGTAAGAGTTACGTCGGCTTTGATACGCAAGGTAAGCTCTCCGATGTTGTCTTGGAGCGCTTGAATATAGAACGCGGCGCCCGTGACGTTGCCGTCCTCGTCCATTTCGTTTTGGAAGAGCGAGCTCCAGTTCAATATGTATTGTTGAATGTCCGTACCTATCGAAAGGTCGATACCGAGGTTTACGCGCCACGCGATGTTACGGGTGTCGAGGCAGTTATCGTAATATCTTACGTGCTCTTCGTCGTAACGGAGATAATCTAGACGCTCGTCGTAAGTTTCGGTGCTGACGGTCATGATACTGTCGTGGAACAGCGAAAGCGTTATGCTGTAACCGACGGAATCGTACCACTCCTTGGTTTCTTCGATTTGCTCTTCGCCCGCTTCCTTGGTGAGGTTGAGCTTAATGCTCATATTGCCCTCTTCGTCCGGGTCGAAATAGAAGCCGAGTGTTACGTAGTCGAGAATCTGTTCCGCAATGAACTCGAGTTGTTCACGGTCAAGGATTATGGGTTCGCCGTCCTGCGTACCTATCGCACCGCCGGCTATATCTATAACCGCGTCGATACACTCGATAAGGAGGGTCTTGGTAAGCATCAACGCAAAGCCTTGGGAGTTCAAGTAAATCATAGGAGTCATAAGGTTGCCTACCGGCGTATCGCCGACGGTGTCCTTAGTCGACTCGTACATATCCTTAATCGGGTTGGAGGACGCGTTTTGAGGATTACCGCCTTCTTCGCCACCGCCGGTAGTAACGTCGTCTTCGACCTTATCGACTATGAAGAGTTTCTCCATAAGTCCGCGGAGGGTTGCGGAAAGTCCCATATCGGGTACCTTTACGCCGAGTTCGGTATCCATTATGTTAAGTCCAGCGTAAATTATGTCGTCGAACATATAGAGCTCGATGAGTTTTTGGTTCATATAGACTTCGTCGGTAACGTTATCTATAATCGTGTACTGAACGATGAGCTCTAAGGTTATGGCGTGAGTGATGTCTTCGGAGTTTGCGGAAAGAAGTTTTGCAAGATCCAAACCTACTCTAAGGTTGATTTCGCAATACAACGTTTCGTTACCGCCGTTGAATATGATGTTGGTTTCGTAGTCCTCGGGCATCTCCATACCGAGAATCGTGAATATGGTATCGAGTAATGCGTTGAGCTGAATCTTACCGTCGGAGAGGTCGAATTGGAGAGCGAAGTTGGTTCCTAACGTCAACGCTACTTCGTTGAACATCTTGTACGCGCTTCTCTCTTCTTCGGAAATGAGCGGGGTAAGAGTGGATTGTATGCCGTAAGGCGTGTAGACGAGAGATTCGTTTTCGATGCCTATCGAGGTATCTCCGCCCATCAAACGGAGAGCGAGATCCAAACCGCCGTTGTTTTCGACATATTCACCGTTTTCGTCTTTCTTGGGCTCGCTGTCTTGACGATACTCTTGAGCTTCCTCGTCCCAGCTCCAGTTGGGTATGGTGCTCGACGCGGTGTCGAGATGTATACCGATTTCGTATGCGGGACCGGGTATTACGCCTACCGTCGCGCTCGGGTTGAGAACGCCCGCAAGATAGTCTTCGAGTCCGATGTCCAATCCGACCATCTTGAGTATGACGTCTATCATTTCAAACGTTACGGTGATGAGCAAGCCGTCGTCGTTGCCGAGGAGTATCTTGACGATACCTACGAGATTTTCGTCCGAGCTTGCGTTATTGAGTCCGAGTGCCTGTGCCCAAGTCGGGAACTGTTTTGCGAATGCGTTTGCCACGCGTTCGGTTTCGGTCAAAGAAGCGGATTGAGCTTCGGTTTCTTCGTCGCTACCGCCGAGACCGCCGAACCAATCGAGCAAGAAGTTGACGTCGTCAATGAAGACTTTACCCATTCCTATCGAAGAGAAGTCGCCGTAAAGCTGGTTCTTATAATAGGTAAATACGATGTCGAACTTTTCTCTGCACTTCTTGGAGTAGATTTCGAGGCGCAACTGCAAATTGTCGATTATGCCTTCGAGTCCGCCCTTGATGTAGACCATACCGTCGATTTGGAATACCAACGTGTCGCCGACGTCGCCGAGCATTACGAGTTGCGGAAGAGCCGTCATCAAGCCGTTGTTGCCGAAGAGCGAATCGAACGAGTCGTCGTCGCCGAGAAGACCGGCTATCGCGCCGTCTTCGCGCAAGACTTCTTGATACAGTCCGTTAAGATTGAGCGTTCCGCCGTTTACCCCTACTTCGATTTCGATTGCAGTGCTCAAAGTAAGCGTATTGACTTCCGCCGCGCGCATATAGTTAGCCGTCTGCGGTAACAGGAGTTCGGTGTTCGGGAAGCCTTCGAAATTCAGGCGCAATCCGTCGATACCGAGTCCCAAGTCGATAACTTTACTCGATTGACTGGTGTTGTTTTCGTCATAGTATTCCGCCGTCGCTTCGAGATCCAATGCGAATATGAAGCTGTTCTTCTTGGCGGCAAGACCGATTTCCACCAAAAGCGTTTCGAATATTTCGAGGTCGGACATCGAGAACATACGGAGTATGGAGTTTACCGCCGCTTCCGTTACATAGAGTGCAAGACCGTGGGTCATCACGCCTCTTATGAGTCTTTCGACGCCCAAATCTATATTGATGGGAGTATCAGTCTTTGCGGAAGACGCGTTTTGTGCGCCTGACGCGTTTTGCGGAGTTTCCTCGTCACTCGATCCACCGCCGAATATGCTGTCGATAAGACCCGAAATGACGTCGTCTTCAAATTCCTTTTCGCCGAGAATCGTTTCGAGAACCGCTTCTACGGAGAACTTGGGTCCGTTGAGCGCGGTGAGGTCGACGTAGAGGTTGGAGTTGTGGAGGTTTGCTCTGAACAACTGACGATAATACTTCTCGTTGTAAAGACCGCTCAACGTGAGCTGTACTTCGATACCTCTGAAGTTGCGGAGCGGGAAGTTGACCAAAAGTTCGAGTTCGTACGTTACGGACTGATTCGAATCAATTTCCAAAAGTATAGCGAGAGTTGCGTCGAGTATGCCCGCGAGAAGCGACGTTAAAGGCTCTTTGTTGAGATCGTAACCACTGTAATGGATACCCGACAATTCGCCGTTCTCGTCATATTCTCTGCTGACGGTTCCGGTTACGCCGTCGCCCGTTATCTTGCCCGCGCCGAGGTCGATGTAAATTACCGTTTCAAGACCTATTACGGGGTTGGTAAGGTCGACTGCGGTGTAGTCTATCGCTTCGTAACCGCCGTTGCCGTCGTCGATATACGCGTATGCGGGCGCGCTAATCGTGTTATCTACGGTTACGTGGCTTACGGTTACGTCGTCGGACGTAAATTCGCCCGTGTAGAACTTGTCGCGGTTAATATAGTATTTATCCGCAAGCCAAGTGTTGTTGAACGCAACCTTGAAGTCGTTTCTGATACCGAAGCTTATCGAAATGTTACTGCCGTCTTTTTGATAAACGGGTTCTTCCTCGGTACCGGTATTGATTCTTTCGTCACCGCTGAACGCGTATCCTTCGAACGTAAGTCCCAAGCCTAAGAGCTCTTCGGGTCCGAAGAGTACTGCTTCGACGGTAAGTTCGCCTATCGGCTCGACATAGCTCGAGAAGTCCATTGCCTCACCGCCGATTGCGCGGAGTACCGCGAACAACACCGTGGTTCCGATGCTTAGCGCAAAGCCTTCGGGGCTTGCCGTAATATTGATGTATGCGGCAACCTTATTCGCTTCACCGCTCGCGACTTGACGCAAGAGCGAAAGCGGATCGAATCCCGATTTGCTTTCGTATCCGGCAAATCCCGTGGCGTTTTGTACTTCCTCCGTTTCGTCGCCGTCGCCCTCTTCGGGTTCTTCGTCGGTTTCGGGGAAGTAGATGTCTTTAAGGTCGTGCATTACGAAATCCCAGAACGTGTCTATACGTACAGCCTGAATGTTGAAGCACTCGGCGTTGATATAGAGCGCACGGTCGATATAGTGAGCGGAGAATACTTCCTTGTAGACTTCGCCGTTACCGTCGCTATAGTCGATGAGGGTATCTCTGTCACGGAGATATACCGAGAAGTTCGTATCGTAGAAGGTGTTTTCGTCGATGATTTCCGAAAGGTTGATGTTACCTTTGATTTCGAGCGTGTAATGGTTACTTAGGGTACTCAAAAGCTGGATTATGGGTTCCAGTCCGAGTCCTCTTATGGTTTCTACCGTGCTATTAACGGAGCCGTCGTCGTTGATTCCGAAGCGGGAGAGTATGCCGTCTACGGTTTCGTCCAAGTTGAACTTGGTGCCGTTGGTGCCGTCGAGATTGAAGTCGAGAGAGAGTTCAGCGTAAACGTTATCGAGGTTTTCGCTGAGCTCGTAACTGTCGAGGTTCATTTCTTTGGGTTTAAGGGATACGGTAGCCGTTTCCGTTTCGTCCATAAGGTCGAGGCTGAGCTCGGAGAGCCTCATGCCCAACGTGTAGTTACCTACGTTCAACGCAAGCGCGAGGATATCTCTGTTCTCTGACGGCCACTTATCCGCAAGCAAGCCGAGTTTAGACATTATTCCGAGTTGGAAGTTAAGATCTCCGTTAAGGGTATTTCTTACCGTTTCGCCGAGGTCTTCGACGGGGAAGCTTTCGCCGAGGTCAAGACCGGAGAGCACGCAGAATATAACTTCGCTCATTATATCGAGAACGATACCCGTCTGATTGCCCATTGCAAGACGTACGTACGGTAACAATTCCGTACCCGTCAAAGGCGCGTTGAGCGGGTAATTTTGCGGGTCGAACGACGCGTCTGTCTTCTCGTATTCTTCGGGGGTGGGCTTGTAGTAATCGCGGATGTCGCCCATTCCGATAAAGTCGAAGAGGTTTGCAAGCGCGGTGTTTACTCTAACGCGCTGTACGCCGATTACGGAGCCGTCGATATAGGCGTCGCCGTCTACGTAATATAAGGATATATATTCGGTGCTGTCGTGAGTGCCGAGATATGCGCCCGTTTCTTCGTCGTAATATTCGCGTTCACCGCTGAATCCGAGAGAGAGCAACAGTTCGCTTCTTACGAGCAACCAGTAAATGTCGCCCGTCGCTATCGTTTTGAGAATATCGTGCAAGTTGACGTTGACGCTCAATTCATATGTCAGCTTTGTGGGATTAAGACCCGCGTTGCGAATCATCGCGCCGAAGTCTGCTTCCGTCAAGAGCGTTTGTATGATTTCGGTAAGGTCGATTGCCGTCTTGGCTTCCGTATCGGAGCCGTCGGAGGTGTCTTCCGCATCGAAGTCGAGTTCGCCGTTCAACGAAATGACTATGTGCTGATCCGCCATCTTGTCGGGATTGAGCCAGTAATAGTTCTTGTTGTTGAGCAATCCGCCTTGCAACGTGCCGTATTCGTCAACGGTACCGGTATAGTACGAATCGTCGGGGGATATCGTAACGTTGATACTGCCTATTTCGAATTGAACGGTAAGGAGTTCGGCAAGACTCATATTGACGAGGAGGAATGCCGAACGAGTACCGCCGTCCGCATTGGGAATCGACGCCGCGCCGATTTCAAGGAGTAAGGACGGAGAGTGTACGCCGAAGAACGTGGAAACGTCTATGTTACCGTAATCCGCGGGATCGACTTGCTCGCCCTCGAGGGTGGTAAGCATACCGTGGAGGAGATATTCGTAATTGGCAACCGACATCGAGTCTTTTTGACTTTCGATTTCCTCTATACGAATCGCGCGCAAACCTTTAATAAGGTTGGTCTTTTGCTCGTCGTCGGGGTCTTTGGGTTCCGCAACGGCGGGTTTAAGTTTTTCGGTATAGAACGCGTCGAACGCGTTGTAAGCGGTTTCGAGTACGCTGAGTTCTTCCTCCGTCGCATTGGGGAGAATTCTTCCCGCAACGTCCGCGTCGGTGAATATCTTTGCGTATTCGTTAACAAACGTCGCGACGGTTGCGTCGTACTGCGCTATTACGCTGTCGCCCTTTGCGTAAAGCTCGTCGAGAGCGTCTTTAACATTGGAGGACCAGAGGTGATTTACAGTAACGTAAGTATCTTCGGATATTTCTCCGTTGACGCGTGCGGTCGCAAGCGTTTCGATATGCGTCGCGTAAATTCCGCGGAGTGCGTAATAATACTCGTCTGCGGAGTATATGCCGTCGTTTACGTAAGTGCTGATCTTTTCTTCGTCAACGGCTACTTCGTAAGACGCGTCGTTACCGCCGAGTAATGAGTCTACGAGAGAGTAGATTGCCGCGGAAGGCGCTACCAACGCAATGGGTGCCTCGTAAGGAACGCCGTATTTGCTTGCGTCGGAAGTTATCGCCAATACTATGCTTGCGCCGGTAAGTATGCTCGGAACGACTTCGCCCGCTTCGTTGTGCGGGAGCTCCAAGAGGTTGTTGGTAGAGTTCAAAGGCATACTCGCGTTATAGGAAGCTTGCGCGCCCGCGGTAACCTTCGTAAATCTATCCATATATTCCGAGAACGCGGAGAAGTTGTTCACGCGAATGACGTCGTTGATTACAAGACCTTCGTTAAAGAGTTTGGTAAGATCCGCAAACACGTTGATGTCGTATTCGCCCGTTACTTCGTCGTAAACGCCCATTATGCTTACCCAAAGGATATCGCCCCTATCCTCTGCCTTTTGGGAAGAGCTTAAGAACAACGACGCTTTGAGGTTCGAGATGTCGGTTATATCCAAAATCGCTTCGAGCTCATAGAATACTTCACCGCCGAACTTGGATTTGCCGTCCAAAGTATCGCCGATGACTTCGAGAATAAGACCGAAGTTGAGGAGCTGAGTATAGTCTTTAACGGTTACGTCGGAATCGTAAATTTCGCTTAGACGCGCGTCGGACATTTCGGAATACTTAACCGTTTCGGTATCGTATTTACCGATGGACGCGTCGCGTATCCAGGTGAGCTTTTCTTTTTCCGCATTCTCTTTGAGAATGTCTTTAAGTTCGTTGATTATGAACGTGAGCGAACGGACGTTGCCGGTGGCACCCGTTTCTTCGTCGGAAACTTCGCCCTCTTCGCCTGCGGGAACTTCGATTTCGAATTTAGCGGCACCGCCCAAGGATACGCCTATCGTGTCGATATTCATAACCTGGCTGTAGTTGGCGCGTTCTTCTTCGGAAAGCGTTATAACGGTGTCGAGCATGAGCTTTAACTTGTTCAAGCCGACAGACATACTTACGAAGTTGCCGTCGTTGGGGTTATCCGTATCGGGATCATCTACGCCGTCAGTGCCGATATCGCGGAGTTTAAGGGTGATATCCGCGCCGAGAGGACGAGTATCCAAAGAAACGCTCGCTTCGAAGTCGAGGCTTTGGAGATAAGAAGATATATCGAGTCCGAGGACGTTCAATACACCGATAAGGAATGCTTTGGAGATGTTGATTGCAAGTCCGTTCTTGCCGAGAACGAGATCGAGATAGTACTCTACCGCCACTGCGGTTTCGTTTTCGGACTCGTCACTTTCGGATTGACCTTCATCGGGTACGATTTCGTCGTCGCCGGTAAGGCTCTTGATGAGGTCTGCAAGAATTTCGTTGGCGTCGGGGATGTAGATACGATGAAGTTCTATCATCGTCGTATCCATATATGCGTAAATGTCGCCGTCGATATAATAGAGTTCGATGACGTTTCTCTTGTTGCGTTCGCCGTTGGCGTCCACATCGCCCGGGTCGTTGCTCGCGTAAGTCTTAAAGGTTATTGCGAGTGCCGTCTGCTCGATTCCGGCAAAATCGAATCCGTTATTGACGATGTTAACTATTTCGTTGATATTGACGCTTGCGCGTATATCGAAGAACAGCGAGCTGTCCACAAGACCCAAGAACTCTATGAGCGCACTGAGTTCCACACCGGGTAAAATACCGCTGAGCGCCGGAGCCAAGTCGATGATGTTGGCGTCTTGATCTTCGAGAGGTTCGCTGTATATCGCAAGGTAACCGCCGAGTTCGAGGTATACGCTTAACGGCATACCGTCTTCGGTCATATAGAAGTCTACGTCGGACGGAATGTTCACTTCGAATTCGAGGCTTTCAAGGTCTTCGGGCGTAACGGCTAAGAAGAGGTCGTTTGCGCCCATAGAGAGGTTGAATATTTCGACACCGGTATCGAGTTCGAGCGTGATACCGTCGTCGCCGTATCCGAGTTCGAGGTTGGTATCCTGTATTTCAATCGGAAGTTCGGTATTCAAGAGTAAGCCTATAAGGCTCGCTATCGCGTCTTTGGTAAGGTTAATCGTCAAAGCGTCGGGCGAGAGCATCAACTGCAATGCGACGGCTTCGGGATTTGCGGTGTTGGCGTATTGAGCCACTCTGTCGAGGTGGAGGAGGTTTGCGGGAGCGGTCTTAGCCTTTTCCGCGTCGGCGGCGTTCGAGCCGGTAAGATCGCCGATATCGTCGATGAGCTTGGAAATGTCCGTTATGCCTATGCTGGGCATTTCGAAGTAAGAAAGATCGACGTATACGTTGCCGTCTTTAAGGTAGATAGCTACAATCGAGGGGTTGTCCTCTTCTCTGCTGTCGTAAAGACGAACCATTATTTCGGAGCTTCCGAGCAAGACTTCCATGAGATCCGCCGCTTCGGAGCCGTCTATCTTCAATGCGCCCGCGAGAGAAATCTTGGCAACGAGTTCAAATCCTATGCCAACGCCAAAGTCCGCGGTGTTTATCTTGAGACCGAGTCCCGAAATAAGACCCGAAAGCATTCCGTTGAGATAATCGTTGGTATACTCTTCGATTTTCTTGTATATGATATTGCCCTCTTCGTCGAGGAGAGGTATCTTATTGCCGTTTTCGTCGAGGATGTATTCGCCGGAGTCGTCTACCTTATATTGAGGCTCGTTTTGAACGGTCAAGTCGAAATGACCCTTCATACGAAGACCTATGGTAAGACCGTCGAGGAACTCCTGTATCGTTTCGAACGAACCGGTATAGTTCGTTTCGGAAATGTCGGAGTAGAGGTTGAGATGTCCTACGCGCACGCCGAGGTCCTTGATTAAATCGACTTTGAGGTAAACCGCGTCGAGATTTTCGTCACCGCTGTCGCGAATGGCAAGGAATATCGTCGCATAGCCGTCTTCGGGAAGCTCTTCGGTATCGAAATCGAAATTGATGAACTTGAGTTGGACATATGCGTGTACGAGAGGCATATCTATTGTCGCGGGATTACCGAACTCGTCGACGGGAGCGAGGAGAATGGTCATAACCGCGCTCAAAACGTTCGCCGCGACGTTAATCGAGAGTGTTCCCGCTATATCGTCTATCGTAACGCCTTCGAGTGCCGCCGCCACTATCGCCATAATGTCGATACCGCCGTCGTCGGTGCCTTCGGAGCCGTCGCCCTCTGAACCGTCGCCCTCTTCGCCGTAAAGCGCGTTAAACGCGTTGACGATGCTTTCGGCGGGATTGCCGAGGAATCCTTCGTAACCGCCAATCGTATTGAATGCGTAAAGCAATCCGACTATGGAGTCGCGCGTTTTGGCCAAGAAATCGGGGTCGGACGTGTCAACCGTCAGAGAACGCGGAGCGTTTTGCCCGCCGTTCGTAACGATTCCGCTTATCGCGCCGGCTATGTCAAGACCTTGGAGCATGTCTTTCAAACCGAGATTTTCGTATTTAAGACGAGGCAGGTCGCCGAGCGAACTCAAACCGTTGATTTGGTCGGAAAGAAGTTTGAGGTCTTTGAGGTCGATATATAACGTATCGTCCGTGCCCATATAGAATATGCGTATGTACACGGTTTCCTTCTTGGTAAGAGGATCGGTGTGGAATACGCTGAGTTTGAGGGTTGTCGTCGATAAGTCGAGGAGGTTGGTATTAGCTTCCAATCTGTACTCGAATTTGAGGTCCTTGCCTCTTTCGATGTTGATGGAAAGCAACAATCCGTCGATGAACTGTCCGATGAGTCCGCCGAGGTCGATACCCTCTTCGGTAGACTGGTTCATACCGAGATTTACCGAACCTTGCATAAACACGCTGTACTTGGTGTTGACGTAGGTGTAGTCTTCGCCGGTCTTGAATATCGACATATCGGTGTACGCTTCGCGTTTTTCCGCGGTGTCGATCATTTCGTAGTTATCCCAGTCGGGTTCGCTGAGGTAGGAGATATTGTCGAACGTAAGTCCGAGTCTTACGGAATCGGTTATATCGACGTTAAGCGCTATCGTGCTGAGGAACTCGAGCTGTTGAACGAACGAGAGGTTTATGCAAAGATCTTCGCCCAAATCGCCGTTTACGGGAGTAATCATGCCGAATATCTCGGTCAACGCTTTGTTGTCGAGATTAAGGGATATTACCCAATCGTTGGGAACGGGGTTGCCGTCCGCGTCGCGTTCGATTTCGCCGTTTGCGTCTACGCGGTAGTCGCCTCTTCCCGGCAATACGAGGTTGTCGAGGACTACCTTGATTATTGCCATGACGTCTACGGACGAGCCTTCTTCGGTGCCGTCGCCCTCTTCGTTACGTGCGGACGAAGACATATTTTGAATTGTAGACGCAGTATAGTTCGGGTCGAGATACGGTCTTGCCGATTCGAGTATGCCTCCGAGCATACCGTTTATGCTGAAACCGCTGAGTTTGAGTTTGGGGATTACGGCTCCCGAATACGCTTGCATATCGTCGAAGTTGAGATACAAGTCGGTGCCGTCTATAAACGCGCGGATGAGAGGCGTATCGTTAAACGATATCGTCAATTCGAGTTGAGTTTTTTGAGCGTCGAAGAAGTCGAGAGCGACTTTTACGTCAAGACCGAGTGCGTAACGAGCGGCGTACGGGAAATCTATTGCCATATCGCCGAGAGCGCCGAGGTTCAAATCGAATGCTTCGCCCAAAATAGAGTTGAGGGTTATCTTGCCGTTGGCGTCGTTTTCGACGTACATTGTAGCTCCGAGAGCTATGTTGCCGAGACCGCCTTCGGTATAAGTGTCTTTACGTCCGCTTTCGTTAAGTCCGAGTCCGCCGAAGTTGATACTCAAAGGCTCGTCGCTTGCATACATCATTATGGGGGTAAGACCGATATTGATGCTGTATTCTTCAACCTTTTCGCCCGAAGCCATATCGGAAGGCGTGTAGCCCGCGTATTTTTCACGCGTTTGCTCGACGTCGCCGGTGGTTCCGATCTCGATGCCGATACCCTTCATAACGTAATCCTGAACCACGGATTCGATTCCGTTGTCGTCCGTCTTGGTAAAGGTTTCGAGTTCCGTGCGCGCGGTAAGATACGCGTTCATCTTGGGCCAATCTTTGTTGCCGAGATCTTCAAAAGTGAAGCCGAGGAACTGTCCGAGTACGGGGTCGAGGTTGAGTCCGACAAGGTCCCAGATCGTTCCGAAAGATATCGAGAATACGCCGGGAATGGAAATACCGCTACCCGAAAGCATATTGAGCAAGTCGTTGAGTTTAATCGTTCTGCTTACGTCTTGGTTGAGATATTTGCCGGATACGGCGTCGTAATTGTAAACTGTCGAATAAGAGTTTGTTTTGCCCGTAGGGTAAATAAGGGACGGGACAAAGGTAAGCAAGCTCGCATAGCTACCTAAGAGAGATTCGAGGCCGGTCGAACCGCCCGACATAAGACCGCCCAATGCTTGTACCAAATTGAGATCGGTACCTGCCAACGCTCCGTAAACCAACTTACCCACCTCTGTAAAGTTGAGTTCCGGCGTATAGTATTTTTGCGTTCCGACGACTACATACGTATAGCCGGAAGCGTAGTAAACACAGAATACGGGTTGTCTGTTCGCGTTACGAACCTGCAAGTACAACTGGCTCTTGGAATTCTCTTTAAGATTGAAATTCGCCTTGAGTTCCATTTGGAACGCCGAACTCGTGTCTTCGAGCTCTTCGGAGTCAAGCCAGAAATACTCGGATTCATACTCCATCGTCATGTCGATTATGTACCATTCCGGATTATCGGAAGCGGAGTAGTATTCGAGGTTGTTGTCAACGCCCGTCTGTATAAGCTTGTTCGCGTCATCGTCTTTGATACGCTCCCTGAGGCGCGTTTCTTCGACAACTTCGGAATCGTTACCGCTTATGACGTCGGAATCGGTCGGACTTTCTTCTCTCGGCGAGCAAGCGAAGAGAACAAGAGCAAGCGAGGCTATCAAAATCACTAGCACCAGCTTGTAAATCAAACCTTTTTTCATTGTGTTTCTCCTTGTGAGGTGGTGGAGTTTACGGGCGTTTTACGCGTCGGCGTATTACGCGCGTAATAATAAATTTCAAAACGGAACCGACTTCTCGGCTCCGCTCTGCAATTATTTTACGACGACGGCATTTTTTTGTCAATAGTCTTTTATAATATTTTATACGCGCATTTTAATGTAACGTTCACACAACCTACACATCGGGCGGTACAAATTGGGTACCTCGAACCCGAAAACCGCAATATGTTGTGGAAACCCGTTCCCCCGTGAAGTATAAAGAAATTTTTATGAAGTTTAAGTGAAAAAATAAAGTCGGCGTCCGAAAACGCCGACTATTTACTTTTATTTAACCGCTCGGCGCCTTCGCGCGCCTCGCACCCGCCCCTAAATCAAGAGGTCGGACTCGAATTTGCGAATCTTTGTAAGAATGAATTCGCGCGGATCTATGGTGTCGTCCTCAATTAGAGGAGTGAGATCCATCGCGTAAGACGCAAGCTCACAAACGTCCACACCGTGGCTTGCGGAGTACGTAGCGTTTGCGAATCTTCTGCCTATGGACGCCGTGCAATACGCCTTTCCGCCCGCGATTTGGCTGACGTAAACGTCAAGCACTTCGCGCATGAGTTTTTCGTATCCGGTAAGGTCGAATACGACTTTTTCTTCGTCGTCGAGCCAGTCAAGACCTCTCCAAACTTCGCAACCGTAAAGCTTTTCGGGACGAAGCTCTTTGGGGAGCGAACGTATTGCCTTAATGCAATTTACCGCCGTGCCGACGTGCGTCGGGTGCTTGTCCGCAAGGTTATGAATGTGCATAACGCGAGGACGGTATTCCTTGATAATTTCCGCGATGTCGTTTGCGGGAGAAGGATTTCCCCTGTCTTTCATTTCCGACGACGTATAGTTGAGCATTACGAGTTCGGAGTAGTCGCCGACTTCCGCCGCGCGTATCTGCTCTACCCTGCGAACACGCTTCATTTCTTCGTCCGTCATCGTTGCGAATTCGCCTGCGCGAGGACTTCCCGCACCGTCAGTGCAAACGACCGCAACCATTCCGTTTTCCGCACTTTGGTATCCCTTAATTATCGCTTGGGGACACATAATCTCGATATCGTCTTGATGTGCAGATACTACCAAATCGGTGTAAACTTGCTTTTTTCCGTGTACGATTTCCGCTTTTGAATTGAGTTTCATATGCTCTCCTTTATATTAACCCGGACGCCGTATAGCTTTGACCGAGCCTTCTGGACATCTCGTCCGGAAGCACGATTTCGACGTCTTCGTTTTCTGATTTTATGACTTCCGTCGCTCTCGCAAACAGTATGTCGCCACCCCTGCCGGAAGCTACTCTTCCGAGCATCATAACCGCGTCGGCTTCGTAAAATTGTTTGAGCCAAAGCACGGTGTATCCGAAGTAGTCGCCCATACGCTCGAACACCGCTACCGCGCGTTCGTCTTCTTTTTCGGCAAGCGACTGCACTACCTTTAATTTTTCGGCGGGCGAATCCGCTCCGCTCATATCTATACCCGCTTCCGTCGCAAGCTTTATAACGCCGTCTTGAGAGTGGTACATTACTCCGACGCCGTTATCTCCGCTCCATTCGTCCGTCGCGGATTCGGGATTTGCGTCCACCGGCACGAACGCGAATTCGTTAAGACAACCGCGTATGCGCATATCTCCGTCCACGTATCCGCCGGCAAGACTCGTGCCCATTGCCATGCCTATGAGCTTACCGCGACCGCGCGACTGAGCACCTGCAAGAGCCGTTACGTCGCCGTCGTTGGCAACAGCCACGGGACACCCGTATTTCTTTGAAAGATTAAGATAAATCGGGCGAATCCGCTTCTCGCGAAGTTCGTCCGGCACAAGACGGAAAAGGGATGCTACCCTGACTTCGCCGTCTACGACAATGCCCGCGGTAGACACTCCTATCGCGTCTACTTTTCCGCCCAACGCAACCAGCCCTTTGTCTATGCTGTCGCAAATACCGTCTTCGTGATAAGACGGGTCTTTATTGAGTTTGGGGAACCAAACTGTCTCGTTTTCGTATACCGAACTGCCGTTTATGCACGCGGTAACCTTCCTATCCGAGCCACCCGCGTCGAACCCGATTTTCCTGCCCGTCGCGTTTTGTGCGGACGGTTTTGCCTTGCACGCCGTCAGCGGAGCTTCGCCCTCTCCGACGACTTCGAACGTAAGCGGTTTAAGATAAACGTCGCGCATAAAGTTATAATCGAACGCCCGTGCCCCGTGCTCGGAAAAGATCTCTCTAAGCCCTTCTAAAACGCCTTCTCCGCCCTCTAAACAGAACTTATAACCGCCGTATGCCCAGAGCATCGTCTTGACGATTTTAACGGCATATTCGAGGTTTTCGGCTTCGTGTCCGACCGCGTAAAGAGCGGTTTCGTATCTCTCGTATTCGCCCTCTCCGCGTTCGAGAGATAAAACAAAAGGTTTATGCGCGGTATGCGACAAACCTTCTAAAAAACGTTTTTGATATAGATACATCGGTACGTATCCGCGGTCCAGCATATAGCCTCCGAACAAAATTAAACTATCTTACGGTCCACTTCTCGACGTGAACGAGAGTTTCACCGGGCGCAACGTCGCGTATGGGCGAAAGCGTTTCGACTTCGTGTATATAGCGGTTGGTGTAAGTTTCCATATTGCAACAAAAGTCGGGAGCGTCCCCCGCGAGTCCTTCCGTTTCTTTTATAAAGAGAGTATCCTTGTAGCGGTACTCCGCCTTAACGTGTTTGAGCCAAGTACCGACCTTGAACGGACCCTCCGCGTCGGGCGTACCGCGCAAAACGAACTTGTCGTTGTCGAGAGTAAATCTCTCGTCGTGAACGTCGTTATAGTGCCAAAGTACGATGTTTCTGTTGGCAAGGAAGCCCGTATCCTCTGTCGAGAGAGGCACGGTAACCACGCTTCCCACTTTAAGGACGGTGAGCGCCCACACGCAAAGTCTGCGCGTTTCCCCGCCGATGTTTTTCATACGCATTACGACGTCGAGTTCGCCGTTACCGCGCATTACTATTTCAAGACTCGGCGCTACGCCTCTTTCCTCCCACGCTTTCGGGGTAAAGATTGCGCCGTCAGACGTAATTTCATAGTCTACGGGCGTGCAATCGGGGTAATAAGTGGTGTTATCTTCGGGCGACAACCATATACGGTGCCCGCCGAAAATGCGCCACATTTTGCCCTCTCCGTACTCTGCGGAAACGTCGCGCGTAACGGATTCCGCCACGTCTTCGTACATAATCGACTCCGAACCGATTTTGTTGAGTTTGATAATTCTCGGTCCGACGTCAAGCGTTACGCCGATTTCGATTTTACCATCGGTGAGTTCGAGCGTTCTTCCTAAAAAACAACTGCCTATTTTGTATTCCATTTTCAGCTCCTTTTGAGTCTTACGTAAATTATGTTGCCGTTTCTGTATGTTTCCGCGACATAGCCTTCGATTGCATACGAAGCGATTTTATTATTGATTTCACCGTACGCACCGCCGAGTACTCCGCCGTTTGCCTCGACATAGTCTTCGGAAACCGACAGTCCGATCCACGCGTCGCCGTTCTCTTCCGCATACTTTTTAAGGTAGGTGCATACTTGGTATTCGAGTTCGGCGTCGGAATCGGTTATAAGGTCGTAACCGTTGCCGATACTTAAAGTGTAAGCGTAATTTCCGGCACTCGTTACGGCGGAAGGATATATGCCGTAGGTGTTATGCGAAACATCGAGATCTTCGTCAGTAACCGCAAAATAATCGTAACTTAAAAGTTCTAATTTTTCGACTACGTCGGTGCCTATCGAAACGCCGTAATTGCTCCAAGTAACGTCCGCGCCGACCCAACCGCCGTCTATAAGCATTTTGTTCCAAGCGTGTCCCATGCCGTCGTTCGTTGTTCCGCACACTTTGTAAGCGGGTACGCCGTCCATACGCAGTAACATCGCGTACGCCTTTGCAATACCGTCACAAACGGCAAGACCGTTATCGAATACGCCTTCGAGATAGAAAGCTTCATTGTCGCCCAAATCCGTCTTATCGCTCGCCGAAAGCTTGTAATCGTAAACGACGTTGAGCGAAAGCCATCTGTATAAATTGAGAGCTTTGTCGGTCGCGCTCATCTCCGACGTCGTTACGCCGTAAATAACGTTGCGCGCGCTGTCGTATATGCGTTCCGCAGTGCTTCCCTCTACGGGAACGGGCTTGTAGCCCTCGGCTATAGCAAAGTATAATTGATTGCTTGTCGTTACGGAAATTTCGCGTTCCAAAGCGTCCACGGCAAGTTCTCTTACCCTGCCCGTACCGCCGGCGGTTCCGGCAAATTCCGGGTCTGAATATTTATATTCCGCGTCCGCGACGGCATCGTATTCGGTGATAACGGACGGCTCGACGTCCGTGTTGAATCTAATCTGTATTTTAGTGGCTCCGCGCACTTCCGCAGACGAGAACCCGAGCGAGAACGCCGAAGATTCGGCATAAGCGCGCATAGACGCGATAACAAGATCGTATGCGTTGACGTAAGAGACCTCATCTCTCGAGGGAACGTCGCTATCGTTTACCGGATATACGCCCTCGGGCAAGTCTTCGTACGCAAACGGAATATACACGGTAAATTCGTACGTGTCTTCCGACTTGGGCGCTTTGAGCTCGTCGGGACGGAAAACGCACAAATAGTTCAATAGCGTTCCGAGTTCTTCGACATTCGCGATGTACGCGTTATAATCGCCTATTAAAACGTTAAAGTATTCGTAAACGTCGGCGGTAATCGAGCTTGCTTCGTATTTAATTGTCTCCGTCCAAGCATAGCCCGAGGTTTTGACGCGAACTTCAAAATCGGTATCGAAATCCGCAATTTCGGAGGGAATAATCACATAATTTGCACCAAAAGACGTCGGCTGAGCGACGGAATTGAGCGAATGAACGACGCCGTCCTCTCCGCCAACGCGTATCTCGACGGAATAATCGGTCGCGTACGGGAGAGCGTCCCAGTTGACGGTCGGCGCGTAGCCGTTGTCGGTAACGATACCGTCAATGTAGAGATTGTATAAATCGACGATTTCGGGTGCTTCGCCGACGGTAACCGTTATGGGAGAACTCTTCACTCCCGAAAGTCCGCCCTTTACGACGGCTTCCGCGGTGATCGTATAAACGCCCGCCATATCGAACGCGTAATTCAAATCGCCTACTACGCCGAGCGACGAATTTTGCTCCGCGCGCTCTTTGTCTATCGACTCGGTCTTGCCGTCCGGACGGTTTATTGTCCAACGATAGCTTTCCGGCGGATACTTATCGCTGCCGAAAGTTACCAGTATCTTGGCAATATCGCCTACCGCGAACTCGCTTTCCTCGTTGATTATGTCCGCGTTTATGACGTCGAGGGGATTATACATCCGTAACATATCGGAAACGAGTTCCTTGCGCTGAGTGTTGTTGGAAAGCACCGCCCTGATATAATACTCGCCCGCGGGGAGCGTCGAGGGGGTGTAGTTCAAAATCTTGCTGTCCTTGACGCCGACTTCGTTTATCGTGGACGTATTGACGTACCAAGTAATCGACGGCGAAGGATCGCAAATCGAATTAAGCCTATTAAGAACGAAGCTTATCTCTTCCGCTTGCCCGACTATCTGATTGAGAGTGGACGGCGACGAGGTAAGATCCATTCTGTAATTGAGTTCGGAGTATCTGACGTCGACGTATACGACGCCGGTAACGGGCGTGCCGAAAGCTTCCTGAACGGGAGTTTTGACCCAAATCGCGACTTTACCTATACCGCGAGGAGTTACGAAACCGGAGGAGTTTACGGTAGCGATGCTTCTGTCGTCCGACGAGTACGAAACGTTACGTCCGGTAATCGCGTGCGACGGATAAAATACGGGACTAAGCTGTACGCCCGGGGACTGCAACTCGACGATGACGGTTTGGGGAGAGAAAGTAATTCTTTCGACAGCCACGACTTCTATGGTAACCGTAACGTCTACGTATACGGACGGAGTAACCGCGCTTATGACGCGAACGACTATATCGACGTTGTTACCCTCTTCGTCCGTTTTGAGTTTTTTTGCTTGTAAAATACCGTCCGAGCTTACGTTGAGATACTCTCTGTCTTTGGAGTCGGACAAACGGTAGTAAACGTCCTGACTTGCCGTTTCCAACGGGAAAACGGTAGGTTGCAAAGCATACGTGCTCGGATCGCCCTCCGGAGCAAGATAAACGTGTGTTTCGACAACCTGTATCGACGTTGCGGCGTCTTTTGCCGAGGAAGAAGTTCCTCCGTCCGAGGTACAACCGATGAGAGCTCCTGCCGTGAGGAGCAACGTTAATACGAGCAGATAAATTGTCAGGCGAAACTTTTTCATATTACTCCGTTAAAAGCGCATACGCGCATACTTATAAAAAGCATACACCGCTTTAATATATTTGTCAAGTTTTATTTTGCGCGCATTCCGCGCGCTACGCGAAAACGGTCAAATTCGACGTCTTTTTTATTTCCCTTGTGTTTGCTTGCGATAAGTGCTATAATGATTGAATGGAAAAATTCTCTGTTCCCGTAATTCCCGAAGCCGTATCCGCCGAAAAAGCAGGCAGGATGACGCCCACCGCGCTATCGTTCATAGGCGACGCGGTGCAAACGCTTTACGTTCGCACCCGCCTTACCGAAGAGTCCGACGCCAAAACGGGACTTCTCCACGTACTCGCGTCCAAAGAAGTCAACGCCTCGGCGCAAGCGCAAGCCGTCAAAAACGCCGAACCGATATTTACGGAAGAAGAGGAAAGCGTCTTCAAACGCTGTCGCAACGCAAGACAAAACACCATGGCAAAACACGCTTCCGCCGTCGACTACAAACTCGCGTCGGGGTTCGAGGGGCTCATCGGTTACCTCTATCTCACCGGTCGCTCGGAGCGATTGCAGGAAATTTTGGACTATGCATATAACCACACTGACGGTATCTGAAACTCACAATTCGGATACCCGAAACGATATATTTGAGAGGAATTAAAAATGATAATCGAAGGCAGAAACGCCGTAATGGAAGCACTCTCTTCCGAAACAACGGTCGAAAATTTATACGTAAGAAAGGGCGACTTTTCCGAGCCCGTCAATCGCATTGTAGCCACCGCGCGCAAGTCCGGCGTCAAGGTTACTTTTGCCGAAAAAGAGGTCCTCGACAAGATGAGCCCCACCGGCAAACATCAAGGCGTTTTGGCTGTTACGACGGAGTACAAATACTTCGAACTCGAAGACATCGTAAACGACACTCGCGCGGAGGGCAAAGACCTCCTGCTCATTCTTTTGGACGGCGTCGAAGATCCTCATAACCTCGGCGCGGTAATCCGCGTTGCAGATTGTGCCGGAGCTTCCGGCGTAGTCGTCCCCAAACGTCGCGGTGTCGGCGTATCGGATACCGTCGTAAGAGTAAGCGCGGGCGCTTCCGCCCACGTCAAAGTCGCCAAAGTCGGCAATATGAACGACGCGATACGTTATCTTAAGAGCGTCGGCGTTTTCGTTTTCGCGGCGGATATGGACGGAGAACCTATGTATAGGGTCAACCTCGAAGGCGACGTGGCAATCGTCATAGGAAGCGAGGGCTTCGGCGTACACGAACTCACTCGCAAACTGTGCGACGGCGTTATTTCGATACCCCTTTTGGGTAAAGTCAACTCGCTCAACGCGTCCGTTGCGTGCGGAATAGTTACCTACGAAGCCGTGCGCCAACGCAATAAATAAATTTACAAAGGAGGAATTTATGTCTGAATTAACTCTAAACAGCCGTCCGACTGGCGAAATGTCCGACGACGAGCTCATCGCTCTTGCAAAAAACGGGAACTCCGTCGCGCTGGAAGCTCTCATCGTGCGTTACCGCGGTTTGATACGCAAGCAGTCCTTAAAATATCAAATCCGTAGCGGAGGAGATTCCAACGACCTCATACAAGAAGGCACCCTCGGGTTCATCAACGCGGTATACGGCTACTCGACCGAAAAAGGCAAACCGTTCATCGTTTTTGCGACGGCTTGCATCGCGAACAAAGTAAAAGACGTAATGCGCGCGTACAACAGCAATAAAAACGTCGTACTGAACACCGCCGACTCGATAGTTTTCGACGACAGCGCCGAAGAAAAATATGCCGACGCACTTGCCTCAAACGACCCCCTCGCCGCCTATATCAGCGAAGACGACGATAACAAGTTTTACGAACAAACGCGCGCCGTACTCTCAAAAAAGCAGTACTCGGTATTGGAACTCTATCTCGAAGGCTACCCCTATCCCGCGATAGCCGAAAAACTCGGCATAAACATCAAGTCCGTCGACAACGCCTTGACGACGGCAAAAAGCAAACTTAAAAAGATCTACTTAACCCGAAAGGGCGAATAAAGGAGCAAAATGAAACTCGGTATTCTCGGCTTACCAAACGTAGGCAAAAGCACACTCTTCAACGCGTTGACTTCGGCAAAAGCGGAAGTCGCAAACTACCCTTTCTGCACGATCGAACCGAACGTCGGAATAGTTCAGGTCCCGGACGAAAGACTGCCTAAACTCGCATCTCTTTACAACTGCAAACGCATAGTTTACACGACAATAGAATTCGTGGACATCGCGGGACTCGTCAAGGGCGCAAGCAAAGGCGAAGGACTCGGCAACAAGTTCCTTTCCCACATCAGAGAGGTAGACGCGCTCGTACACGTCGTACGCTGTTTCCAAAACGAAAACATCACTCACGTTGACGGAAGCATATCTCCTCTTCGCGACATCGAAACGATAGATTTGGAACTCATACTCTCGGATTTGGATACCTTAACTCGCCGTATGGACAAAACTCGCACGGCAATGAAAGGCGGGGACAAAAAGTATCTTGCAGAGCTTGAAATACAGCAAAAAGTATTTGACGCGCTGTCCGCGGGCAAGTGCGCAAGGACGGTCGAACTCACCCCCGAAGAAAAAGAATACGTCGACAGCCTTTATCTTTTGACAACCAAAAAAGTTATCTACTGCGCGAACGTTTCGGACGGCGACGACCCCGACAACGATATGGTCAAAGAGGTAAAAGCCCACGCGGAAAAAGAAGGCAGTGAGGTCATCGTGCTCTGTGCCGAAACCGAAGCCGAGCTCCGTTCGATGCCCGAAGACGAGCGCGAATTGTTCATGTCCGAACTCGGCATTTCCTGCTCCGGTCTTGACCAACTCATAAAGAGCTCCTATCGTCTTTTGGGGCTTATGAGCTTCCTTACCGCCGGCGAAAAAGAAACCCGCGCCTGGACGATACCTGTCGGCACCAAAGCTCCGCAAGCGGCAGGCAAAATACATACCGATTTCGAACGCGGTTTCATTCGCGCGGAAATTGTCGATTGCGACACGCTTTTGGAATGCGGTTCGTTCAACGTCGCAAAAGAACGCGGTAAGGTCCGAAGCGAAGGCAAGGACTACGTAATGCGCGAAGGCGACGTCGTCTTGTTCCGCTTTAACGTCTAAGCAATCCCTTAAGACCGCCGAAAAGGCGGTCTTAAGTTTATACGGAGGCACTCCGCACGACACTCGACGGAAAATTTAACGGAAATTTTTGAAATTTTTTGATATAGTCTTGAAATAGCGTTTAAGTTATTGTATACTGTTTATAAGTGTATCCGCGTACGCGCGTTTACGTACGCACGCTATAGGAGAGTAAAATGGCACAAGCACCCTTAACTACGGCAAAAATGTTTACGGCAAGCTGGACAGAGCACGACGAAGCCGTCCTCATCGACTTGCTCAAACGCAAAATTGCAGAGCTCAGGTACGACATCAAAGAATGCGATTCGCCCTATGCCCGCGCAAGGCTCAAAGCAAGACGCAAACAGTACAAAGAGCTTCTCGACAAGGTGGAGCGCAGTGACTACGACCCCAATATCCTCGCGCAGGAATTAAAGTCGCATAGTCTTTACAACACCGCCGAACGCAATAAAAGAGAAAAGAAACTCGGTAAATACGCCGACGCGTACGCCGACGTCAACTTCGACTTCGACGCCTACTTCTCTCGCACGCGCTATTTCGGCGCGCTGTGTCCGATAATTTCTTTGATTCTTATCATCGCGTTCCTCGGCGTTCTTTTGAGCTCCGCTTTCATTTCGACGGACACCCTCTCGAACATCGAGCTTTCGCTCAGCACCGACGACACGTATATGTCGCTTTCTTCCATCGGCTACATCAAACTGGAAAAAGGCGTGCTGGACTTCCAAGTCCCCAACGACGGCGATTGGCCTAAGGGTATTTACGACTACGTCGAATACGAACTCGTTCAGGGCGAAAAGTTCCATTACGACGACTACACCGAGCCTGAAAGCGTTTGGCTCTGCGAAGACCTCGGAATGGTGGCTATCGACATCACCGTGTTTGACGTCGTTAAAGCGCTCTTCCGTACGCCTATGCTCAGCGAAGACCGTATCGACATCATCGAAAATCTCGACGCGATGCAAGGCAAGAGCTGGTATTACCTCCGCTATATGCGCGACCGCGCCGACGATATCAAAATCGAAAAGGACGAGAACGGCGATTACGACGGATTGAAGATAGTAAAACATATAGCCACTTACGGCACTATCGTTTTCCTCTGCCTTACCATAATCCTCTGCGTAATCGAGATACTCATCAACATCGGCAGATTGTTCAGCTACACTTCGAGGCGCGTCCACGTCATTCCCTTGTTCATATTGATATGCGGTATTTTGACGCTACTGTGTCCCGCGTTCCTTGAACTTACCGAACTTTCGAGCGAAGGCGTTTCGACGGCTCTTTCCAATTACTTTACGACGAGCTTTACCGACTTCCGTGGCGGAGCAGGCATCAACATCGTATTCAATATGATGTTCCCCATCCTTCTCGTGCTCCCGTTTGTAACGATCCTCCTTCCGTTCTTCTTCCGTAACCGTCCCGCTCAAACCGTCGCTTACGTTCCGAAGGGCAACAAGCCTCATACCTATGCGGGTAACAGCAAGCCCACCAAGGCGGGTCAACCCGGAGATCCCAGAGCGGAAAAGAAAACCAAAGGCAAAATCGCCAAAGCGGGTTCGCGCTCGCCTTCATCGGGGAAATATCCGGCAAGATAATTTATGCGGGGGCAAAACTCTCAGTCCCCGCATAAATATTATATATGCTTGACAATCTCAAATCGGACGTGCGGGCGTGCCGTCAAAAGGACCCCGCCGCCCGTAGTACTCTTGAAATCCTGCTGACTTACCCGGGCATAAGAGCTCTGTTTTGTTACCGTATCGCACACAGATTGTACGAACACGGATTATATCTTATCGCGCGCGTCATAAGCCAACGTGCAAGGCATAAAACGGGTATAGAAATCCACCCCGGGGCAAAAATAGGCTCGGGGCTTTTTATCGACCACGGCGCAGGAGTCGTCATCGGAGAAACCGCCGAAATAGGCAACGACGTGGTTATATATCAAGGAGTAACCCTCGGAGGCACCGGCAAAGAAACCGGAAAACGCCACCCGACTGTCGGAAACAACGTCATGATATCGGCGGGAGCCAAGATACTCGGACCCGTAAAAATCGGCGACAACGTCAAAATCGGCGCAGGCTCCGTCGTCCTAAAAGACGTGCCCTCCGACTGCACCATCGTAGGTATCCCGGGTAAAATAGTCCGTAGATTCGGAAAAAAATATGACGCTCTCTACCGTTAGGGAGCAAAAGAGCCAAAACGACACTCTACTCAAAGGAGAACGATGACTAATGTTACGTTTTTACAATACGTTAACAAGAACAAAAGAAGATTTTAAGCCCATTCGCGAAAACCTCGTAACAATGTACTCTTGCGGACCCACCGTCTATAACTATGCTCATATAGGCAATCTCCGCACGTATGTATTTATGGATCTCGTACGCCGTACCCTCAAACTCGAAGGCTACAAAATCAAAGGCGCAATGAACATTACGGACGTCGGACATCTCATGGCGGACTCTGACGACGGCGAAGACAAAATGGCTGTCGCAAGCAGAGAACAAAACAAAACGCCTTGGGAAATAGCCAAATTCTATTCCGATATATTCTTTACAGACCTCGCAAAACTCAACATCGGCAAGCCCGAAATCATCGCAAAAGCCACCGACCACATCGACGATATGATTAAGTACGTATTGGCTCTCGAATCGGCGGGTTACAGCTACGAAACGTCGGACGGCATTTATTTCGATATAAGCAAATTCCCCCGCTACGGTTGCCTTTCTCGCGCCAACCTCGACGATCAGCTTGCAGGCGCGCGCGTCGAAGTCAATAGCGAAAAGCGTCATCCCGCCGACTTCGCTCTTTGGAAAAAGGCAGATCCCCTACACATAATGCAATGGGAAAGCCCGTGGGGCATGGGATACCCCGGCTGGCATATCGAGTGCTCGGCAATGAGCCAAAAGTACCTCGGTAAAGTATTCGACATACACACCGGCGGTGTGGACCACATTCCGATTCACCACGAAAACGAAATCGCGCAGAACGAAGCTCTCACCGGAAAGCAGAGCGTCAACTACTGGATGCACGGCGAATTTATGATGGTCGACGGCGGAAAAATGAGCAAGAGCCTCGGAAACACCTACACTATAGCCGACCTCGAACAAAAGGGATATTCCGCTCTCGACTTCCGTTTCTTCTGCCTTAACACCCACTACCGTAAGAAACTCAATTTCACCTTCCCGGGAATAGAAGGTGCCAAAACATCGCGTGCCCGTCTTATGGAAGCGCTTGCGCAACATCGTGCGTCGAACACCGCTACTTCCAAAGAAAAACTCGACGCTTACAAGGCGGAGTTTATCGAAGCAATCGAGGACGATATTAACGTTCCTCTCGCGTTAGGGATTCTCTTTACCGCAATTAAGGAACCTAAATCCAAGGATATTTACGAACTCGCCGTCTATTTCGACAAGGTATTCGGACTCGACCTCGCCAAAACGCCCGAACTCAAATCTTCCGAACCCGAAGTCGAAGTACCCGAGGAAGTCAAGGCTTTAATCGAAGAACGCGCCGAGGCAAAACGCGCCAGAAACTTCGCTCTCGCCGACCAAATCCGCGCTAAAATCGCTTCTCTCGGCTTTAACGTCATCGACACCAAAGACGGCGCAAAAGCGGTGCCTAACAAATAAAATGCTCAGGTGTCCCTATTGCAAAGTCAATATCTCGACCAAGACTACCGTCTGCCCGCTGTGTCATACCGATTTAATCGCGGCGGGCACGTCGCCTGCGCAAATAAAGAAAATGGAACCGGCTTTCCCCAAGCGCGCCAAGTTACAACCGCTTAGGACCAGCTTGTTTGACATAATATATATTATAGTCGCGTTAAACGTCATCGTCGCGTCCGTCGCCACGGAATTGATTATCAACGGACACGTAAAAATCGCTTGGATAATCTCGGCACTGCTTCTCTATTTTTACGTTTTCTTGAAAGTAACAATCAAAAAGAACGAGTATTTCCCGCAAAAAGTAACGGGACAGGCACTTTTATTGACGGTAGTGTTTTTCACTACTCGCACGGTGCTCCCCGAGCCTCGCATTATAGTGGAATACATTCTTCCGACGATTTATCTCGTATCAACGCTGATGATAGGCGTATTCCTACTCATCAATTACAAAAAACCGAATAAATTCATTTTGAACCTTATAAGTATCGCGCTACTTTCGGTATTGCCCTACGTGATTACCGCAATCGCCGATACCGAATCTCGCGTTTTTGCTTTGATAACGGCAATAGCCGGCGGATCGGTATTCGTTTCGACTGTAATATTCTACTCGAAGCCACTGCTTTCCGAGCTCAAACGAAACCTACATACCTAAAATTTTACGACAAAAAAACGCGCAACTCATCGGTTGCGCGTTTTTATTATCGGTATTTACTAATCCTTGAGTTCTTTAAGTGTCATCTTGCCCTTGGATATCATATCGAATTTATCGTCATAATTCTCAACGGTCGATACCACCAATCCCAAAAGGCTTTCGCAAATCTCTTTGTTTATTGTGGCTCCGCCCCTAATGCTTTGCGTGAGCCGGAAAGAAATCGCGCCGTTCTCGATATTATAGTCGAAACATCCCTCTCTGAGCTTGTAGTTTGCAATGTTTACGGCGATAGCTATTTCCGCACGTTTCTCGGCGGGAATTTTATACGGCATCGGGGATGAAACGTATATAACCTCGGGTTTTACAATAAAGTTAAAGAAAAGATGGATAGCAAAATCGTCGCCTTTCGTTGCCGTTTCGATGGTGTATCTTTCGTCGTTGTCTTCTTTCGAATAGTATTCCCAGTCAATGCTGTCCAAGTATTTTTTGAAGGCTTGATATGCTTTATATACGTTTTTTTGTTCTGCCATTGTTATATAACCTCCGCTCAATTGATGTTGCTACGCTATATTATACATTATAAGCAGGCTTTTGTAAACCCGCTTTAGAAAAACGGTACTCTTTTTGAAGACTACGCCAAAACGTCGTACTGGCTACGATATATCTTTTTATAGAACGAATCTCTGCCCATCAATTCGGAATGAGTACCCTGCTCGACGATTTCACCGTCATTGACTACGAGTATGACGTCGGCATTGACGATTGTGGAAAGCCTGTGCGCTATGACAAACGACGTTCTACCCTCTAAAAGTTCGTCCATACTCTTTTGGATCAGAAGTTCGGTTCGCGTATCGACATTACTCGTCGCTTCGTCGAGAATGAGCATCTTGCGGTCGGCAAGAAAACTCCTCGCAATAGTCAAAAGTTGCTTCTGCCCTCCGCTGATGTTGGTACTTTCCTCGTTTATGACGGTGTCGTACCCGTCGGGAAGAGCCTCTATAAAGCCGTCGATACGCGCCTTGCGCGTGGCTTCTTTGACTTCTTCGAGAGTGGCTCCGTCCTTGCCGTACGCGATGTTTTGGAATACGGTGCCGTTAAAAAGCCAAGTATCCTGTAACACCATCGCGAATTCCGATCTCAGCCTCGCGCGATCCATCTTATAGATATCCGTGCCGTCTATGGTTATAGTGCCCGAATCTATATCGTAAAACCTCATCAGAAGATTGACTATCGTCGTTTTTCCTCCGCCTGTCGGTCCGACTATGGCGACTTTCTGTCCCGCCTTGACCTTGACGTTCAAATTCTTAATGAGAGGCTTGTCCTTATCGTAGGAAAAGCAAACGTTCGTGAGTTCGACGTCGCCTTTGCCGACGGGTTCGAGCCGTTCTTCGGGCTCCGACATTTCTTCGGAATCGAGCAGTTTATATACTCTCGAAGCGCATACCAATGTGTCCTGCACCATACTCATGCCGGACGCGATACTCTCGAGAGGTCCCGCAAACATTTTTGCGTAAAGTATTACCTCTATCACCATACCGACGCTTATCTCTCCGCGAATGGCGAACAACCCGCCGAGTACGCAAACGAGTACGTACGCAATGTTGTCCGTAAACGCTATAATCGGCTGTACCAGTCCCGAAAGATACGAGCTCTTACGTTGTTTTTCGGCATAGACGTCGGTAAGCTCCCTGCCGATTTTCTTTTGACGTTCTTCCATATTGAACGCTTTGACGGTATCGAATCCCGAGTAATCCTCTTCGACAAACGCTTTGAATTTACCGTTCGCTTCTCTGAACGCGTGCCAACTGTCTTCGCTCTTTTTTGAAATAATCGCAGAAAGAATTACCGATATCGGCACGAACGCTATTACCGCAATCGCCATCGCGGGGTGTATCAAAAACAACGCGACGGATATTGCTATTATGCGCAAAACTCCGTTTATCACCGTTTCGATTATTACGCTTATCGAACCGCTCATCCCTGAAACGTCGTCCATCATCCTCGACAGCAATTCGCCGTTTGCGGTACCGTCAATATAGCTTACGGGTAACCTAATTAGCTTTGCGCTGATTCTCGAACGCATTTCGTAAGTATAGTAACGCGAGCCTATGTGTTGCATTACCGCAACCGTTACCGTCGAAAGAATTGCAGACAACACGTACACTATCACAAGCTTTACGGCTGTTTCCGACAAGAATCCGAAATCCATAAATCCGCTTGTTCCGTATGCGTACATAACGTCCGTCATATCTCCGACATACTTTGGCGCAAGCACTCCGAGAGCTACCGATAAAGCGCACGCGAACGATATAAACACAAGGTATCCGCTTATCGGTTTGAGGTCCTTGACAAGTCGCAAAACGGTTTCGGGAACGGAATAATCTCTTTTTTCTTTATTCTTCTTACACATTACCGTTACCTCCGAGTTGGGACTCGTAAATCTCTCTGTAAACCGCGCACGTCCGTAAAAGTTCTTCGTGCGTTCCGGCTCCCGCCACTCTTCCGCCGTCCATTACGTAAACTTTGTCGCAACGCATCGCCGTTGCCGAACGTTGAGTGATTATTATCTGCGTTTTTCCTTTCAGATACGCGTTCAAGGCTTTTCTCAGCGCGCTTTCCGTCATATAGTCGAGAGCCGAAAAACTGTCGTCGAAAATATAGACCGACGCAGGCTTCAACATCGTACGCGCTATGTTAAGACGTTGTTTCTGTCCACCGCTTATGTTCGTGCCGGCTTGTTTTAGCATATAGTCCGCGCCCTCGGGGTGCGACGCCAAAAATCCGCTCATTTGAGCAACGTCGATGGCGTTGAACACTTCCTCATCGGTTGCGTCTTTGTTGCCCATAAGCACGTTTTCTTTTACACTGCCTTCAAATATCATACTCTTTTGTAGGGCTATCGCGACATTCTCTCTGACAGTCCCGGCGGGGATATCCGAATAATCCTCACCGCCCAAAGAAATACTGCCTTCCGTCGGCTTGTAAAAATCGAGTATAAGCTTGGCAAGAGTGGTTTTTCCGCTACCTATTCCGCCGATAATGCCCACGATTTCGCCGTCCGCAATATCTAAATCAACCGCCTCGATGGCGTTCGCCTGAGCTCCCGGGTATCTGAACGAAACGTTCTTCATACAGAGTGCGCCTTTAAGCTTCCTACCGTCGGACAGAGCTTCGTCGGGATTCGTCGGCGTATCCAAAATCTCGAATATGCGCCTTAAACATATTTTGTCGCGAGGAATAAGCGAAATCGTCCAGGAAATCGTAAGTATCGCGTTTATAATGAGGGCAATGTACTGTATCGTCGCAACGACATCGCCCACTCGGAGCGCGTCGCTCGATTCGAGTCTTACCGCACCCACGTAAATTACCGCGACGGTCGCAAGATTAAGTATAAGCTCCGCTATGGGCTGTATCATACCGCCGAGAACGTTGGCTTTTATAAAGCTTCTGCACATATTGAGAGTTGCAGTTTTGGTGCGCTCGTGCTCGTATGCTTCCCTGTCGAAAGCCCTAATCACTCTGACGCCCGAAAAACGTTCGCGCATTATTCTGTTCTGCTCGTCGACGTATTTTTCGGATTTATCCCAAAGCGTACTCATCTTGGAAACAATCAAAATCGTAATCGCCAAAACCGGTACCGTTACTCCTATGATGATGAGAGGAAGAATAAGGTCGGAAAGCATCGCCAGCACGACTCCGCCTATCATAATTACGGGCACACCGCCGAGAACCGGCACAAGCATTCCCACGGTATCCTCTATCCAGCTTGCGTCCTCTGTCGAACGCGTGATAAGTCCGCCTGTTCCTATAGCCGAAAACTGCTCGGACGAAAAAGTATTGACCTTTTCGAATATGCGACGACGGAAAGAAACGGTAAATCTCGCCGTCCAACCCGAAGAAATCTTATTTATGATAAGCGCAAGCGCGAGCGCGACCAAAGAGAGCGCGCACATTATAGCGCAACTTATAAGAACGTAATTTAAATCGGAGTTCCTGATGCCTTCCTCGACGATACTGCTCATGACGTAAGGCATAAAAAGAGAGCATAGCGTTTGCAATGCATATAGACCGACCAACAGTAAAAGCGTTTTGCCGTCCGGGCGCAATAAGCCCGACAACCGTTGTAAATATCCGAATTTGCGTTCCATAACGGAACCTCTTTGTTCGCTCTTAACCCCCGCCCCTCTATCCCTCCGCAACGGGAATCGAGGCTTTCGTTATAGTCGAACACTAAAAGTATACATATAAACCCGTTCCTTGTCAACGGATATATCTAAAATCAACTCTTACGCCAAATAAGGACATAGCTCGGTACGCAACGTAATTTTTAAGGAACAACACGATTAAAGGAGGCACATATGAAACTTTTTAATGTGGAAGTAATGAAAAAAATCAAAGAACTCGAAAACGAAAAATCTCGTGTATTAAGATTCGAAAGAGAGAACTCCGGTATCTCATACAAGGAAGATGAGGAGCCCGAACGCGTAGAATACGATTATGCGGAAACTCGCAACCGAATAAATGAACTCGATGACGAAATCCGTAGACTTCGCTTTTTGCTCGCTAAAGCCAACACGAACACCAAGCTCGACGGCTTCGATATGACGCTCGCAGAAGGGCTTATTTATCTCGCCCAGCTCCAACGCTCTTGGGAAACTCTTTCCGAAATGGCAAGCGAAAAACAAAAGTCCAGAAAAATCACGTATAACGGAGTACTCGAATATACCGAGTGCACTTACGACGTAAAAGAAGCACTCCGCGACGCCAAAGCTCTCGAAACCAAAATCTCGGCGCTTCAAATGGCAATAGATCGCGCTAACCTCACGCACAAAATCGACGTTTAACGTCGTTCCTCTCTCCGACATTAAGTTTGCCTTCGGCAGACATAGCTAAAAGTAGTTAAAAGAGCACGTTACTGTATATCGGTTTTATAGGTTAAAGGTTAACGTTTTTCTATTATGACTTACGGTTAAGGGTATGTTATTGTTCTTAGGGAATGAGTAATCATTATAATTTTTCGTCGGAGAGTTAAAACCATATCGTAATCCGGAGGTATAAGGTTACCGGTAGACGTCCGAAAGGACGTCTTTTTTTATTAAATACTATTGTATTTCTCAGTATATTGTGGTATCTTATCATAGTTACCGCGAATGCGGAATATACAATAAAGAGAAGTTGCTATGTCAGATATTGCAAAAGTGGCTTTGTGCCTTTCGATACCATTTCTCGGGACCACGCTCGGCGCGGTAACCGTATTCTTTGTAAAAGACCAAATGAACCGCAAGTTCCAACGTGCGCTTATAGGTTTTGCCGCGGGCGTTATGATGGCGGCTTCGATTTGGTCGCTGATACTCCCGTCCATCGAAATGGCTAAAGCCCAAGGCACAATCGAATGGGTGCCCGCGTTGGTCGGATTCCTTGCGGGTATAGCTTTCTTACTGCTACTCGACACGATAATCCCCCATCTTCACGTTACCGCCACCAAACCCGAAGGCATTCCCAAAGAACGCACCGGGCTTACCAAGTCGCTTATGCTCGTGCTTGCGGTAACCCTCCACAACATCCCCGAAGGTATGGCTGTCGGCGTCGTTCTCGCAGGCATGCTCGAAGGAAGCTCCGTAATCACCGCCGCCGGCGCATTATCTCTTGCAATCGGTATCGCGGTTCAAAACTTCCCCGAGGGCGCAACGGTTTCCGCGCCTCTCGTAACCCAAGGCGTGAATAAGCCCAAAGCCTTCCTCTACGGTATGCTTTCGGGCATTGTCGAACCCATCGCCGCGCTTATAACCATTTTCCTTACCGCTCTCGTTACGCCCGTGCTCCCCTACATACTCTCGTTTGCGGCGGGCGCTATGATATACGTCGTAGTCGAAGAGCTCATCCCCGACGCGCAAGAAGGCGAACACAGTAACATCGGCACTATCGGCGTGGCTCTCGGATTCGCGCTTATGATGGTTCTCGATATGGCTCTCGGCTAAAAATTCCAAATCACTCTTGAAACTCGTTCGCATACGGAGTATAATAGTATAGTCAATAAAACTTACAGGAGATAACCATGTCACTGCTCGGTAAAGTATTTTATCTCGACGACGTTCTCAAAAACCGTAGATGCAATATGCTCGACTACCCGGAAGTAACCGTTGAAACGGATATAATTTTTGCGGACGCCAAACCCGATGTCACCAAACTCGACGTTTATTACGACAAAAAATACTCGGATAAAAAATATCCCGTCCTCCTCAACATTCACGGCGGCGGTTGGATTGTCGGCGACAAACGCTTCCGTCGCGGATACGCTCTCCAAATGGCGGACGCCGGTCTTTTTGTCGTCAACCCCGACTACTCCCTCGCTCCCGATTACGTCTACCCCGATTGCATTCGCGACGTTGCCGAGTGCGTGCGCTGGATTTACGCAAATGCCGAAAAATACAACCTCGATTTGAATAACGTCTTCGTTTCCGGCGACTCTGCAGGCGCACACCTTGCCTCTCTTATCGCAACGGCTACCGTGTCGGACGAGCTCCGCGAAGCTTTGGGACTTGGCGAACTTCCGATAAAATTCCGCGCAGCTCTCCTTTACAGCGGTGTATACGATTTCGACGCATTCATCTTGCGCATTCCCGTTGCCGACGTAATGATTAAACAGCTCACCGGCAGTAAACGCTTAAAAGACGTAAACGCGTCACCCTATTATAAGTATCTCAATCCGATGCCTTACATGACTTCGGACTTCCCCGAAACGATGGTTATATCCGGCGCTCTCGACTTCTTCACAAGCACCCAGCACCCTCAAATGCTCGCAAGACTCAAAGAGCTCGGAATCAAACACAAACACTACCACGCGACTTCGTTCTTTAACTGTTTCCATTGCTTCTTCCTCTTGATTTATATGAAAGAAGCTCAAAACTGCCTTAAAGAATCCAAAGAGTTTATTCATAACGCGATCGTCGAAGAATAACACTCTCAACCGTTACCCGTCGTAAATTAAAGAGCTCGTTTCCGAGCTCTTTTTTGTGCCTCCAATCACATAAATCCCACCCGACACGAAAAAAAAGACGAAGAAAACACGAAAGAAACACGAAGAAAACACGAAGAAAACACGAAATAGCAATTGTATTATTCCTATGTACGTGTTATAATATGTTCGAGGTAACGCTTATGACGCTTAAAGAATTGAGAATCCAAAAAGGTTTAACTCAAACCGAATGTGCAAAAATCCTCGGTATGACCGTGAGGAATTATCAAAACTACGAAAACGGCAAAGCCAATACAAACTCCGCACGCTTTAACGCCATCTATAAACAACTGGAAAGTTACTCTTCCGACGGAAATTTTAATCCGTCGAGTTTGCCTACCGAGTTCCGCACAAACGTCGTAACGGGCACCGCTCTCAACTCCCTTTACGACGCAGTTTCCGCATACGAAAAGAGAGATTGCTACGAACTCATTAAAAAATTCCTATTCGGTGATTATGTCGGTAAAATCTGTATACTTTACGGACTTAGAAGAACGGGTAAAACCACACTCATATTCCAACTACTCGGAGAATTACCTATAGCGCAAACGGCTTACATCAAAGCCCAAACAACCGATACGATGTCCGAGCTGACAAAGGATTTGAACACGCTTCGTAGTCGCGGGTATAAGTATGTCTTTATCGACGAAATCACCCTCTTGGACGACTTTATAAATACGGCAGCGGTATTATCCGACGTATTCGGCATGATGGGAATGAAGATAGTCGTTTCAGGGACCGACTCACTAGGATTTGCCATGGCAAACAGGGACGAGTTGTACAATAGAAACGTCATGATTCATACCTCGTTTATCCCTTTTAAAGAGTACGTCAAGCTTCTCGATATTCATTCAGTGGATACCTATATCGAATATGGCGGGACCCTTAAAATGGAAAATATGAGTTTTGACGATCCTGACTTCGCCCTTGACGAGGTATCGTTCAGAGATGACGAAAGCACCCGAAAATATATAGATACCGCCATAAGCAGAAATATCCAGCACACCTTAAAAAACGATAACTTCGGCGAGTATTTTAACGAACTCAGAGAGCTTTACGACAACGGAGAATTGACAAACGTAATTAACCGCATCGTCGAAAATATGAGCCATCGTTTTTTACTTAGCGTTGTCGAAGAAAAGTTCAAATCTCACGATTTAGGTTCTGCCAAAAATCTTCTTCTGCACGAAGCCCCGCTTGAACGCGCATTCGTATTAAGTTCAGTCGACACTCAAAAAATCGTAAGCACTCTTAAAAACTTAATCGACGTAAAAGAAAAAGACGAAACAAAAGTAAAAATCACAGACTACCACATTGAAAAGATTAAAAAGTATTTGGAACTCCTCGATCTTATCGTAAACTGCCCCGTTCGGTACGAAAGCGGAAAGATTGATGACTATTACGTTTTTTCTCAACCGGGCATGCGCTACTCGATTGCCAAAGCATTGGTGTATTCGATAATGCAAGACGAATACTTTAAGTCGGTTTCGGAGCAGGACAAAGATTACGTAATTGCAAAAATTCTCGAAGACGTAAAGGGCAGAATGCTCGAAGATATCGTACTGCTCGAAGTTTGTAAAACACTACCGAAGAACAAGGAAGCCTTCAAATTTAAATTCGACCTCGGCGGGGAATTCGATATGGTCGTTTATGATAAAAGCAACTACACTTGTAAGGTTTACGAAGTTAAGCACAGTACAAAAATATCCGAAGGGCAAACTCGTCATTTGCGCGACAACGATAAATGCAAACTAATCGAAAGCAAGTACGGCAAGATTACTGAAAAATGCGTTCTATACCGCGGTGCCGATACAAAAGTCGACGGCATATGTTACTTGAACGTCGAAAAATTCTTAACCCGCTTGTAAAAATTAAAACGGCTCAACGAGCCGTTTTTTTATAAGGATTCTTGAAGGTCGCTCCACTCTATCGTGTACTCGGTAAGTTTATTATCGAGCTCTTCGATTTCGGACTGGAGCTCCGTAATACGCACATAGTCGGAGTAGACTTCGGGCGTTTCGAGAAGAGCTTTTCGCGTTGCGATTTCTTTTTCGGTTTCTTCTATCAACGCTTCGAGTTTTGCAATCCTTTTTGTCTTTATGGATAACTCTTTTAGGGGAGTCAGGAACCCTTTCTTGCCGTTTTGTTTCTTATCGGTTTTAGGAGCAATCTCCTCCGGCTCTGCGGACGCGAGTACGCGCTCTTCGTATTCCGAGTATCCCATAGGATAAAACGCGCACTTATTACGGTCAAACACGAGGAGCCTGTCCGCCACTTTGTTTATAAAGTATCTGTCGTGCGACACGCATATCACAGTGCCTTTGAACTCTGATAGCATATTCTCGAGAGTTTCCTTTCCGACAATATCCATATGGTTCGTGGGCTCGTCGAGTATCAAAACGTTAGGTTTACGCTTAAATATTTTACAGAGCGCAAGTCTTACTTTTTCACCGCCGGAAAGATTATCGACCGTCTTAAATACGTCTTCTCCCGTAAAAAGGAATGCGCCGAGAGCGGAGCGCACTTCGGTCGTGTTCATAAACGGAAATTCGTCGTAAAAGCTGTCGTACACGGTTTTACTGCCGTGCGTTTCGGCGCTCTGCTGGTCGAAGTACCCTATTTTTACATTCGCGCCGAACATAAAATAGCCTTTTAACGCGGGCACCGCGCCTATGAGCGTCTTGAGAAGGGTCGACTTTCCTATTCCGTTCGCGCCGATTATGCCGAGTCGCTGTCCGCGTTCGAGTTCAAAATCCACTTCCGTAAGCGGTTTGTCCGCCGAATAGCCGATGACGAGATTTTTTACAAGCAAAGTATTAAGCGAACTCTGAGTATCCGGCTCGAAACTTGCGTGGAAAGTACGCATATCGTATCTGTCGGGCTCTTCGAGAGTGCGGATACGCTCTATTTGTTTGAGCTTCGATTGCGCCATAGAAGCTTTTGTCGCTTTATAGCGGAAACGCTCCACGAGTGCGGTCAACCTCTTGATTTCGGCTTGCTGATACTCGTAATCTTTGCGCTGTTTGATGTAGTTCTCTTTTTTTCTGCGTTCGAAATCGGAATAGTTGCCGGGATAACATTTGGTTTCGCCGTATTCGATTTCGTATACTTTATCGACGATTTTATTGAGGAACATACGGTCGTGCGCAACGATGACGACAGCAGAGGGATAACTCCTCAAATAGCTTTCGAGCCACTCCACCGCGGTAATGTCCAAATGGTTCGTGGGTTCGTCGAGGAGGAGTATATCGGGTTTAGAAAGCAACAGTTTTATAAACGAGATTTTTGTACGCTGTCCGCCGGAAAATTCATTGAGCTTTTTGCGTTTGTCAGACTCCGTAAAGCCGAACTTGTTTACAACAGTCGAATACTCCTTAAAATACGTATAACCGCCCAAAAACTCATATCGTTCCTGAGCCTTGGCGTATTCCCTGACAAGCTCGTCGGAAGAACCTTTTTCCATTTCCGAAACCAGCCTTTCCATTTTGGCTTCGAGATCGGTTATAGGCTTAAAAACGCGAAGGATTTCTTCTTCCATCGTAACGCCGTCGTCCGAAAACGCGTTCTGCTTTAAGTATCCGACGGTAATTCCCGACGTTTTAGTTACGCTAAAGCCCTCTTCGCCCGTGCCCTCTTCGAGAAGCACGTCGCCGATGACGGCACGAAGAAGGGTTGTCTTACCGCAACCGTTGCGACCTACCACGGCTATCTTTTCTCTGTCGCGAATTTCGAAATTGACGTTTGACAAAACGGTATCCGCGCCGTATGACACCGACCCGTTGGTAATTTTGAACTGCATAACCGCATTATATAACAAAACCGAGCGAATTACAATCGCCCGGTCCGAGTTTATAAAAAAAGTGTGATTATTCCACCAAAAACGATATTTTATTGTTGAGCGCGATATCTACGATGTCGAATATCCATATGAATATGAAAAACGGCGACAACAACAAAAACGCTACGAGATTGGTAACTTTGCCGGTTTCGGCAAACTTCATAAACCTATAAACAAACGTCATTACCCAAGCAGGCACGATGAACAGCACGAGTTTTACGGCTCTCGGAGAGACGTCTATCTTGGCGGTTCCGCGCATATATTCGGGTTCGAGAGGTATTCTTACCGTAAACGTCGTGCCCTTTCCGGGCTTACTTACCGCTTTTATCGTCCCTCCGTGGGCTTCGACAAGGTCTTTTGCGACGCTCAAACCGAGTCCGTTGCTCTCGCCGTCCGTTCTCGATTTATCGGCACGATAATATTTATCGAATATCCGAGGGAGATCTTCTTGCGAAATGCCGATACCGTTATCTTGAACCTTGAACACAAACGTGGAATTCTGCCTTGAGAATTTAACCTTGATTTTACCGCCCGACGGAGTATACTTTACCGCATTGCTTATCAAATTCTGCACTATTCGCGAAAGCGCGATACGTTCGCCGTATATTACGACGTCGGGGATTTTGCCTATCTTATAAGTAATGTGCTTTGCGGACGCGGTGGAAGCGAGTTTTTCAAACTCGTCATAAAAAAACGTGCGTACGTTTATCTTTTCGTAAACGGGTTTTTCCTCTCGGCTTTTGCGGTTGGCTTCCACTATGCTCAATATGCGTTCGTTCATCTGCGACGCCTTTTCCATAATCAGCGTCGGGTAATCTTTATCGTCCATTCCCGCCGAAATGCACTCGGCATAGCCCGAAATTACCGCAAGAGGCGTTTTGAGATCGTGCGCTACTCCCGCCATATCCGATTCGAAATGCTCTTTTCTTTGTAGCGCTTCGTCACGGTAATCGCGCATTTGTATGCGGAGCTTTTCCAATTTTTCGAGAGTAAGGTGCTCGTTCCCTTTGGTCGGTATGGGAACGTTGACTTTGCCTTCCAAAAGATTGTCTATCGCTTCGTTTATTACGCGCTTATCCTTATTCATTCACATCCTCCGCAAGCCACTTATATCCCATTCCCCATACTGTCGCGATACGGTTTACTCCCGCGGATTCGAGTTTTGCGCGTAGTCTTGCAACCGTTACGGCAACCGTATTTTCGTCGATATACTCATCCATTCCCCATACTTCGTCGATAAGCTTCTGCTTGCCGAAAAGTTTTCCCTCGTTTGCCGAAAGAAAATCGAGAAGTTTGTATTCCTTTGCCGTCAACGCTATTTTTTTGCCGTTCGCACTGGCTTCGCACGACTCCGTATCTATCTCGAGGGCTCCGTAAACACGCTTTTTGTAAACGTTCGTACCCGTTCCGAACTCGTAAAACCGACGGAGCTGTGCGTTTACGCGATACACCATTTCTTTATACGAAAACGGTTTGGTCATATAGTCGTCGGCTCCAGCTTCCAGCATTTTGACTTTATCGTCCTCGCTGACCTTGGCGGAAATTACGATAATCGGTATCTTGCTCATCTCGCGAATTTCGCAACATACGGTAAAACCGTCCTTTACCGGCATCATTATGTCAAGTAAAACAAGGTCGGGGGAAAGCTTGCGCACAAGGTTTATCGCCTCGCCTCCGTCGAACGCTTGGTAGACGGAGTGCCCGGCTTGCCTCAAAAAGTTGCGCATTATGTCCGATATCTCTATATTGTCTTCCGCTATAAGTATTTTTCGCATAGTAAACTCCTATACAATATTATATATTATCGCAGGAATTTTGCAAGTCGCGTGCTATTTTTCTTCCGAAAAATACCTGTCGTACGCACCTCTACAATACCACGCGAACGCGCCTTGCTGACGACAAGGCTCCGCCTCGAAATTATATTTTCCGTTGACGCGCCAACCGTTGAGCATAGCTATGTTAAACGCGTCCGTCGGGCAGTTAAACGAACAACGCGTGCACATCAAACAGTCCCCGCCGAATACGAATTTGCCGTTCTTGTATTTGATATTCGACGTCGGGCAATTCCTTACGCATTTCATACATCCGACGCATTTTTCTTTGTTCACGCGGAACATTCTGCCGTTTACTTTCATCGCGGGGTGCTCTATTAAAAGTACCGCCGATAACGCCTTTCCGCCAATAGGTCTGTCGGGCGCACTCGGAGTGCCTACGAGTAACTCGTTCACCGCTTTCGGCACGCGTTTTTTCATTTCGGCATACATCAAGCTTGCCATTCCGTCCTCGTGACGGAAAATCATATTGTACGGCATTACGTATCCGTACTCGCCGACTTTTTTGTAGCCTTTGCGTTTAAGTCGTCCTTCGATAAAAGCCGACGCTCCGTCGTTCAAATGCAACGGCTCGCCGGAAGTCCTAAAGAAAAAATACTCCTTGCCGTCCGCTTGGGGAAGCGCCGAAATAAAGTCGTTCATTATGCTCGGAGCATTGAACCCGTGAACGGGAAAACCTATCCCTACATAGTCCGCTCCACGCGGATCGGGAAGCTCTGTAAGGGTCGAAGTTATCTCGTAAATTAAAGTTTCTATACCGTTTTTCTCGAACTCCGATTTGAACAGGTTCGCGCATTTAAGAGTGTTTCCCGTCCCGGAAAAAACGTATAATTGAGCTTTCATTTAAGCCTCCTTAAGCTTTAAGCAAACGGCGTTGTGGTTACTATCATAAGTGTAAACGCGGTTTTCGTTACGTGCGTGAGAATCGTACCAGACGCTTGCATAGAACTTGTTTTTCTTTGCCTGTCTGTCGTAATCCCATTTGTCTTCGACAAGGCACTTATCGCACCAATGTCCAGCCTTAAGAACCGCATACGGACTCATATAAAATTGATGTCCGTCCGCGCATTCCCATAAAAGTTTGGTATAAAGATCGCCTTTGACCATACTTTCGGACAAGCACTTTCCTCCGCGGAATTCGGCGACTTTACGCATATCTTCGATATCGAGTTCAGAGTCGGGCTTGGATTCGTCATAACCGTGCGGGAGCAAAAGTCCTCTTTCTCTAAGCTTATCGGACGAACGAAGTTCCTCGTAATTTATGTTTCCCGTTTCGATTGCGCCCTTGCAGAGAAGCGGGAAGCTTTCCCACGTTTTGGGTAAACATTCTGCATTTTCAAGGCTCCCGAAGTACGCTTTTACCTTGCCTTCGTTTCCGTCGCGCATCCATTTCGCGGGTGCGTTGTAGTTGTAAAGAAGAGGCTTGAAGATTATAAATTTTAATAGTGCCGTCGGTAGTATACTGCCTGCTTTATAGTACGGATGGCTCTTAAGTATCCCCTGCCAATAGTCGGATACCGTTTCTTTTTGGTAATCGAACATATCGTTGAGCTCGTCGGAATCGGCAAACCACATACCGTGGAAGTTGCGTATACCGTTCCATTTAGGCTCCAAAAAACTTTCGGCAGACCCGCCTATTATTTTGAAGCCCTCATCAAAGGTTTCAAAGCCCGTTTTACGGTTCGAAGCACCTCCGCCGATGTTGTATACTCTCTTCCAAAAACCGTCGACTTCGCCTTTTGCGTCGCGCTCGACAATCCTTGCGATAAGACGTCCCGAGTCCTCTGCCGTAACCCATTCGAGGGGCGCGTTAAAGCAGGTATGGAACATCAAGCCGTCGCTGATATTGTCGGTTAGCATTCTCGAATGGAGCATTGCCGTTTGACGGAGTATCGCCCAGTTCTTTATCTCGGAATCGAGAACGAACCTTTCGCCGATGGTTTTAGAGAGAGCATAGTCGTCGTAAACGCTCGGCATAAGCGGATCGCCCACTCTACCCCACGGGTGCAAATAGTTACGGTTGCCGTACACGGCAACGGACGAAACGTGCACGAACTTCGGCTCGTTTTTTTGACTTTCTATTGCCTTTACAAGGTTTCTTACGCCGTCGATGTTACATCTTTTGGCAAGTTCGGGGTTCTTATCCGACGACGGCGGAATGACCGCCGCAAGATTGAATACGTAATCGGCGCCGACGACGAAACTTGCGCAATCGTCGTAGTTATACAAGTCGCCGAAAACGACTTCGATTTTATCGCCGTAATCGCGCTTCCATACGTGAGCAAGACGTCTTTCGCGAGGCTCGTCGAGAAGAAGAGCTCTTACCTTTCCGACGCTATCGCTTCCCATAAGCGCCTTAACCGTTGCTACCCCCATATTACCGCTGGCACCCGTCAGCGCAATAAACTTTTTTTCCATAAATCATATCTCCTTTTGTTTTCGACAATATCTTACCAAACGATTTTGACAACCTTATGAAACAATTCTTACAAATTTCTTACAAACCCAAAAAAGTTTTTGTAAATATAAGGAATTTAACAAGTTGGTCGGCGTATTATATTAGTGTGTGGAAACAGTTGACAAACATTCCGCGCTTTGATATTATATATGAGAACTAAATATCGCGGGGTAGAGCAGTTCGGTAGCTCGTCAGGCTCATAACCTGAAGGTCGTGGGTTCAAGTCCCTCCCCCGCCACCAAAAAAACACCTGAGATTACTCTCAGGTGTTTTTTAACTAAATCCGCCTTCGCCGGAATAAATCCACTCCGTGGATGAAATCGCTTCGCGATGAAATCTGCCTGTCGGCAGGTTAGATGAGGCGGATTTAATTTCATCTGAGGTGTAACCAAAGATTTCATCCGCGGCTCCTTGTCGCGGATTTCATCCAAGCTCGCTTGGATTTCATTCTTGCATGACTACTTATTTTACGCCATTCCTTTCGGCAGGTTAGATGTGACGGATTTAATTTCATCTAAATGCAACCTATTGCGTGTTTCAAAATTTTGAGATATAATTGTATTATGAAACTCGAAAATGATATTTGTAAAATCAAATTGTTTGAAGATATCGGCTACGTGTTGGGCTCTCAATACAACGCGCGCACATACGACCTCATTATAAAGCCTAAAGAGGAACTACCCGAATACTCCGTGTTCGGGATTGATATCGCTATCGGAAACGGCAGTTATTCGGTAGCTCTTATCGGCGACGAGTGCGCTTTTTTAGGAAATCACGTTGCCCTTCTCGAGGGTAACAGGCTTACCGTCGTACAAAATTCGCGCGTAATCGTGCTGTCCGTTACCGAAAGAAAGCTCGTACACGCTTATAATATCAGCGACGGGGACTATGCCGAATACTTCGAGATTTACCGCTTAAACGATAATTATCTTTTGCACGGCGAAAATAGAATCTCCCTCTTCGATAATGACTTTAACGAACTTTGGTCCGTAACCGGCGACGATGTATTCGTAAATCCCGATCGCGAACGCGACTTTATTATTTCCGATGACAAAATCATCGCCTACGACTATATGGATAGGAAATATGAAATCACTTTCGACGGCAAAATAAAACGTCTGTATTAAGTAAAAAAAAACGATAAAAAAGCGCGATACCTCGGTATCGCGCTTTTTTTAGAGCGACTTAGTCTTCGCTCATTGCGGAAACGGTATACATTCCGTTATCCTCCGTCGAAACGTATCCGCTTTTAAGGAACGTACCTCCGTCCTTGTCGTCGCCGTCAGCGGGATTTTGTCCTACAAAACTGCCTCCGCTGACCTCGATTACGGAGCCCGAACCGTTGGCTATATTGAGAACGTAATAACGGTCGTTGTACTTGGCTTCGGTCGAATACTTCCCGCCCGTTATATAAACGTGTCCTCCGCCGAGCGCGTAAATACAGCTGTTACCCTTTTCTTCCGCGTCGCTTCCTACGGTATAGTTACCGCCGTTCAACGTTGCTTTCGCGTTGGCTCCGCGCACGGTTATCGCCGTATAATCACCGCCTCTTCCGCCGATAACGTTACCCTCGCCGTTTATGGTGAGATCACCGCCGTCTTCGACAACGATTACGCTCTTGGGCGAACTAAGCTCTTTGCCGTTAAGTTCGATGGTAACTTTACGATTTACGGTTATTTGATCCGTGAGAGCTATGTTTTCGCCGAGAGTTACGGTATCGCGTTCAGCTATCGCCGTCATGAACTCATCGAGAGTCTTGACGGAACCGTCGGTCTGGTTTCCGCCTTGATTGCCTCCCTGATTGTTTCCCGAGTTGTCGTCGGGATTTCCGTCGGGATCGGTTATCGCGGGCGGTTGCTCCTCTTCTTGTTTACAACCGACGCAAAGCGCCATTGCAAAACATAATACGATTGCTACTACTAAAAATGTTTTGAGTTTTTTCATAATTTCACCGCCTACAGTATGTGGCGACGTTGAAAAACTATGCACGACGTTATAAATTTTTAGTGAGGCTCGGAAAAAGTCTAATGCTAATCGTCTTCAAATAAAAAAGCATAAATATATGCCGACTTATGACGTATGGGGCGCGTATACGGGTAAGCCGAAAAAATCAATACAAAAGCGAACTCGTCTTTATCGCTTTCCGCAATCCCGACGAGTTCGCCCGACTTTATCCTCTTTAAGTTGACGGCGTGATAATTGAAATACACGCCTAAATTATATGTTATTTTTCGGATTTTATCACGGCAAGCATTTCTTCCGCCGTAGGTAAAATCGGATATCTGATATCCGAAACCGAGCTTTCCCCAAACTCCCTCTTTACCAAATCGACATACATCGTATTTTGTCCGTCATCGCCCATATACCGCTTATTCCACACGCATTTGGGTACCCGATATTTAACTCTCAGTTGCCTAAGCGCAAGATTATCAAAACTGACCACTCCGTATCCGCACATAATGTAATTAAGACGACGACCGAACTCTACTATCCTTTTTGCCGTATCGGAGCTAAAATAATCTTCGCCTCTGCCGTGTCTTTTATAGCCGAGAACGAGAAGCTTGAGATCCGTAGAAGCCCGCTTTAACAATTCGTCCGGGTCGGTTATTCCCGCAATTACGTGTAGTACCGCGTTCGGGTGAGTTTTAGCAAACTCGAAAGTTTCGTCCTTAAATTCGGATACGGAAATACCTAACCCGTAAACGAGTTTTTCAGCCAAAAGACGCTCGATAAATTCACGATAAACTCTAAGATGTTTTTCGTTGACGGTGATGTTTGCAATCACACCGCGACTTTTAAGTCGCTCCAAAAACGCCGTGAGATCGGGGTGTGAAAGAGGGTTCCCCCCGCCTATCGCGAGTTCGGTACCGGCGTGGAGTGCCTTCAAAAAATCTGCGTCGAGTACGGCATGCGCGCCTTCCGGTGATGACGCCTCGTGGCACATCGGACACATCAAATCGCACTTGTTAGTTATTTTGAGGTCGATACTGTCGGGGAAATCGGCAACGAACTCGTCGTCGTCCGTAACAAGCTCTTTTGTGCCGTCGGAATAAATTTTTACGGTGTAATTGCCGTTTTTGTATTCTTGCAAAAGCTCCATTATTTATTCCGCATCTTTTGTCCGTAATAGGCGTTTTTGCCGTGCTTGCGGTTGTAGTGCTTATCCGCTATATGCGAAGGCAACCGTTCGGTTCCGCCGAGGGTTTCCGTAATGTAAGCCATTTTGGCAACCTCTTCCGTTACGGTGGCGTGATAAACGGCTTCGCTTGCGTCCTTACCCCAAGCGAACACTCCGTGATTCTTTACAAGACACGCGGGAATGGCGGTTACGCTTTTTCCCTCGAACGTTTCGTTTATAACTCGCCCGGTATCCCTTTCGTAATGCTCGGTTTCGGACTCGTCAAGCGAACGCGAACACGGTATATCGCCGTAAAAATAGTCCGCGTGAGTAGTGCCGTATGCCTTTATTTCCCGTCCCGCCTGCGCGAACGCCGTGGCAAAAGTCGAATGAGTATGGGCAATTCCGCCTATTTCGCCGTGCGCCTTATAGAGTTCGAGATGAGTGGGCGTATCGGAAGACGGGTTCAACGTGCCCTCGACGACGTTTCCGTCCAAATCGACTATGACGATATCGTCCGCACGCATATCCTCATACTTCACTCCGCTCGGTTTAATGGCGACGAGTCCGCTTTCCCTGTCTATTGCGGACACGTTACCCCAAGTAAACAGCACAAGACCGTTTTTGACGAGCTCGAGATTTGCCTTATAAACTTTTTCTTTTAACGCTTCCAACATAATATTTATTTAAGTTTCCAAGCAAGGTCGTTTAGGAACAATTCACGTTCCAAAGATTCGACGGTGGTATCCTTGTCAATATGCACGAATTCGATATCCGCAATTAACGCAAAATCTTTAAGTTGCGATGCGGTAACGTCATACGAGAGTACCGTGTGGTGTGCGCCTCCCGCCGTTATCCAGCATTCTACGCCCTCTGTGAGGTTCGGCGTCGCCGTCCACATTACGCGAGCGACGGGAAGATTGGGCATCGGCATTATCGGCTTTACGCATTTGACGTCTTGCACGACCAGACGGAGCCTGCCTCCCATATCTATTAAAGACGCCACTATCGCGTCGCCGGCTTTACCCTCGAATACCAAACGCGCAGGGTCGTTTTTGTTCATTCCGATATGCAAAGGATGCGTTTCGATACGCGGGCGCACATCGGGGTCCGCAAGACTCGGGCAGACTTCGAGCATATGCGCGCCGAGGCTGTACTCCGCACCCTCTACAAGGTGATACGTATAGTCTTCCATAAACGCGGAAGCTCCGTTGCCGTTCTCGCCCATTGCTTTGAGAATCGCGGTGAGCGCCGCCACCTTCCAGTCGCCCTCTCCGCCGTAGCCGTATCCTTCGGACATCAAGTGCTGAGTGGCAATCCCGGGGAGTTGGTCCATTCCGTATAAATCTTGGAAAGTATTCGTAAACGCGCGGGCACCCTCTCTGTCGAGCATTTTTCTAATGGCTATCTCTTCTTTTGCCTGATAGCGTATAGCTTCCGTATCGTCCGTCGCGACGGTGTACTTCGAGGTGTATTCCGAAACGAGTTTGTCGATTTCTTCTTCCGTAACCGCGTCCATTTCTTTGACGAGATCGCCTACCGCCCAAGTATTTACCTGCCAGCCGAGTTTTGCCTGAACCTCGACTTTATCGCCTTCCGTAACGGCGACTTCGCGCATATTGTCCCCGAAACGAACAACTTTTATCCCCTTAGATACCGCCACGCCGACAGCGGATTTCATCCAGTCGCCCATACGCTTTAAGACGTCGGGATTTTTCCAATATCCCGCTATGATTTTACGCGCGGAACGCAACCTTGCGCCTATGAACCCGTGTTCTCTGTCGCCGTGCGCCGCTTGATTGAGGTTCATAAAATCCATATCTATTTCGTCGTTCGGGATTTCTTTATTGTATTGGGTGGCAAAATGGCACCACGGCTTTTGTAACGCCGTCAAACCGTTTATCCACATCTTGGACGGGCTGAACGTATGGCACCACGTTACGATTCCCGCGCAAGAGTCGTCGTAATTTGCTTCCTTTATTACACTTGCTATTTGCTCGTTGCTTATGGCTGTCGCCTTGTAAACAAGCGGATACGGGAGAGATAAGCTCATCGCTTCCGCCATTTCTTGCGCGCGACGCGCTACCGTTTCGAGCACTTCGGGTCCGTATAAAGTCTGGGAGCCTACCAAAAACCAAAATTTGTATTCCATACGTTCTCCTTATAAAACTTCCGTCGCGATTTTTTCCGCAACCAAAAGTCGTTTGAATTTGTCGAGATAAGAATTAAACCCTTGTATATCGGATTGCTCCGCCGTAATCGTTACGCCGTGCACGTCCGAAAACGCCGTCCTCTTTAAGAAATCGCCGAGCGTTTCATCCCCCGAACGGTTTATCATAAAAGACGCCAACAGAGCCATTCCGTAAGGACCGCCCTCGCCCGCGGTTTCGAGGCAAGTAACGGGCGCGTTGCACGCTGCCGAAAGATAACGCTGTCCGACGCCCGGCGTCTTAAAGAATCCGCCGTGCCCGACCAACGAGTCTATCGCAACGTCTTCCTTTTTAAGTTCGTCCATACCGATCCTAAGCGTTACGAGCGCCGAATAGAGCGACGCACGAAGTAAATTCGCAAGAGTAAAGTTACTTCCTACGTTTCTTGTAATGAGCGGTCGACCCGAATCGAGTCCCGTTACGCTTTCGCCTGCCATATAGTTACAAACGAGCGTTCCCCCGCAATCGGGTTCCCCTTCAAGCGATTTTAGGTACAGTTTCTCAAATATTTCGTCCGAAAGCTCTTTGCCAAGGAGTTCCGCGACTTCCTTAAAAACATCTACCCAAGCGTTAAAATCGTTGGTACAATTATTGCAGTGGACCATAGCGACGGGAGCGCCCTCCGGCGTTGCCACAACGTCTATTGCCTCGTGTACGGACTTTAAGTTTTGTTCGAGTACGACCATCGAAAAAATCGAAGTGCCGGCAGATACGTTACCCGTCCGAGGCGAAACCGAGTTCGTTGCGACCATTCCCGTGCCCGCGTCGCCCTCGGGAGGCGCAAACGGAATGCCTGCGGGCAATAGTCCGCCGAGCTTCAGGGCACCTTCTTCCGTGAGGGTTCCCGCACACTCGCCTGCGCACAAAACATCGGGTAAAATATCTCTGAGTTGCCACGGGAGTTTGCGATCACGAATTAAAGAATCGAACTTCTTAAGCATTTCGGCGTCGTAGTCTTTTGTCTTTTCGTCGACGGGGAACATTCCGGAAGCTTCGCCTATACCTACCGCGTTCACGCCCGTAAGCGAATAATGAACGTACCCGGCAAGCGTGGTTATATGGGCAATACGTCCGACGTGTTCTTCGCCGTTCAATATAGCTTGATACAAGTGCGCTATGCTCCAGCGTTGAGGAATATTGAATCCGAACTCATGAGTTAGCTCGCTCGAAGCTTTTGCCGTAATAGTATTTTGCCAAGTGCGGAACGGCACAAGCAAATTCCAATCCTTATCGAACGCAAGGTATCCGTGCATCATTGCGGATATGCCCGCCGACGCCACGAAGCTTAAGTCCCCGGCTCTTCCGATTGCCGATTTCAAGCCCGTCCAGACCTCGTCGAGGTCGTACGTCCAAATGCCGTTTTCGAATTTACTGCGCCACGTATAATCACCCGCCGAAACGGGCTTACTGTCGCCGTCTACAACAACCGCTTTAATGCGCGTCGAACCGAGTTCCACGCCCAATACGCTTTTACGTTCCATAACGCCTCCCGTCCCCCTATAAGTCTATATTTATTGTATCATACGCTTAAAAAGAGTTCAATGCTTACGATAAAATTTAGTTACTCCGATATGCCACATAAAGAAAAGCACGCGCCGACGGCGCGTGCACGACACTAAATCAAATTAAGTATGCACGACAAACGATATCGCGACACGGCTTATTCCGACTCGGACAATTCTTTCAATTTCCGAGATTGACTTTTGGGCATTTCGTTTTTCACATATGTTTCCCATACGTTCATACGATCGCCTTCGTCGATTTTTCTAATCACTTTTGCGGGAACGCCTGCAACAATGCTGTCCGGAGGCACGTCGCGCGTAACAACGGCACCCGCCGCGACAATACTTCTTTCGCCTATCGTTACCCCACCGCATACAGTCGCGGACGAACATATCCAACAACCGTCTTTTATCGTTATCGGCGCGGAGTACTCCAAATCGTGTTTGCCGTCGGGATAATCCGCGACGAGTCTTTCTTCTGCGATAAACGGATGGTTGGGCGTCGCAAGAGTTACGTTCGCGCCTATCCATACGCCGTCGCCGAGGGTAATGGGCGCGACGTCGAGGAAAGTGCAATTATAATTGACAAAACACCCTTTGCCGACGTGAATATTAACTCCGTACTCGCAATAGAACGGCGCAAATACCGCAAGCCCGTTTTTAGCAGACGGAATAAGCTTTTTTAACGCGCGTTGCTTTGTAAAAAAACGCCACATCGCGATTTTATTAAATCTGTCGCAACGCATAAGTCCGAGTGCATGCGGAACCAACAAGTCTTTACTCGACGAGTTGTAGAGTTTACCTGACACCATACGGTCCCAATCGCTGATTCTTTGTGTTTTTTCTTTCATTTCAAGACGTCCTCCTGTTTTACGGTTAAATCTTTAACCCATAGATATTTTTTATAATGCCGATACACTGCCGGCAGTTTTACGATTTCGTCAAGGCATATTATAAAATATACCAAAAGTACTGGGGCTTCAAAAACAAATGCCGTAAGCGACGCCGCGGGTATAACGAAGACCCATAACGTTATCGCGTCGCATACAAGTCCGAATCGCGAATCTCCGCCGGCACAGAATATACCCGATATCGTCGTCATATTTACGGATTGACCAACCACATAGTACGAACACATTATAAGCATTCCTTTGAGGTACTCGGTGGCCGTTTCGTCGAGAGCGACGACCTTAATTATCAACGGACTCAAGGCAAGGAGCACTGCCCCCGATATCACTCCCGCGACTATTGCCATACGAGTTAATTTACTGCCGTACGCTTTTGCTTTCTCCGTTCTGCCCGCGCCGAGTTCGTTTCCTACCATAATTCCGCCGCCGCTTGCAAGTCCCATACTAAAACACACAATAAGGTTTCGCGCGATACTTGCAACGGAATTTGCGGCAACGGCATCCCCGCCGAGATGTCCTATTATGACGGAATACGAAGTAAAACCGAGCCCCCATACCGCCTCGTTGCCCAAAACGGGAAGAGTATGTTTCCAAAACAATTTTGTCAATGTCTTATCGGCGCGAACGATATACCCGAACCGTAATTTAACTGAATTTTTACATAAGGTAACCGCCACGCACCATATTACTTCGACTGCTCTTGCTATAACGGTTGCATAAGCGGCGCCTGCGATTTCCATAGAGGGACACCCGAACAAACCAAAAATAAAAATCGCATTGAGCACGATATTTATCACAACGCTTACGGAACTTATCAGATTCGCAAGCCCTGCTTTACCCGTATTTTTTATAGCGCACAGATATATTTGAGATATTCCCGTCAACAAAAACGAAAGCGACACGCTTCTAAGATAAATTCTTCCGCCCTCGATAAGGCTCGAATCCTTTGTAAATATCTTCATAATGTGTTCGGGGACGCTTACCGTCGCGACGAAAAAGGCAAGCGACACAATGAGCGTAACGCCGAAAACATATGCAAAAATCTTTTCGACCGACGTTTTATCCCCCTTGCCCCAATACTGCGCGGCTATCATCGAAAGTCCTATGGTCATCGTCGCAAAAAACAAGTTTTCGACAAACGCTACTTGCCCCGCAAGCGAAACCGCCGACATCGAATTTTGGTCGAGTGCCCCGAGCATAAGTGCGTCCGAAGCGTTTACGAGAGCCAACATAAATTGCTGGAACGCTATGGGTAAAACGAGCGCGAAAAGCTTTTTTACAAATTCCGAACGTTCTTTTTTATCCATCTTCTCGTTGACAACTCCTCTGTACGATATTATAATTATATCATTCACATATAGTGTCAGTCTATAGCTTTTGTGGCTACTTTTATAACAATCCTGCGCGAGGCACGATTATGATTGGAATGGAACTCAACCGCGACAAATCCGAAAAAGTCAAATATACGTTCGACGATTACCCTGTTTACGCAAGGCGCGGACTGCTATCTCTCTATCCCGACGGCAAAGCCCCTGCCCACTGGCACGACGATATAGAGCTCATAGCGATAATCTCGGGTAGAATGAACTATAACGTCGCCGGTGAAATCATCGAACTTGAAGCAGGCGACGGCGTAATCGTAAACTCCAAACATTTGCATTACGGTTACTCGGTTTCGGACGCCGAATGCGACTTTATCTGTATATTGCTACATCCGGTTTTACTTTGCTCACTGCCGTCGACCGAACGCGATTTTATTCAGCCGATTCTAAAAGCCGAGGGGCTCCCTTACATCAAGCTCACCGATGTCGACACGCGACAAGGCGAAATACTAAAACTCATACGTCAGATATACGATGTCAAAGACCAAAAAACCGCACCGCTTTTGATACAAAGCTACTTCGGTTTGATATGGGCACTCATATATGAAAGTATGGACTTGGGCGATACTAAAACGGCGTTGAGTCCGGACGGAATAAGCATAAAGAATATGCTTGAATTCATAATGAAACATTATAAGAGCGAAATTAAACTCGGCGATATTGCCACTGCCGGGAACGTCGGACAAAGCAAATGTTGCAAACTGTTTGCAAAGTATACGGGACAAACGCCGAACGCCTATTTGAATCGTGTACGCCTCGACGAAAGCACCCGCTATCTTAAAGAAACCGACTTGACCGTTACCGCCATAGCCCGAGAAATCGGATTTAACGGAGCCAGCTACTATGCCGAAGCCTTTCGGAAACGCTACAAAAAGAGCCCGACCGAGTATCGGCACGCCACGCGCAAGCTTTCTTAACCAACAAAGCCGAATCAATATACAACAAAAGTTGCCCACAAACCACGAAACCAAATTGCCACAATCATAAAACTAACGGGGAATAAAAATAAGATGTAACCGTAAAAGCTTGGTTTTTCTACTCTTAAAAACCACAACTTTCACGGAGTGAAAATTTCATCTGCGATAGC
>CAYZOJ010000001.1:66120-72887 GCA_964480195.1 uncultured Christensenellaceae bacterium | reverse complement strand
GTTTCATCGTTGACATTTTCGACTTCCACAACGGCATTTTTGTTTTCGAGAGAAACGTCTTTTACAGTGACTCCCTCAAGCGCGCTTAATGCTTTTTGAACGTGAGCTACACAGTGCATGCACATCATACCTTCGATTTGAATGGTTTTTAACATAGATTTGTCTCCTTTTCGGGCGGTATCGCAGGCGCATTCCGCGTCGCCCTTGTTTTTAGTGTTGTTTTGTTCGGAGAAAGTATGCGCCTCCGTCAATATTTTAGCTATATCCAATTCGATTTTAGGATTTTTGCGGTTTGTGTGTTTGTCGAGATTTATAAGGTTGAGTCTTAGGGCGTTCATGACCACGCAAACGCTCGAAAGGCTCATAGCAGCTGCTCCGTACATCGGGTCGAGGGTAATGTTCAACGGGGGCATACTTAACGCACCTGCGGCAATCGGAATGCAAATGCAGTTATAGATGAATGCCCAGAAGAGGTTTTCCTTAATGTTCGTAAGCGTTCTGCGGGAAAGGGTAATCGCTCTTGCCACGTCCGAAAGCTCCGATTTCATCAAAACGACATCGGCGGAATCTATTGCAATATCCGTACCCGCGCCGATAGCTATACCGACGTCGGCTCTCGTCAAAGCGGGAGCATCGTTTATTCCGTCGCCGACCATTATAGTTTTACCGTGTTTTTGTAGGGCGCGAAGTACTCCGTCTTTTTCTTCGGGCAGAACGTCCGCAATTACCGCGTCGACGCCGACTTTTTTAGCGACAGCTTGCGCGCTTAGTGCGTTGTCCCCGGTGAGCATTACGACGCGCAAACCCATTGATTTAAGAGTTTGGATTGCATTTGCGCTGTCGGGCTTAACTTCGTCCGCGACCGCGATTACTCCGATAACCGAATTGTCAACGGCGAGATATAACGGCGTCTTTCCTTGTTCGGCGAGTGTCGTTCCCGCTCGGAACGCGTCGGGCGCGTCAATGCCGTGCGACTCCAAAAGAGCGCGGTTCCCGAGAAGGACGTTTCTTCCGTCGACCTCACCGCGTAAACCGTGTCCCGCGAGGTTTGTAAAGTTTTTGACTTCGGGGGTGCGGAGCTTGAGGTCGTCTGCTTTTTTGACGATTGCGCGAGCGATAGGGTGTTCGCTACCCGATTCGAGAGCTACTGCATATTCGAGGATTTGGGTATCCGAATAGTCTGATAAAGATACCGTATCGGTAACAATCGGTTTGCCTTTTGTTATTGTCCCGGTTTTGTCGAGGACTACGACGTCGGCTTTTCCCGAGGCTTCGAGCGCGGTTGCCGTCTTAAACAGGATACCGTTTTTTGCGCCTTTTCCGTTACCTACCATTATGGCGACAGGTGTTGCCAAGCCCAAAGCGCAAGGGCAACTTATCACAAGAACGCTGATTCCGTGAGTTAGGGACGCGGAAAAATCTTTACTTACGGCAATCCAAATTATAAACGTCAATGTCGCGACGGCGATTACTCCGGGAACGAAAATCCCCGAAACTTTGTCAGCGATTTTGGCAATGGGCGCTTTCGACGAAGAGGCGTCTTCCACGAGTTTGATTATTTTGCCGAGGGCGGTATCTGCGCCGACCTTGACCGCGCGCACGGTAAGGAACCCGTCGATGTTTGTCGTGCCCGAAATGACTTCTGAGTTCGGTTCTTTGTCAATCGGCATACTTTCGCCGGTAACCGACGATTCGTCCACCGTCGACGTTCCGTCTATGATTACGCCGTCTGCAGGGAAGTGTTCGCCGGGGCGCACGAGAAAGATGTCGCCGACCACAAGATCCGTGGCGGGGATTTGCTCTTCTTTGCCGTTACGAATGACGCTTGCCGTTTGCGGAGCGAGTTTCATAAGACCTTTTATCGCGGAAGTGGTTTTGCCTTTACTGTAAGACTCGAGAGTTTTTCCGAGGGTAATAAGCACAAGAATCATTGCCGCCGACTCAAAATAAAGTCCGTGCACGATGTGCGTAGCCTCTTCGGGACGGACTCCCGCCTTTATCATCAGCGCGACGCTGTATATAAACGAAATCCCGCTCCCCATCGAAACGAGAGTATCCATATTGGGCGCGCGTTTCAAAAGGCTTTTAACGCCCGAAACGAAGAACTTGTAGTTTATGCAAATTATCGCAAACGAAAACGCAAGCTCGTATCCGGCAATCGCAAGAGGGTTTCCCGCAAAGCTTTCGGGCAGGTACCACCCGAACATCAGGTGTCCCATGGATACGTACATCAGCGGAACCAAAAGGATAGCCGAAACTATAAGGCGGATAAGAAGAACGAGAGTGGGATTGACTTTTTTGTTCCCGCGTTTGGAGCCGAAAACGGAGGCGTCGTATCCTGCTCCGCGCACGGCTTTAATGATAGCGTCTGCGTCGAGAGGCGACTCCCATTCCGCGACCATTGAGTTCGTCAAAAGATTTACACTTACGTCTTTTACGCCGTCGAGTTCTCTGACGACTTTTTCGACCCGCGCGCTACACGCCGAACAAGTCATGCCGTATATGTCGAATTTCTGTTTTTCCATATCAAGAGTATTTCTTTATTTGAGTTTTTTAACGAGTTCGACGGTTTCGTCGAGGATGTCGTAATTGCCTTCGATGACGTTTTCGACGACGCACGTTTTGAGGTGATCGCCTAAAACCTCATAGCCGAAGTTTCTGAGTGCGCTTTCCGCGGCGGAAAGCTGTATCAGAATATCACCGCAGTAGCGGTTTTCGTCGAGCATTGTTTTAATGCCGTTAAGCTGTCCGATTATTCTGTTAAGCCTCGAAGTCAACGCTTTAAGATCCGCTTCGCTCCGCGGAGTATGTTTTTTGCGCTCACAGCAAGAGCAAGACGCACATTTTTTATCGGTATTCATATAGCCTCCATATACCCCCGAGGGGTATGTATATATTGTATGACGGCGTTTGAGTTTTGTCAAGTACAAAATCGCGTTGAGATAATTTTGGATTTACAAAGGCTTATAAGTATGGTATTATATTTAAGGGCGCCCCCCGCTATAAATTTTAAGGAGAACACATATGGCAAAGTCCAGATTGATAGGAGATTATCCCGTAATAGGCATAAGACCGACCATAGACGGTAGACGCGGTAAAATTAAGGTAAGAGAAAGCCTCGAAGACCAAACGATGGCAATGGCAAACGTCGCCGCGGAGCTTATACGTAATAACGTGAGATACAGTAACGGCGAACCCGTCAAAGTCATTATCGCGGATACGACGATAGGAAGAGTCGCGGAAGCCGCCGCATGCCAAGATAAATTCCGTAAAAACGGTGTAGACATCACCTTGACGGTAACGCCGTGCTGGTGCTATGGTGCCGAAACCATGGATATGGACCCGATGACGATAAAAGCCGTTTGGGGCTTTAACGGAACGGAAAGACCGGGAGCGGTATATCTTGCGTCGGTGCTTGCCACTCACGCGCAAAAGGGATTGCCCGCATTCGGTATCTACGGACACGAAGTTCAGGACGCGGACGATATGAGCATACCTGACGACGTACAAGAAAAGATACTCCGTTTTGCACGTGCTTCTGTAGCTGTAGCAACAATGCGCGGTAAAAGTTACTTGCAAATCGGTTCTGTTACGATGGGTATCGGAGGCAGTATCATTTCCCCCGAGTTCTTTGAAGAGTACCTCGGAATGCGTGTCGAGTCCGTAGACGAAGTCGAAATCATACGTCGCATGACCGAGGGCATTTACGATAAAGCCGAGTACAAAAAAGCACTTGCGTGGATTAAGGAAAAGTGCCGTCCCGATTTCGACAAGAACCCCGTCGAACTTCAAAAGTCGGATGCGCAAAAAGAAAAAGATTGGGAGTTTACCGCCAAGATGGCTTGTATCATCAAAGACCTTTACAACGGGAACAAAAAACTTCCCAAGGGCAGAGAAGAAGAGGCTGTCGGACATAACGCGATAGTGGGCGGTTTCCAAGGACAACGCCAATGGACGGACTTTTATCCGAACTGCGACTTCCCCGAGAGCATTTTGAATTCGTCGTTCGACTGGAACGGCGCTCGCGAACCTTACGTACTCGCAACCGAGAACGATACGTTGAACGGCGTATCTATGCTGTTTATGAAACTTTTGACCGGCAGAGCGCAAATGTTTGCAGACGTCCGCACGTATTGGAGCGGTGACGCGGTAAAGCGTGTAACGGGATACGAAATCGAAGGCAACGCCAAAGTCGCCGACGGGTTTATACATCTTATCAATTCGGGTGCGTGCTGTGTAGACGCGTGCGGTGAGGTTCGCGACGAAAACGGCAATCCGACAATGAAGCAGTGGTGGGAAGTTACCGACGAAGACATCGACACGATGATGGCTCACACGACGTGGCCCTATGCGGATCTCGGATACTTCCGCGGAGGCGGATACTCGAGTAGATTCGTTACTCGTACCGAAATGCCCGCCACGATGATAAGGCTCAATCTCGTAAAAGGGCTCGGACCCGTTATGCAGATAGTTGAGGGCTGGACGGTCGCGCTTCCCGACGAAGTTACCGATAAACTCTGGAAGCGTACCGACTACACTTGGCCCTGCACTTGGTTTACGCCGAGAGTTACGGGCAAAGGCGCGTTCAAGTCCGCATACGACGTTATGAACAACTGGGGCGCGAACCACGGAGCCATCTCATACGGTCATATAGGCGCCGACCTCATAACGATGTGCAGTATTTTGCGTATCCCCGTATGTATGCACAACGTAGACGAACAGGATATTTATAGACCCGCCGCGTGGAACGCGTTCGGAATGGATAAAGAAGGACAAGACTATCGCGCGTGCGAAGCTTACGGTCCGATGTACAAGAACGTACGCAAATAGTATGAAGTATAGGCTTGCAATAGATCTCGGCGCGACGAGCGGAAGGCATATCGTCGGACAATGTAAGGACGGCGACGTCGAGTTAAAAGAAATTTATCGTTTCCCGACAGGTGCTACGCGTACCTCGTCGGGTTACGTTTGGGATACCGCGCGAATTTTCGAGCATATCAAAATCGGAATTAAAAAAGCGTTTGCCGAGTACGGCGACATCGAAAGCCTCTCGATAGATTCGTGGGGCGTCGATTATGTGTTAATGCGCGGGGACGAGAGTGTTTTACCTCATTACGCATATCGCGATCCTCGAACCCTCGACGCGGTCAAAAAAGTTCACGCCATAGTGCCGTTCGAGGAACTGTATAGGAGAACCGGCATACAGTTTGCAAGTTACAACACGATATACGCGCTTTACGACGACTGGGAACGCGGAAGACTTAAAGGCGTTACCGACTTTTTGATGACGCCCGAGTACTACTCGTATTTGCTTACGGGAAACAAAGTCAAAGAGTACACCATGGCGACGACGACGGGACTTGTAAACGCTAAAACCAAGACTTTCGATACGGACATCATAGAAGCATTGGGACTTCCCCGAAACATTTTCGGAGCACTTTCATCCCCGGGAACCGATGTGGGAGAGCTACGCGCCGATATAGCGGAAGAGGTCGGAGGTAATACCGTAGTCAAGCTGTGCGCCTCTCACGATACGGCTTGCGCGTTCGAAGCGGTAAGTGCCGAGGACGGCATTTTGATTTCGTCGGGAACATGGTCGCTGGTAGGCGTAAAATTAAAGGACTCCTGCACGACGGAAGACGCATACCGCGCCAACTTTTCAAACGAAGGCGGTGTAGGATATTATAGGTATCTAAAAAACGTTACGGGCATGTGGTTGATTAACGAAGTTCTCAAAAAAAGCGGAATAAAGGTAACCGAAGCCGTGAAATCGGCAACCCAATCCACATACAATCATACATTTGACGTCAACGACGAAAGACTGCTTGCACCGGAAGACATGGAGTCGGAAATTCGCAATTTGCTTTTGGAAAATCCGCCGTCTTCCGACGCCGACTTATACCGAGCGATATTTTTAAGTCTTGCGGAGGGCTATAAGAAAGCCGTACGCGACATCGAATCGACTACCGGCAAGAAGTACGACAAGATTTATATCGTCGGAGGCGGTGCTCACAACAACCTACTCAACGAAATGACCGCGAATGCCACGGGCAAAAAGGTAACGGCGTTGCCGATAGAAGCGACCGCCGTAGGCAATATAAAAACACAAACGGAGCGTTTATGAAAGACATTTTGACATCTAACTTTATTACTGAAATGGCGGACGTTACCGCCAATATGTATAGACAAGGTTGGGACGAGCGCAACGGCGGAAACGTATCGTGCATACTCGACGAAAACGAGCTTAAAGAGTACCTCGACACGGATAAGGTTTTGCGCACGATACCGCTAAACTTCCATGCGGATGAGATACTCAAAGGCAAGTACTTTTTATTTACGGGAACCGGCAAGTATTTTAAGAACGTCATCAAAGATCCTCAAAAAAATCTCGGTATAATCCGTATTGCCGACGACCTTGAAACCGCAGAACTCTTATGGGGTTGGACGGACGGCGGAAAGTTCACGAGCGAGTGCCCTGCGCACCTTATGACGCACGCGGTAAGACTAAAACAAGATCCCGCGCACAGAATAGTCATGCACACGCACCCGACGTACACGATGTGTATGTCCGCGGTTACGCCGGTAGACGAGCGGTTGTTTACGGAAAAACTATGGCGTTCCAATACGGAAGCTATAGTAGTATTCCCCGACGGAGTGGGCGTGCTTCCGTGTATGGTTTGCGGTACGATGGAGATAGGCGAAGCGACTGCCGAAAAGATGCAAGAGCACAGGCTTGTAGTTTGGACAAATCACGGAATATACGGAAC
>CAYZOJ010000001.1:0-66020 GCA_964480195.1 uncultured Christensenellaceae bacterium | reverse complement strand
ATGTTTTACGCGAAAACGATAAAATTTCGGATTACGCATTGACTTGCTTCGCGCGCGACTATATAATGTAAGTAGGAGATTGTCGGTATGAAAAAAATTCGCATAAGAGAAAGTAAAACCCGTAAGAGAATGCGCGCACTTGCGTGGTTCGCGCTCATTTGTACCGTTATTTTGACGGTTATACTTCTTTTAGAGGGGCTCACCCCGGGAGATGCGAGTGCGGTACAATCGGATTTTATCGGCAATATCGTCAATTCAGTATTAAAAAGGGAAAACGACGTCGCAGTCAATAGAATCGCATTCGGCGACAGATATAGTAACAGCACATATCACGAGGGCGATACCGTAAAACTTTACGTTGTATTCTATCCCCAAAACGCGACCGACACAACCGTAAGTTATACCGTAGACGATCCGAATGTCGCAATCGTCAACGAGGACGGCGAACTCGTCTTTATCGGCGAAGGCACCGTAACGGTAACGGCGGTAGCGACGGGAGGCGCCGGAGTTAAAGCAGAGAGGACTTACGATTGCTTTGAAAAACAGCGTGAGTTGGACGTATCCAAATTGTCTGTTACGTTCGATACCGAACTTAGGGTAGGCGAATACTCGGAGATGCGAGTGGAATACGACGGAGAGCCCGTCGGGAAAAGTAGAGTTATCATACCGCACGAACAAGGCTATTATGACGACGGGAGTCTACTGCCGTATAAATCGGAAGTCGAAGTTACGGTAATTCTCGATAACTACCAAAAACTCGTTAAAACGGTTTACGCGTCGGGAAGCATTGAACCGCCCGAAAGCATAACGCTCAAAGAGAGCGAGTATTTTCTTACGGAAGGCGATATGATAGGCATTCAATATTCCGTATTCCCGAGCGACGCACCGCGCGGAGTAGTTGCGGAAATAGCAGACGAAACGATACTCGAATACAGCGGTTCGAGCATGCGAGCAATAGGCGTCGGAAAGACGGAAATCAAAGTCAAATCGGTATATTCCGACGAAGTATACGACGTTGCGGAAGTTGTTGTGTATGAACACGGAATCGACGTTTTGGGTACCCCTAACGACATAAGATTTACCCTGAAGTCAGAAATTATGGTCGGGAATTACGGATATGTAAACGCGTTCGCGGACGATTATCGTCTGCTTGACGAAGACTATTACGAAGTACATATCGAGGGCGATTCGGTAGTGCCCAACGGTAAGTCGTTTTTGGGAGTGAAAGAGGGAGTCGTTACGGTAACGGTATCGGCTTACGGCGTAACCGAAACTAAGACCGTAACGGTAATCGGAGAAGCCCCCGTTCTCGGAAGCGTGCGAGTTCCGTCGGCGTTGAATATAAAAGAGGGCAAGAGCGGATGGTTGAGTCCGAAATATACGGATAAGAAGATATCGTCGAGCTTAGAGTTCGTTATGGTATCGTCGGATCCGAGCGTTGCGACGGTCGGTGAGTACGGCGAAGTGTACGGCGTATCTAACGGCGAGTGCGTAATTTCGGTAACGTCCGTATATGATAAGAGCCTTACAAAAGACGTTGTCGTTAACGTTCTCGGCGGAGTGCCGTCGGAAATGGCAATAGTCGGCGACGAAAGAATAGCTTATAATTCCTCATCGAAGTATTCGGTGCAGTACGAAAGGAATTTTACGGACGCCGAGGTTACTTGGGAAGTTGTCGAGGGACCCGGCACGATAGGAGAGGACGGAAATCTTCTTTGCACCGGAATAGGCGATATAAAGCTTAGAGCCACGACTTCATTGAATTCCGAACTCGTGGCGGAAAAGACCGTTCACGGAGTAATCTATAAGAGCTTCAAACTGTTCGTGCGTAAATTCATCGGACACTTTGCGGCATTCGGTTTACTCGGCGTAGGCGTGCTTACGTGTTGCCTGTTAATGCTTAAAAAGAAAGGGTGGAGTGCAGTCGTCGCCCCGGTAATTACATTTGCCGTCGCGGGGATCTCGGAGATATTCCAATTGCCGATTTTTACGTCCGGCAGGACGGCGTCGTTTATTGACGTTGTTATCGACTTCGCGGGAAGCGTTATCGGAATGGTTTTAACGTTGATAATATTTGTGTCAATCTATGTCGTTTCGGACGTACAGCAAGGCGAGTTCCGCGATGAGTTCAAGACGTTCAGTGCGTCGTCCATGACAAAGAAAGGTAAAAAACACGACGAAAGAAAAGACGGCTATCACAGAGGTTACGACGATAGATATTATAGATAAACGAGTTAAAGACGGAAAAATGAGAAACTAAAAGACAAGGAGGCAGACATGAAAAGAAAAATTGAAGCAGTGGCTTTTGCGTTGTTGTTTGCGATATGCGTAACGGCGTTTTCGCTAACGAGCTTAGGCGGGGCACCCGCGTCAGCCAATTCCGCGATGACGTATTTTGAGGGTGTGGACTCGAGCGGAGTGTTGCTCACGACAGAGGATTGTCCTATTGTTGTCGACAGCGAGGAGCTTACCTTCGATATCCAAATAGATAAGGAGAAGTTTAACCAATACGATTGCGGAGGCAAGGTGACGGCTAAATATGCGTTCCGCAACCCCGCCGATTATACAGCCGATGTCGGACTTTTGTTTCCTATAGGTTTTGTGTGCGATGAGCCGGACGAAGCCACAAAAGAGTATATGAATATAACGGTTAACGGTGATAGTATAGACAAACGTATTCGTTATAGTTATAAAGTAAATGACGGTAATTACAATTTCAATTACTCCGAAGACGTAAAACTTTTAAGTGACGAGTGCATAGAGAGGGGCAAGTATGACCAAGACCTCGAAGTTTATAAATATGTCTGTGACGTACATTCGACAGGACGGGCGGTAAGATTTTATTTAAGCAATTACGACGGAATAGCCGTGGGCAATGCCACTAAAAGCGAAGAACAATACGGCGGGGTATTGACGTTTGAACTAGACGAAGAAAGCGATACCGCCGATAAATCTAAGTCGGCTTACTACAAAAGAGTTACCGTATACTTTATCGGAGCGGACATCGGAAACGATATGTACAAGTATAGTGATGTCGATATTGATAACGACAATTTGGGCTCGGCGGTAAGGTATTACGATACGATGTCTTTTGAAAAAGAGCGTACGGGCTCAGTACGCATTGTTTCCCAAGACCGGATAACGTATTTCGATATGATTAAGGAGATGTCTGATTATTCCGCAATCTCGGGCATTTCGGACATAGACCTACATAACGCGATAGTAGCAAAACACAACAATAGTAAGTCGGCATGGCGTCGCGATAATTGGACTTTCGATGACTATATGGACTTAGGTTCCGACCTTATATGCTGGTACGAATACGACCTTAGTTTTGCGCCAGGCGAAACGATAATAAACGAAGTTACCGCACCGCTCTATCCCGATGTAGATTATAACTATAAAACGAATGCACACGAGGATAACCAATATACGTACAACTACTTTTTAAGTCCCGCAAAGACGTGGAAGTCATTTGGCTCGTTAAAGATAACGATAAACACGTCGTTATATATGATCAAACCATCGTTAGACGGGTTTGAAAAGTATGACGGGTACTATGAATATGTCGGAAACGGGCTCCCGAACGGCGAACTTAAGTTTACCGTAACAGCAAAGAAGCCCACGCAAAAAACAACAGCAACAACAAACACGATTACGTCAAATATACAGATGCCGAAGGTGGAAACCGTCGCTATTGTTTTTGCGGTTGTTGCTTTTGTGGTGATACTTGTCATCATATTGATTAACTTACGGCAATAGAAGTGGCGTACGACGATAGAAACCCTTTTGCGGACGGTTACTAACTTAAAGGAGGCTCTATGAAGAATAAAATTAAAGTCGGCATTTTTGCGTTGCTGTTTGCGGTATGCGTAACGGCGTTTTCGCTAACGAGCTTAGGCGGGGCACCCGCGTCAGCCAATTCCGCGCGGACGTATTATAGCGGAGTTAATTCGAGCGGTCTAATCATTACGACGGAAGAGTGCCCGATAGTTGTCGACAGTGAGATGCTTACTTTCGATATCGAAACGGATGATGAGCGTTTTTGGCAATACGATTGCGGAGGCAAGGTAACGGCTAAATATACGTTCCGCAATCCCGCCGACTATACCGTCAATGTCGGTTTATTGTTCTCTGCAGGTTTTGTGTCTAAAAAAGCCAACGATAAAGGACGTGATTATAGTAGTGTGACAGCAAACGGCGTGGATGTAAAAATGACCCCGCGTTACACCTATAAGCACAAAGACAGAGAAGATTTCGATTACGCAAAAGACATGCAACTTTTAAGAGATGACTGTATAAAACAAGGCATATATAGCGCAGATCTTAGCGTTCATAAATATATTTGCGACGTACATTCAACCGGTCAAGTCGCGCGGTTGGATTTGAGCCGATATGGCGGAATGACTGTTAGCAACGCGACGAGTTGCGGGTATTCAAGCAATAGAAAACTGACGTTTAGTTTGGATGCGGAATCGGAAACGACCTACTATAAGAGAGTTACGATATATTTTATCGGAGTGGATATAGAAGAGTCTTTTGGATATTATTATGATGTCGATATTGAAAACGGTAATTTAGGCTCTGCGGTTACATATTACGATACGTCTTTAGAAGAAGAGTGTACCGGTTCTGTATATATCGCAACAAAAGACGAAATCACATATTTTGATATGATTAAGGAATTAAAAGCCGAGCGCTCGGCGTATTTGGATATCACGGATGTCGATCTGTATAACGTAATGGTCGCTAAACGTTGTGATAAAAAGAAGTGGGAAACCGAGCCCTCGGATTGGACTTTCGATGACTATATGGACTTGGGTTCCGACCTTATATGCTGGTACGAATACGACCTTAGTTTTGCGCCCGGTGAAACGATAATAAACGAAGTTACTGCCCCGCTCTATCCGGATGTATATACCGGTTCGGATCCTAAAGCTTACACATTCAATTATTACTTAAGCCCCGCTAAGACGTGGGCGTCTTTCGGGGATTTGACAATAAGAATTAACACATCGCATTATGTGAAAGAGCCTTCACTCGAAGGCTTCAAAAAATATGACGGATACTATGAATATGTAGGTAAAGGGCTCCCGGATTGTGAACTTAAGTTTACCACATGTGCACTTTATTATCCTAAATACACAGGGCATACTTCGTTAACTTGGATAATTATAGTCGGTGTTATCATTTTGACGACAGCCGTGGCTTTAACTATAATTGCAATATTGCTTACTAAAAGATCTAAACGCAGAAAGAAAACGAATTGACATGCCCGGTGGGGAACAGGCATCGTACGTAATATGCCATACGAATATAGGTTGTTACGCATAAAGGAGGCTCTATGAAGAATAAAATTAAAGTCGGCATTTTTGCGTTGCTGTTTGCGGTATGCGTAACGGCGTTTTCGCTAACGAGCTTAGGCGGGACACCCGCGTCGGCAAATTCCGCGATGAGGTATTTCGACGGAGTGGATTCGAGCGGAGTAATCGTTACGACGGAAGACTGCCCGATAGTCGTTGACAGCGAGGAGCTTACTTTTGATATCGAAACGGAAACGGAAAATTATCTGCAATACGATTGCGGAGGCAGGGTAACCGCAAAATACACCTTCCGTAACCCCGCCGATTATACGGCAAAGGTTGGTCTTTTGTTCCCGATAGGGTTTGTTAGCGATCTTCCCGAAGACGCCGAGCAGAATTATATGCGCATAACCGCGGACGGCGCGGATATTTTAAAAACAGTCAGACATACCTATAAACAGCGTTGGACGGACGAGTTCGATTACGCCGAAGACGCAAAACTTTTGTGCGACGAGTATGTGCAAAACGATTTTTGGAAAACGGATATGGTCGTATACAAATACGTTTACGACGTGCACGCGACGGGTAGAGCCGTGCGTTTTGCGCTGACCGAATATAACGGCATAACGGTGAGTGACGCGTCGGGATTCGAATACGGCGACGACGAATACACTCACATTTCGTTTTGGCTGACGGCGGAAAAGTCGGATGAAACTTCTTATCAAGAAAAACTCACAGTCTATTTTATAGGAGAGGATAACGCGAACTTCGCTAAAACCGCCGAGTATTACGATACGATGGCTTTTAGCGAAAGTAAAAAGTGCACAGGGTCGATAGACGTCGTTTCCAAAGAAACAATAACTTTTCTCGATATGGTGATGGAGTTTAGACCGGAAGACTCTTGCGTATCGGAGGTCGACTGGTATAACGCGGTCGTCGCAAATCTCGACGACTCATACGCGGACGGCGCGGGAAAAGAAAAGCTCCTTAGCACGTACGACTTCAAGATTGACGACGACTTACTGTGTTGGTATGAGTACGAACTCGTTTTTGCTTCGGGACAGACTATTGTAAACGAAGTTACCGCACCTCTGTTTCCCGACGTCGATTACGGGTATGAGCCGAGTGTTTACACGTTCAATTATTACCTGAGTCCCGCCAAAACGTGGGCGTCTTTCGGGGATATTAATATTCGAATAAACACGTCGTATTACCTGTCGGAGCCGTCGCTCGAGGGTTTCGAGAAACACGACGGATATTACGAATATGTCGGGAACGGGCTCCCGAACGGCGAACTTAAGTTCTCCGTATGCGCGTCCGAGTCGCCCGAGGAAGTCGACAACGGACTATACACGTTCATAATAGTCGCGCTTATTATCGGACTTGTCGTTATAGTTGTCATACCCGTAACGATAATCGTCGTAGTAGTCGTCAAAATCAAAAAGCGCAAAAAGCGTAAAGCGGAACAGAGGGCTCAAAAAGACGAGTTGTCGGAAGAGCGTATCGACCCGCGCGACGTGTTCGGCGATAAATAAGACTTTTTACCGAGGGCGGTCATACGCCCGCAAACGTCGTTTCCGCCCGTAATGCGGTTTAACTGAACCCGACGGGATAGGGCAAGTTAAGCGCACGCATAAGCGCACATATAATTAAAAATCCGCGCACGCGGATTTTATTTTTAATTTAGCATTTACAACGGGCGACATTAGTGTTATAATAGACAGGTATAGGGATTAAGGAGCGTACATGCCTAAGAACGTAAAAAACGATTCCTCCGTCAAATCCGTTTCGGTAAAGAAGAACGAGGAAAAACAACCTATGAGCAAACGCAAAAAAATCATTTTGTGCGTTTCGTTGTGCGTTGTAATCATTTTAATCGTTTGCGCCGTTTTGCTTGCGGTGTTTTTGGGCGATGAAACCCCGGACGGTCCCACATACGCTTTGGGCGTAAAATACAAAGGATATTACACCTACGCCGTCAACTCTTCGAAAACACAGTACCAAATCGAACCGTCGTTTTGCGGTAATATCCCGTACGAAAACTTTACTATAACCCAAAAACTCGGAACCGAGTCGATAGAGTTAACCCGAGATTTCATTGTCAAAACAAGCGGAGCGGAAGAGGGTGACGAAGCCACGTTTGAGGTTGCGTATAACAAAGGCAACGTCGTTATTGCGGAAGTCAAAATCGTAGTCAAAAAGGTCGACGGATACGTTACCGACGCCGACTCGTTTTTCGCGATGTCCGCAAACGGCGTATACGTGCTGTCGAACGACTTGGATTTTTCGGGAGAGGCGCGCAGATATCCGACTTTCTCGGGAGAGTTTTACGGTAACGGATACAAAATAACGGCACTCGACATTGGCAAGGGCGGTTTGTTCGGCGAACTGCGCGGAGCCGTCGTGGAGGGCTTGACCGTAAGCGGAGTAACCGGCGGAGCGGTAGCGAAAAGCGCCTGCAATGTCGGAGTTATAGCAAACAGGGCGGAAGTCAGCGTAATCGAAAATTGCTTAACGTCGGGCGCCTTTACCGTAAAGTCTGAGCTTGTTTCCGACGCGCAACTTTATGCGGGCGGTATCGTAGGATATATGACTTCGAGCGTTAAGAGTGTTGCGTCGGGACGCATATGTAAAGGACTTGTTTCCGAAACGAACATAACCGTTTCGGGGGGAGGCGACATCAAAGTCGGCGGTATTGCGGGTGGCGTCAAAAACGTAACGGTCAGAGAAAGTCGCAGTTTTTCCGAGATAACTGTTAACGTTTCGTCGGAAGAGATTGCGGATTTCGGCGCGCTTTACGTAGGCGGAATCGTCGGAGCGGACACCGCCGAGTATCGCGAAACGGTCGGCGTTTACGATATAGACGAAACCGCCAAGTTATATAGCTCTGCCGTAATAGATGTGAACATTGTCGGCGGTAACGATTTCGATTATTGCTACATAGGCGGATTGTTCGGAAGGCTCGAAAACCGCGGAGTGGCGAATTCCTCGTTCGACGGCGACATAGACGTAAACATAACCCGAGTCAACGTAAGCGTCGGCGGAGTCGCGGGAGGCACCGAAAACACGACCGGTTACCGTATGGCGGTACGCGGTTTTACAAGCGACGGAGATATCAAGATATACTCGTTGGGCACGGTCAACGTCGGCGGATTGATAGGAGTGGGTTCGAGAACCGAGTACGAGAAGTGCGAAGTCAAAAACGAACCTGTCATCGAAACCGACGCGTCCAAAGTACAAGGCATTCAAACAAAAAATAACGCGATAGGCGTAAGCAAATAACGTATTTCGGAGGAGATATGATTTACAAGCTCAAAGAAAAATCGAACTTCAAGAACTTCAAAGTTTTCAGAGAAAACAAGCTCGAACCCCGTGCGTACTTTATTCCGTTTTCGAGCGAGAAAGACGCATTGCGCGCAAAACCTACCGAAAAACGTTACGTAAGCGATAAAGTTCGCATACTGAACGGCGAGTGGGATTTCATCTATTACGTAAACGATAAGGCGATGCCCGCCGTGATAGATACCGACAATATCCCGTTCGATAAAGTTAAAGTTCCGTCGTGCTGGCAGTTTACGGGTTATGAACCGCCTTTCTACACAAACATCGGATACCCGTATCTTACCACTCCGCCCAAGGTTTCGGTCAATAAGATCGAAGGCGTATACCAAGGCGCGGTAGACGGCGAAACTTACGTTGTAGGCGACAAGCAATACAACAGCGTAGGCGTATACAGAACCAAATTCGACGTTTCCGATACGAATAAGACGTATATAGTTTCTTTCCTCGGAGTTGCGTCCAATCTCGAGCTTTACGTCAACGGTCAATACGTCGGTTATTCCGAGGGTAGCCACAATACCGCAGAGTTTTTACTTGACAAATATCTTCTCGACGGCGAAAACGAAATGGTGTGCGTCGTTCACAAATGGTGTAACGGCTCTTATATGGAAGATCAGGACTTCTTCCGTAACAACGGTATTTTCCGCGACGTATTGCTTTACGTCAACAATAAGACCCACATTTACGATTTCGAGTTTTTCACCACCAAACAGGGCGGTGCTTACGACGCCATTCTCAACGTCAAAGTTACGGAGTCTGACGGCGCGAGCGTATGCGCCAAGATTATAAAAGACGGCAAAATCGTCGCGACGAGGACTGTCGACGCGCAAGCCGAAACTCAAATTATGTTCGGAGCTCTCGACGTCGAAGAATGGAATGCGGAAGTGCCGACGGTTTACACTCTCGTATTGACTCTTTCTAAGGGCGGTAAGGCGCAAGAGAGTATCGTCAAAAAGGTCGGTTTCAAGACCGTAACCATAGACGGCAAAGTGTTCCGCGTGAACGGCAGACGTGTCAAGCTTCTCGGAGTAAATCACCACGATACCGACTGCGATACCGGCTGGTATATGACGCCCGAAAAAATCGAAAAAGACATTCTCCTCTGTAAGGATTTCAACGTCAACTGCGTGCGCACGTCCCATTATCCTCCGGACCCGCTGTTTATAGAACTTGCGGATATTTACGGACTTTACATAATAGACGAAGCAGATATCGAAACGCACGGTTTGAGTAACCGTAAACAGATAAGCAGAAACCTAAAGTGGAAAGAACATTATTGGGACAGAGTAAGATCGATGTATATGCGCGATCGCAACTCGCCGTCCGTTACCATGTGGTCGCTCGGTAACGAATCTCACGGTATCGCATGCCAGGATTATTGCTACGCGAACCTCCGTAAGCTTACGCTTCTTCCCGTTCATTACGAGCGCGCGATAGCTACCAAGCGCGGAGCGTACGACGTGGCTTCGATGATGTACACTTCGGTAGATAATTGCCGTAAAATAGGAGAGGGAGCTCCCGGGCTTTATACGGCACCCGCCACAAAAGCCTTAAAGACAAAGCCGTTCTTCCTTTGCGAATACGCACACGCCATGGGCGTCGGACCCGGCAGTCTCGAAGAGTATGTCGACGCGTTCTTCCGTTATGAAAACCTTATGGGCGGTTGCATTTGGGAAATGGTCGATCACGCCGTAAGACACGGCGACGACAAGCCTTATAAATATACCTACGGCGGGGACCACGGCGAATACGTACACGACGGAAACTTCTGCGTGGACGGACTGTTCTATCCCGATCGTACTCCTTCGACGAGTGCATACGCTATGCGCAACAGCTACAGACCTCTTTATGCAAAATATCTCGGTGGCGGTATGCTCGAGCTCCGCAACCGTAACGCATTCCGCAACGCGTCATATCTGACTGTTAAGTGCGCGATGCTCCTCGAAGGCAAGATTATATACGAGTTCGTATTGCCTTCCGACATCGAAGCGGGAGCGTCGAGAGCGTATAATCTTAACTGCGAAATCCGCAAGGGCGATATCGTCATAAATCTCGATTATTACGACGGCGAAAGACTGGTTGCGTGCGATCAGGTAACCGTCAACGAAGCGCTTACGGACTTGGGCGTTCAAAAACCCGAAAGCGGTGTAAAGATAGTCGAAATCGCAAACCTTTTGGACGTGGAGTTCACAAACGGCAAACTCCGTTTTGACAAAACCAGCGGAATACTTGTCAGGTACGAAGCGGACGGCGTGAGCTATTTTGCCGAAAAGAATATAGGTAAAGCGAATTTCGGTAGGATTTATACCAACATTTATCGTGCGCCCACGGATAACGACCGCGATGTCAAGGCGAGTTGGTCGAAAGCGGGTTACGACGCGTTGGTATACGAAAATCAAAGCTTCAACGTCGCGCAGTATGCGGACAGAGCCGAAATTTCGGTTGTTACCATAGCTCGCGCGGGCAAGAAGAAAGTGCTTACCGTCAAGGATACTTATATCGTAGACGGAAACGGCGAAGTTACGGTACAAAGCAGTGTAACGTCGTTTGATAAGCAAGGACCGGATCTTCCGAGAGTCGGTAAGATTATCGAACTTGCTTCGCGTTTTGAAAACGTCGTTTATTACGGCTACGGCGCGAGAGAATGCTATCCCGACTTCAAATCTCAATCGAGGCTCGGCGTATATTCCGCCAAGGTTGCCGATTTCGAGGAACCCTATATCAGACCTCAAGAATGCGGTAACCGTACCGACGTTCGCTACGTGGCGTTTGCGAACGCGAACGGCGCCGGAGTAATGGTGCTTGCGGACAGTATGCCGTTCAACTTCGGCGTCAAACGCTATTCTCCCGAAGCGTTGTCCAAATGGAACCATAGGGAAGACATCGTAACCGAGGACGTCAATTACGTTACCGTCGACGGCTATATGGGCGGTATAGGCAGTAACAGTTGCGGACCTCGTCCGATGGAACAATACAGACTCAAAACCAAGCGCAGTTATACGTATAGCTTTAAGCTCATACCATTTACCGCGCTCAAACTCAAAAAAATAGTAAAATAAATCGGAGAAAACATGAAAATTTATTCGATTGACCGAAAAACGGTAATTAGCGACCGTTACGATCTTTCCGTGCTTGACGGGTTAAACGACGGACGTACGTTCGAATATACGCCGTCAAGGCACGAGTATTACGTCGTTCAGCTGGCTGTTTTGACGGGCTTTGACGCGCTTGTCGAGGTCAAAACGGGACCGCTCAGAGGTGCAAACAAGAATTTCGATAAAGCCGTAACTTGCTTTAATTCCGAAGGCGTCGGCGCGGACGGTAAAAAATTTACCCGTCCCGTCAGAGTAAACGCGGGCGCGATAACCGTTCTGTTGATAGGCGTAGACCTCTCGAGAGCGGATATCGACGAATATCGCACGGACGTTTACGTTGACGGCGAAAAAGTGGAACTCGTATTCAAGCTTACCGACAAACTCGTTTTTAACGAGGGTACGGACGACGGAAGCACGCTTGCAAGGCTAAAATGGCTCAATTCCACCGAATATATGGATAAGAAACTCGTCCCGGGTTTCTACGCGGTTTCGGCGGACAAGAACTCCGTAACGTTTACGGGAAAACGCGTGAGTTTTACGGGCGACGGCTTTATAAATGACGTCGAGAGCTATTATTCCGAATCCAACGCGCTTACGGACGAGGTAACGGCGTCGCTGTTTTTCCGTCCCATGGAGTTTATCGCGGAAGGGCAAAAGTTTAAGTATAACCGTATAAAGATTACCGATAAGCCCGATTCCGCGTTAATAGTTTCCGACGGCAGATCCGATAAGTTGCATATAACCGTAAACGCAGAAGCGCATTACGAGGGCGTTTTGCATTATACCGTTACGATAGACGCGTTTGAAGACGCCATTGTCGAAGACATACGCCTGAACGCGTATTTTGCGTCTGCCGATTACGGTGTCGGAATGGGTATGGCTCCGGGTAGACTCAAAGACCTCGATTACAAATGGACGGAAGTCGGCGGGGACTATCTTTATATCGGCAACGTAAACTGCGGTGCCCGTATAAGACTTAGAGAAAACCGCGACAACTGCGACTTCCCCGTATACGGAGCCCCGTTGGAAACGGGCGCCCGTCCGCCTAAGACCACTTGGGCAAATTACGGCAAAGGCGGAGTAACCGTTCGCAGAATAGACGAAGGCGCGTTGTTCTCGGCGTATACAGGCAAGATGATTTTTGCAAAGGGCGACAAGGTGTCGTTCTGCTTCGATATACACCTTACTCCGTTCCGTCCGTTGGATCTCAGAGCTTCGGCAGGGAACAGGATTTATACACTCGGTCAAGGCGGTTTCCAAGATGAGTCGGCACGCGCTTCGCGCTACTGCACGACGTCGTTGTCGGTAGGTCGTCCTTCTGCGGGCAACGCTCACGTAAAGAGTGTCCAAGACGATGTTAAGGCTCTCAAAAAGCTCACTTTGGTAGCCCATAAGCGTGATATTGCGTGCGGTTTGGAATACGGTATCAACACGCTCGGATCCGATGTCGCGGAGTATTACGCGCTAATGTCGTTGGACGGCGAAATAATGTTCGACCGTTTCCGTACGGACTTTGGCGAGTTCGGGCACATAGCCACGGCGTCAAGGTTCGATAACTATTACGTCGAGTCGTTAAAGAGGCTTATAGGCGTTGCGGATATCGACTTCGTTTCGATGCACAATCCGTCGCTTACCCCTACGGTTGCGGAGAGAATACAAAAATGTATGACCCGCAAAAGAGGGGGCGGATTTACCGAACTTGTGTTGTCGAACAGATACGGGGATTCCGACTGTCGCATAGATACTCTTTCGACTTATGCGGACGTATTGCCGTTCGTTTCTAAGGTTGCAGTAAAAGGATACGGAGATCGTGATCTCGATTCCACATTGATAGGCGTAAGCGGTGTGCCGTACGGCTTCACCGTCGATTCGCTCTCGCCGATAGGCATATGCAGGGGATTGCTGACGGGAATAATCCCGTGTGTCGGTGAGGATGAAGAAACGACCGAGGCGATAGAGGATCTTAACCGCGTATTCCGCGATTTCGACATAGGAAATGCCGAGTTAAAGGGCTATTGGGACAAGACCAATCCCGTGAGATCGGATAACGCGTCCGTCTATTGCACGTCGTATATCAACGGCAAAGATATGATAGCCGTTTTGTATAACGATTCCGAAGAGAAAAAGACGTTCGAAATAGGCGTCGAAAACAAACTCGGGTTCACGACAGTCGGCAAAAAAGTCCGTTGTCCCGAGATAAGGAATATGCAAAAGGGACGTCCGTTTAATCTCGGCAAGGCAATCAAACTTGCTCCGCACGCAGGTCTTATTTTTATCGTGAAGAGCAAGTAAAACCCGAAAAATAGGCGGGTATGATTAGAAAAGTAATAGGCTGACGGCAACACGTTAGTCTATTTTTCTTATACGGAGAACGTTAGCGGATAGCCTATTTTTAATTTTTCGGGTTTTACTTGCTCCCCACTATATACGCTCTCGCTGTGCTCTTCAGCCCTCTAACGCAAGATAAAGGGCTTGTTAAGCCCTTACGGGCGCCCAAATCCTCGCCCGCGTACGCTTGTACTGCTTCCGCTCGGATTTTCTTGCGTTATATGACTAAATATCCCACCGAGAGCTACACAATGCGCCTATAATTGGCGACAGTATTGTTCATCTTGACGGCTGTATTTCGCTATAGAACGATAGTATTAACATCGAAAAATAGGTAAATTTAGAAGAAAACCAGTAAATTTACGCAAGTTTTAAGGCTCCTTTGTGTAAAGGGAGCTGGATACGCCGTTTACGGCGTAGACTGAGGGATTGTCATTCTGCTCCTAAATACCACAACATTCGCGAAGCGAATATTTCACCTGCCGTAGGCAGATTTCACCCGCGAATGCGGATTTCATCTTGCAAAGCAAGATTTCATTGCGCAAGCAGTATTGCCGAAGGCAACATCATTGCGCAAGCCTCATTGCCGTAAGGCAAACATCATTCCGTCAGCCCATCTTAGCACTAAGCCTTCTCGCATATTTTTTTGAGATTCACTTTTAATATTTACTTTTCTATATATCTATGCTATAATGCTTATGTATATTTATATTTTAAGGTGCGCGTATGTATATAAAGACGAACCGAAAGTTTATATTCGTTACTATCACGATAGTCGCATTGGCATTTGCGATGCTTTTTGTCGGGCTTAATCCCGCTATGAGAGCCGTCGCTCTTGACGAAGAAGGCGAGGTCGTCACGGAACTTATGGGTTCCGGAACCTCGGAGAATGCCCCGTTCTTTATCAACAACGAGGCGGAATTCGTATTCTTTGCAGAGCAAGTGAATGCCGGAGGCTCAAAAGACGGAGTCGCTTACGGAACCGCTTGGTACAGACTCGGCAACGATTTGGATCTCGACGGAACGGAAATCAGCCCGATAGGCACGGAGGCGTATCCGTTTGACGGCAAGTTCGACGGTAACGGCAAAATCATCTCGAACTACTCGTTGACGGCAACTTCGGGTACGGCGGGACTTTTCGGATATGTCGGTACCTCGGGTGAGATAACCAAACTCGGCGTGTACGACGCAAATGTCGACGGCGACATTTACCCGACGGTCGGCGGTCTTGTCGGCATAAACAAGGGTAAAATAGAGAGCTCGTTCTTTAACGGAACGGTCAGCGGATATTCCGAAATCGGCGGTTTAGTCGGAGTGAACGACGGTATAATACGTTTTTCGTTCGCGTCCGGGAAAGCGACGGCTTCCGCGTTAAACGCATACATAGGAGGCTTGGTAGGCAAGAATTCGGGAACGCTTGCGTACTCGTATTCGATAGCGGAAGTATCTTCGCAAAACCCGTCACCGCTCAATGTCGGCGGTGTAATAGGCGGTAGAACGAGCGATACGGGAACTCCGTACCTGTCGTATTTTGACAATTCTTTTGCAAGTTACGGCGGTAACGTCAAAGCAATAGGCGGAGGAGCTACCGATTCTTACGACAAAACGGCTGTCGAAATATCGAGTAGTGCAAATAGCGTAAAGGGCATAACGGACGTTGAACTCAACTCCGAGGACCTTAACGATTTATTCGGTGCTCAGATTGTTTCTCAACGCAAGTGGGTAAGAATGTATTCCGTCGATAACCACACGGCGTATGCGGGACCGGTTATATACGAATTCCGCGACAGCACTAACAAAACGGCGGTACAAACCGCGGTAACCGTCCGCAAATTCGATAAGGACGTAACTTCCGAAGATGAATGGGGCAGTGAACAAAATCCCTATGTGATTAAAACGGAAACGCAGTTCGCGTATCTTGCGGAAGCCGTAAACACTTATAAAGAAACTTACGTCGGCGAGTATTTTGCTCTCGGCGCGGACATAACTTTCACGTCCGAGCAAACGCCTATCGGCGACGTCGATTCGGATACCGCGTTCCGCGGAGTATTCGACGGCAAATATCACAAACTCGATAGTTACAAGAACGTGTCGGAATCCGGCGACGCGTCTTACGTAGGCATATTCGGATATATCCGCGACGGTGCGGAGATCAAGAATTTGACGATTACGTCGAACTGCGTAATAACGGGTACGGAGTATGTAGGATCTCTTGTTGGCTATTCCGAAAACGGCAAGATTTACAATGTCGAAACCCGTGCGACGGTATCCGCGTTCGGCAATTCCGGCGGTGTGGTAGGTTGCGTAAATCGCGGTACTTACCAAAACATTTTGAGTGCGGTAACGTTTGTCGCGCTCGGAACGTCGACCAATATGTACGGCGTGGCGGGCGGATATAGGGAAGCAAAAGCCACAACCGTTAAAAACGCATGGTATTTTGTAAGCCTCACCAAAAAAGACGGAACGGAAAACCCCTTCGTACTCACGGGCGACGTAGGCAACACGTTGTGTTACGATTCCCGTAACGGCAAGATAAACGCGGTAAAGAGCGCTGACGGCAAGATAAGCTTTAATTGCACGAATATAGACGACGGCTTTAGCGTCGAATACAGATACAAAGACGAAGGTATCGTATACAAAGACAGCAACGATTACGCTCCCGAAGAAGACGCGGGAATTTACGGCACGGTATACGCGCGTTTTGTAAAAACGTTAGAGTATTCGTGCGAGGATAAAGTATCGGTAACGTTGCCCGACGCGTCCACATTCGCATCCACTTACTATGTCGGACAGAAGATTAACTTCTCCGTTACTGTTAAAGACGGTGCTTACGTAGCTCAAATCATCGCTCGCGACAACGGCGGTAACCAAATAGCTCTTACAAAAGAGCAATATTCTTACGACGCAGATCGTACCGCGGTAGTACTCGATACCGAGATGAGCGAGAAACTCAGTTCTCTCGAAGTCAAGGTCGAATACATCCAGTGGGACTCCGACGTATTCTCGTCCAGAGTTGAGTATTCCGGAAAAGCCGTCGAATTCCCGACATCGAAGCTTGGTAAACCCGAAGGTTACGGCGTATCCGTCATATATAACGGCGGTAGGGCGCCCGTTGACGCAAACGTAACGGACAAAGAGCAGTACACGCTTACGGTAGTTTACGCCAACAAAGACGGCATAAGGATGGGATCGCGACAGGTAAGTTTCCGCATAGAGCCGTATCAGTTGAGTATGAGTTACAACACGGGAACGTTGACCGACACCAAGGAATGGGACAACAGCTATGACGCGTTGCCCGCCGAAGTCAGACAAAGCGACGTAATCGGAATTGTCGAAGGCGACGAGGTTATAGTCGAAGCGACAATGAAGTTTGACACTCTCGACATCACCGATAAGACAAACGTAACTTATACGTTTACGCTTTCGGGCGCGGACAAAACCAACTATAAGGCACCCGAAGATTATGTCGGAAACGGCAAGATAGTCAAGCGTAACGTTACCGTTTCTTTCGTAAGCGGATACGAGGGCGAGTATGCGGGAACGGGTCGTATGCCGAGTTTGACCACGCACGAATGGAGTTTGGAAGGCGCGGTAGTAAGCGTCCGTCTTTTGCCTAAATTCTCGTTTGAGCCTTTGGACGGGCAGACAATGGGGGATGTAGGAAATTACAAACTCAGAGTGTCGATAGACTCGACATCCGGAAGTGCCGATAAATATTATAACCTTACATTCAAAGAGGCGGAAGAAGGAAACGATTACGTCGTCTACAAGGTTAATCCCAAGGAAGTCTACGTACAATATGACGGAATTTTAGGAAGCGACGGAAACAATCTCGTTTACGACGGCAAAGAACATATCGTCGAAGCGTCGTTTACGGATGTCGACAACAAAACTCGAAAGTTAAGCGTTACGGGCAAAATGCTCACTCCCGCAGAAAAGGCGGACATAACCGCAATGCAAGGCGCGGGCACGTATTCGTTCGAGGTCATAGGTTTTACGGACGGCAACTATAAACTCGTCAACCCGAAAGTCGAGGTTGTCATCGAAAAAGCCGAGCAGTCCGCGATTACGCTTGACTGCGCAAATGAAGTCGTATTCGGACATACCGTAACCGTTACTGCAACGGGCGGGAATACCGACGGCAACGAGCCCGACCGCTATACGTACGAAGTAAAAGAAGGCTATTCGGATGTCGGTTCGTTCGATGGCAACGTTCTTTCGTTTAGCAAAGCCGGCAAAATCGAAATAATCGTTACTAAATGCGAAACTTCCAACTATAAATCCGTTTCAGCAGAGGCGACTATAATCATAAACAAGGCCCAAATGACGTTGGTCGTTTGCGACAAGACGATTGATTACGGCGTGTCCCCCGAATTTACCGTTCGTTACGGCGATTCGACGGAAGTCCCGAGCGGAGTAAGCGGTATAATCGTACTCGTAGACGGCGTTAAACACGAGGAAGACTCGGTTTATTCGGCAGGAAACCACACTCTCGGACTCGATTTGTCGGAGGCTGTGTCCGACGGTTACACGTTTAAAGCAGGCGCGGACGGCACTCTTACCGTATCGAAACTTGCGATAACGGTTACGGCGGACGATGTATCGTCGGTATACGGCGAGGAGCTTGCGGAACTTACCTTTACGACGAGTCCGGAAGCGACATTGAGCGGAGCTCTTGCGTGCGAAACGGAAGCTAAAGTAGGTAGCTATCCGATATCGGCAGGCAATTTGGCAGAAGAAAACCCCGATTACGAAATCACGTTCGTATCGGGAACGTACAAGATAACCCCCGCGACGTTGACCGTCAAGGTAACGCCCCAAACCAAAAAGTACGGGGAAGCAGATCCCAAGCCCGCATATACGATAGAGGGACTTGCAAACGGCGATACCGCAGAAAGTATAGAGTTAGAAGTATCTCTTACGAGAATCGAGGGCGAAAACGCCTACATCGGCACGTCGACCGTAGGTTACGCGACGTACGAATACATAAACAAAGGCATCAGCCATTCTTCCGAGAACTACCTTGCGACGGTTCTGTTCGAAACGAGCGGGCTCAAAATAACCCGCGCGCTTCCTGAAACGACCGACAATATCACCGTAAATGCGGATCCCGGTACCTTGTTATCCGAGATAGCGGTTCCCGAACTCGAATTTTACGGAGCAAAGGAAGCTACTCTCAAAGGAACTCTTGCGTGGGCAAACGATGAAACGCTCGATTTCAAAGAATCCGAAACCCGCACTTGCAAGGTTGTATTCTCGCCGGAAGACCCCAATTACGACGAGTGCGAAGCGGACGTAACCGTTAAGGTAAATCCCATACGCATAACGGTTTCTTTCTCGGGTAGCGGTACGTCGTATGACGGTTCCGTTCACAAAGACGACGTTAAATACTCTTTCCGCGGTCTTCGCGAGGGCGACACGGAAGAAGATCTCGGCGTAATCAAAACTTACGACGGCGACTTCATCGGCGCGGGCACACATACGCTAAAGATAGCGATAGGCAACAAAAATTACGTACTCGGCGGTTCGACGTCATATAATTTCAAAATCAAAAAAGCCGAACTCAACATCTCGATAGAGGATATAGAGGCGATAGAAGGTTCCGAGTTCCGTGCCGAATTCTATTACGAGGGATTCTGCGGTGGCGACGGCGAGGACGACCTTAAAGTCAAACCGTCGGTAGATCTACCCTCGGTCGCTGGAACTTATAAGGTAACGCCGTACGGAGCCAAAGACGACAATTACGATTTTATTTATCTTGACGCTACCGTAAAAATCTACGCACCGCAAATAAACGCGACCGGCGAAGAGGACGGCGAAGTCGAAGCAACTTTCGACGGAAAATTCGACGCGGAAACCGTCATTACGGTCAAGGACGCAGACACGTCGAGGATACTCACGGCGTTTAACGACGCAAAGAGCGCGTATACCACTCTCGAAGACAAGAGCGCGTATAAGTATTACAACATCAAATACAGCGTAGGCGATGCCGAAATTACACCGGACGGCGAAATATACCTTACGTTTACGCTCCCGGAAGACGCAGGAAACACGGAAGAACTCGCATTCTTTACCGTAAGTCGTAGCGGTGAACTCATATACGTTCGCGACGTCGTAATAGACGGCGACGACGTCAAAATCAACGTAACGGGCGCGTCGGGCGTGGTTATCGCCCGTACCTCGGAAGCGGGATCGCAGATGTACATAATCGTCATCGCGGCGGCGGTAGTCGTAATCGTGTTGATTATATTCATATCGGTGCGCGTCAAGAAGAAGAGAGAAAAACGCTACATCAAGTATAGAGATTAGGACATCGGGAAATCGGAGATAGGACATGGCAAAACAAGAAATAGTCGCAAATCGCAAAAAAATCAAAGAACTTAGCCGTTTGGCAGTGGATTCTGCAAAGATAAACGACTCCGCCTATGCGGAGAACGGACTGCCGAAAGGTCTTCGCAACATCAACGGTATCGGCGTACAGGTAGGACTTACCCGAGTCGCAGAGCCTGTTGCGACAAAGAAGAATAAGGACGGCGAAATCGTGCCTTGCGCGGGATCGCTGTATTATCGAGGAATATCGGTAGAAAGCATAGTCAAAGGTTTTGTCAAAGAAAAGAGGTTCGGATTTGAAGAAGTCGTATATCTTTTACTGTTCGGCAAACTTCCGACCGACGAAAATTTGAAGGCATTTACGGAAATACTCGCATCTCTTCGCGCGCTTCCCGAAAGCGTCGTCGATAACTGCCTTACAGCTCCCGCGAATGCGAACATAATGACGATGTTACAAAAAAGCGTACTCGACTTGTACGACGAAGACCCCGAGCCGGAATCCCTCGATATCGACCACGTGGTAGCTCAGAGTTTGAGTATCATCGCAAAACTTCCCGTTATCGGTTCGGTTATTTATAACGCAAAGCGTATGCGCGGAGATGAACCCGTAACGCTCCGTAAACCCGACGTTACGGGACTTTCCACCGCGGAAAACATATTGCGTATGATAAGACCTAACGGCGAATATACGCCTCTCGAAGCCAAGATATTGGACGTCTGTCTTGTACTGCAAGCGGATAACGGAGGTGGCGACAATTCGGCGTTTGTGGAGCACATAGTATCGAGTTCGGGTACCGATACTTACTCGGCGTTGTCGTCGGCGTTGGCGTCCGTAAAAGGATTCAGGCACGGCGGAGCTTGCGCCAAGGTCCCGGGAATGATGGCGGATATTTATAAAAACGCACGCAGTCATTCGGACGAAGACCTAAAAGCTTATCTTGCCGAAATCATAGACGGAAAGGCGTACGACAAAACCGGCAAAATATACGGCGTAGGGCACGCGGTCTATTCCGTTTCGGATCCGCGCGTAAAGATATTGCGTAGCTTTATCAAGCCTCTTGCGGTCGAAAAGGATATGGAAGAGCAGTATAATTTCTATCGTAAGATCGAGCGCCTTGCCCCCGAAACGATATCGGAAAAACGCAAGATTTATAAAGGCGTATCGGCAAACGTCGATTTTTACACGAGCTTCATATATACGATGTTGGGTATACCCGTCGAGTTCTACACCGCGATATTCGCTACCGCGCGCATTGCGGGACTTTCGGCACATCGCATAGAGGAGATTGCCAACGGCGGTAAGATGATACGTCCCAAGTACACGTCGGTATCGCCCGTAACCGATTACGTCAAAAAGAGTGACAGGAAATAATCAGCGGAGGACATATGTTAAATATCATTCCCAAGCCCGCATATGCGGAAGAAAAGTTCGGTGAGTTCATCATAAATTCGGATACGACCGTTTACGCGGACGCGTCGTTGACGTTTGCGCGCGACGTTTTGGTCGCGATGGTTGAAAGCGTATGCGGATTCAAACTACCCGTTGTCGCCAGCAAAAAGGCGGCTATAAGCTTTTTGCACGATCGCAACCTTCCGAGAGAGGGATATACAATAGAAGCCGATACCGAAAAAGTCATAATCAAAGCTTCCGCTATGGCGGGCGCGTTTTACGCAACGCAGACGCTCCGTCAGTTGACGGGTGCCGACGTCCTCGGCGAAAGCGAGGTGCTTACGCTTCACGCGTTGTCTATAAAGGACGAACCGAGATATGCGTACAGAGGCATAATGCTTGACGAAAGCCGTTATTTCCACGGAGCTGAAGCGGTTAAAAGACTTCTCGATATGATGGCGTTCCATAAACTCAACGTTTTGCATTGGCATTTGACGGACAACGAAGGATGGCGCGTCGAAATCAAAAAATATCCACGTCTTACCGAAGTCGGATCGTACCGCAAGGGCAGTCAGAATATGGCGTGGGGCAATAAGTCCATAGATTGGATACCGCACGAAGGCTATTATACTCAGACCGAGATAAAAGAGATTGTGGCATATGCGTCGAGGCTCAACATAACGATAGTGCCGGAAGTGGATATGCCTGCGCACCTCGGAGCGGCAATCGCAGCGTATCCGCGTCTTTCTTGCCGTAACATCAAAATGGACGTTCCGGTCGTACACGGAGGCTCCCCCGAAGACAACGGAGTCGGCAATATCATAGCTTGTGCGGGTAAGGACTTTACGTATACGTTCATATACGATGTCATCGACGAGCTCTGCGCGATGTTCCCGGGACCGTATTTCCATATCGGAGGGGACGAAGCGCCCAAATACGAATGGAAAAGGTGCCCCGACTGTCAAAAACGTATGGAAGAAGAGGGACTCAAAACGGAAGAGGACCTTCAAGGCTATTTCAACAATAAAATCGCCGTTTACTTAAAACGCAAGGGCAAACGTTTAATCGGTTGGAACGAGATACTCAAAGCCGACAGCCTCGACAGATCCGTCATCGTCGAATATTGGACGCACGCGAGGGATTCGGCGGTAGAGAACTATCTTCTCGGCGGTGGACAGGCGGTAATAGCCAAGCATCAAGCATTCTATTTCGATATGCCATATGCTCAAAACAACCTCAAAACCACTTACGCGTTCGAACCCGAAAAGTACGGTCTTAGCGATAAGCGAGGCGGGATACTCGGGCTTGAAGGACCGCTTTGGACGGAATGGGTACCGACGGAAGAAAGACTCCAATTCCAACTCTTCCCGAGAATGGAAGCGTTTGCGGAAGTCGCTTGGACGCCGTCTGCGGAGCGCGACTACAGTGATTTTGAAAAGCGTCTTAAAAAGTTTTTACCTACCCTCGACAAACTCGGAGTGGAGTATTGTCCGCTTTCGATGGTAAATACGGGCGGTCTTACGAAGCTCAATATAATGCGCAAGTTCCAAAAAACGAACGCGCACGTAGAATACAATCGCGCAATGGTCGTTAAAAAAAGGAGAAGATAATGTTATTAACCGCACACGGCGGAGCTCTCGGCACGCGTAAAAACACTATAGAGTATCTGGAAAAAGTTTGCCGTACGGAAGTCGGCGCAATCGAAGTCGACGTCAGAACGGCGGGCGGAGAAATCGTGCTCGGACATTGGTTCGCCCCGCCTCTTAAAAGTCGTCGTGTAACCCTCCGCACGGTATTCGAGTACGCATCGAAGTATTCTAAGCGCGTAAACGTCGATCTCAAAAAGAAGGGTCTTATAAAGAAGATAGTGGCTCTTGCAAAGGAAGTCGGCGTCGAAAAGCTGATATACTTTACGGGTGCGGTTACGCCCGAAGAAATCAAGGACTTGGACGGCGTAGACGTATACGTCAATAAAGGCTTTTATTCCCGCAAGTATCCTCTCGAAGCCAAGAATCTACCCGAGATAAAAGAGTATCTTGCAAGTTTCGGCGAGTCTGTTATTAACGGAATAAACATAAATTATAAACTCACGGACGAAGAACTCTGGAACAAAGCTTTCGAGATAGGGCTCGGCGTTTCGATTTTTACGGTAGACGACCCCGAAACCTTAAAGCGCATTCTCAAAATGCCGTTTGAAAACGTAACGACTAACATAACGGACGTCGCGTTAGAGGAGCTTGGACGGAAATGAAAAGTTTTGCCGTAATAGGCATAGGCAGAATGGGCGGAATTCACGCCGAAAATCTTGTAAGAGGCAGGGTAAAATTCGCACGGTTGACGGCGGTATGCGACCTTGACGAATTAAAGCTCGATAAGTTCACGGCAAAGCACAAAGGCGTGCTTGCGTTTACCGACTATAAAGAAATGATTTCTCTCGTCAAACCCGACGCGGTAATCATCGCGACACCGCATTATTCGCACGTGGAAATCGCGATTTATTGCCTTGAAAACGGCGTTAACGTTCTTTCGGAAAAGCCTCAGGCTGTTACCGTCGGCGAGTGTATGCGAGCAAACGCCGTGGCGGAAGCACGTCCGAACGCGCTGTACGGGATAATGTTCAATCAGCGTACTAACCGCGTTTACGCAAAGGCAAAAGAAATAGTCGCGTCCGGCGGGATAGGCGAAATCCGTCGTGTAACCTTTATAGTAACCGACTGGTACCGTTCGCAGTTTTATTACGATATGGGAGAATGGCGAGCGAGCTGGAAGGGCGAAGGCGGTGGTATTCTCATCAATCAATGCGTGCACCAACTCGACGTCATGCAATGGATATGCGGTATGCCCGTAAAAATCGACGCGACCGCCCGTACAGTCAATCGAGACATAACCGTCGAAAACGATGTAACCGCGGTTTTGGAATACAAAAACGGCGCTATGGGTACCTTTATTGCGTCCGGACACGAACTTCACGGCACGAACAGATTGGAAATAGCCGGGGATAAAGGCAAACTCGTAATCGGCAAATATAGTCTTAAATACGTTAGTTTCGATCGTTCCGAACCCGAGGTTAACGCGTCTGTTACAAAGGGTTACGGCTCGGTTAAAGCGCATACCAAGCGGTATTATTACGGCTTGTTCAGGCTTATAACCGATCTTGTTTACGGACAGCAGATACGCGTAGTGCGCGCGTTTGCGGAAACTCTCGAAGGCAGGCGCAAAACGCCCGTCGCGTTCGGGGAAGAGGGCATAAACGCATTGTCGATAATCAACGGCATTTATTTGTCGGCATATAAAAACAAAACGGCGGAGCTTCCGCTTGACCCGATCGAAACGGAAGAGCTGTACGCCGAACTTAGGAGCAGAGAGGAGTAATGAAAGTATCTTACGAAAACGGCGCAATCGTAGCCGAGGGCGAGTATTACAAACCGACTTTATACGACGTTTCCAACAACCTTTTAATGGCGGAGTTCGACGGAACGGGCGGATTAAAGAAATATTCCGTCGTCAACAAATGGGATTTTCTCGAGTGCTGGTATAACCAAATATTCGTAAACGGAAGACCCGTCGACCCGTATACGCACAAGAAAGTATCTATGGTCGGAAAGCGCATGATCGTCGAACTCGAAAACGACGAAGTCGCGCTCACGATTTCGCATTTTACGGGTAACGATGTCAACGCGTTGTTTACGGAGTTTGCCGTGCACGCGAAAAAGGATGTAAAATTTGAAAATACCGTCAATTTCGGCATAAATTTCACGTCGTATCTTAAAAACTTGTTCGCTTCTCGGTTCGATTTCAAAAACCTTTCGCGACTTGTTTTCGGCACGTTGGGTGCGGAAATCAAAGGTCATCGCAGTGTAAAAAAGAACGACGGTTTCTTACTTATTTCCAATAATATAATAGAGAATTTCCGTTTCGATATAGCGGTGTCGGAGCCGGCTGTCGCGCTCGAAACCACGCATATGTACACAAATCAGTTTTCGGCAACTCTCGATCTTAAATCGGGAGAAACGGGAACTGTCAAACTTGTCGTATCGGGATATACGCACGGCGATTTTTCCGCCTGCGACGTTTCGGACTGTTACCGTCGTTTCGAGGAATACAGACAAGAGTCGCTTGACTACGTTAAAAACCTTCCGATACCTTCGTCGTGTCGTACCGAGTTCGATAGGGCTTATTTTTCGAGCCTCTACAACTGCGCGTTGAGTATGTATAAGGAAACGGGCGCATTCAAAGGTTTTCTTGCGGGTATAAATTACCAATCGCCCGCGCGTACGTACTTCCGCGACGGATATTGGACGGCTCTTGCCGTGCTTAAATACCGTCCCGAGCTTGTCCGCAACGAGATTTTGACGCTTGCAAGGGGCATCGACAAAGACGGCAGATGCCCGTCCGCCGTCAAATACAATTTCAAGAACTGGTGGGGCGACCATTACGACAGCCCGTCGTTTTATGCTATCCTCGTTTACGATTACGTTCGCACGACGGGAGATTACGACGTACTTAGCGTTAAATGGAGGGGCGGTACCGTACTCGATTCCGTTATCAAAGTCGTGGAGAAGCTTTCCGAGCAGACGGACGGCACGGGACTTTTGTATAAGGCGGGAGAATATAACCGTCGCGACTGGTGCGATAACGTATTCAGAACGGGATATTGTACGTATGACGAGGCGTTGTATGCTCGCGCGTTGTATGCCGTATCCGAGCTTACCAAGACTTCGCGTCCGACCGTATCCGCAGATTACGCCGTTCGGTTCGAAACCGTCAAAAAAGCAATAAACGAATTGCTTTGGGATTCCGAACTCGGGTATTTCGTAAACTATAAAACGGAAAACTATGTAGAAGACAACTTGTCCGTCGATACCGTTTTGACGGTGCTGTTCGGGCTTACGGATGACGAGAGGGCGACTTCGGTATTAAAGAATATGGAACGTATGCTCGAATCTAAAAACAATAAAGAACAGGGTGCGGGCGATTTCGGCGTGCTCTCGGTTTATCCGTTCTACAAAAACCCGCGTGCGACGGTGCTTAAATCGAGTCTTCCGTTCTACTACCATAACGGCGGAGATTGGCCGTACTGGTCGGCTGTTTACGCATATGCTAAACTCGGTCGCGGGATGGACTACGAGTATCCGTTGACCCGTTGGTTCGTTTATAATGCCGAAAAGGGCAACTATACGCCCGTAGAATTTTTCGCGCCTCCCCGAGAGGACGGATCGCTACTCCAAGGCTGGAGCGGGTTCGGTGCGTTCGTGTATTCATACCCGGACGGCAAATTCTTCGACTGAAAGGAGCCCTCGGGCTTCTTTTTTTGAAAAAAGATGTAACCCGACGGTAATATAAAAGTAAATAACGCGCGCATAACTTGCTTTATATAATATTTTAATATATAATATAAGCAATACTATCGACTGCGGAGTGCGTATGCGTCGTTCTGTAATTACGGTTTTACTTATATTATTGCTTGCTTCCGGCGCGTTTATCGCGGCGGCATGCACATCTTCCGACGGCGAGGACGGCGGTTACAGCGGTAACGACGTCGTTTCTTTGCGTGTTTACGAATTTCCGTTAACGCAAGTTTACCAAGGGGACGATCTCGATCTCACCGATTGTTACGTTCAAGCCGTTACCGTCAAGGGTGCGAGATACAACGTGCCGGTCACGGAAGATATGGTTTCCGGATACGATAAACTTTCGGCAGGCACGCAAACGCTTACCATAACTTATTCCGGCAAGACCACAACTGTTACGCTCGAAGTTATCTCGGCAGAGGTGCAGAGCATTTCCATTGCGGAAATTCCCGACGACGTTTCCGTCGTACAAGGCGCTTCGCTCGATTTGAGCGGAATAAAAATCAACGTTCATTACCAAACGACCACCGTCGTATTGGAAGAAATCACTTATTCGATGCTTCGCGGTTATTCCGAAGACTTGGAGCCCGGCGAGCATACTATTTACATAGGTTTTGCAAATTACGAAGTTTCGTTCGTATTGACCGTTCTTCCGAGGACGCTTACCAAAATCGAAATTATTTCCAAACCCAAAAAACTCAATTATTTCGTAGGCAGTGACATAGACCTTACGGGTCTTTCCGTCAAGTGCACATACGATAACGCGACGACCGAAACCGTCGATTACGAGGATTCCTCCGAGGACTTCGAAATATCTTATGACTTTTCGGAGGAAAACGCATATTCCAAAGTAACCGTAACGTATATGGGTAAGTCCGCAAGATTTAATTGTGCGGTTGCGGTTCCTACAGCCAAGACTTTAACTATTGACGTCTTCCCCAAAACCGTCGGCATAGTGCTTGACGGAAGTACGTGGATAACGGAAATTTCCAAAATCCGAGAGGGCGACAAAATCGACTGGAGTACGGGTAGGGCGACCGTCGTTTACGAAGACGGCAAAAAAGAGAATATTTCTCTCGACGGCGACAACCTTTATTACTATTTGGACGGTACGACCGCCGATAAGCGCATAACCAAAGACCATAGTTTCACCGAGCTCAAAGAACACGTTGTCTATATTTGTTACGGCAACAGCGATTGGGCTACCCCCATGCACATCGCGGTAGAGGGCAAAAAGGCATACCGTCTTTTGGTTGCCGATTCGCGCAAAGACCCCGCCGAACAGGTTGCCAATAAAGTTTTTGTCGAAGGGCAGATGTTTACGACGGCATATCTTCGTTACAACACCCTTTACGATAACGGCACGTACGAGTTCGACGAGAACGACGTTTCGACGTGGGCTTCGCTTAACGAAAACGATTTGGCGTCCGACGGTTCGCAATTCCGTCTTTCGCTCAGCGCGTGCAAAGACGGATATCAGACCATCAATTTCTCCGTCGGCGGTGTAACGGCGGGATTCAAAGTCAAGGTAATCGCTCGCGTAGCGGTATCCGTCAGCGCGAAAGAGCCTTATCGCAACTACTATAAAATCGGTTCGGAGCTCGATCTTGACGGTTCTTCCGTATACGTCGAGTATAACGACAATACCGTAGAAACGCTGTCGCCGATACCCGAAAAGTACATTTCGATATATTACGACGGTACCCCGACGGATATTCTTTCCTATGTCGGAGATTACACCGTCAATGTTAATATCACCGGGAAGGAGAGCACCTTTACCGTTCACGCCGTACCCGAAGAGGACTACGTAACCAAGATAACGTTTGCGGAAAGCGGATACAATTTCGATTCGACTTACACGTTCGCGTCGATTTCGGATCTAATCAATTCCAAGATAAGAATGCTTGCTACGAAATCGGGATCGAATTCCGTAATCTTCACTATCGACGGCAATGACGTCGAACTTCTTACGGAAGACGACGGCAAGTCCGGCAGAAAAGACGTAATGTTCCGTTATTACGGCACGGTGTTTACGATAAAAACCAAGATTGAGGGAAGACAGGTCTCCGCAATAGAAGTTACCGGAGCTCCCGATAAAACCGTTTACGTTTCGGGCATAGACGACGAACTCGATTTGAGCGGAATAAAGATTACGCGTACGTTTAACGACGGCACGTCGTCCGTCATATCCACGTTGGATTCGAGCCTCTGGACGTTTACCGGATTTACGCCCGACGTTTTGGGAATCCAGACGATTACCGCGACTTATTCGATAACCGATAACGACGGAACCGTAAGAAGATACGTTACGACATTCCAAGTCGAAGTCGCGTCGGGAAGCGTCCAAAGCATTTCGTTTGACGATAAGCAACCCGGAATGGAGGCTGTTACCGTCGATGGCGTTACGCGCAACGCGTACAAAGTAACATATAAAGACGACCTCAACGCCACGTATCTCGATGAGGATACGATAGGCAATTTGTATTTCGATGTCGAATTTACGAGCGGGGAGCGCGTTACGCGCACGTTGAAAGCTGGATATCTCGATTACGACAAGCACTACGTAAAGAGCGATAAAGGCGGTTATTTCCAACAAGCTACGATATCGTACGGCGGTTGCAACGCGACTTTCTGGCTTTACGTATCCGAGCGTACGCTCAAGGAAATCAGAGTAAAGACCGTCCCGACCGTTCTGACGTATGCGGAAGGTCAGGCGCTCAATACCGAGGGCGGATATATCGAACGCATATACGATAACGGCGAGTCCGACGTATTGCCTATGACGAGCGGTCTTATAGCTATAAACGGATATTCTCAAGATCCGTTTGCAAACGTTCAGGGCGGTACCAAGACCACTCAGACCGTAACTCTCATTTACGGCGAAAGAACGACCGCGTTCGACGTTACGTCGTACCGTAAACTTACCGCCGAGCCCAAGTGCGGTAACTCGACCATGGCTTACGGCTCCGTCACCAAACCGACCATTACGATAACTCAGTCGATAGCGGGATTTACCGTTCCCGATACCGAAGTCGAATTCCTCGTCGACGGCGAATGGAGTACGGAAGCTCCCGTTTATCCCGGAGTATATCCTCTCCGCATACACGTACTCGCGAACGAATATTATAACGAAAGCTGGGTCGAGGAAGACACTCTCAAACTCACCATAACCAGAAAGTATATAATGGTTAACGTTTCGAGTATGACAAAGACGTACGGTGAGGCGGACGCCGACATCGTATACACCATCGAAGAGGACGAACTCGTCGGTAACGACGTAGTCGAGCTTGAAATATATCGCGAAGAGGGCGAGGACGTCAAATACACCGCGCAGGGCGGATACGGAACGTACGAAATATTCGTAAAGCTCAAAGACGGACAGAACCAAAACGCTCTGTATAATATAGGTTACGGCAAGCCCACTCTCACGATTTATCCCAAGCGCGTCGAAAAGAACAAGAGCGGTGCCGTGATAAACGTCGATTTCATCACGCCCAACAACTACAATAAGCAAAGCTCGACCGTGCCGTTTACGGGTAGCGAAATACAGTCGTTCGGCGCTCAATATACCGACGCCATCGGCGCAATATCTCGTATCGACGCCAAAGACATATTGTATTACGACGCAAACGGCATACTCCTCGATTCGCTCCCGCGCGAAAAGGGCAAATACACGGTAAAGATTTCCGGCAACTACTCGTTTGAGGGCAAGTCGTCGCTGGATTTTGAAATAGTATAAAAAATAAAAACATTTCCATATAGGAGGCAACAAATGGACAACGAACAAAGGTATTCGATTAAACAATGGGAAGAACCGGAACGTATTTACAAAGAGCTCAAAGAGCTTACCGCACAACCCATCTACGAAATTTCGGAAGAAGAGCATAAGAGAGTGCTCGAGTATTTCGACACTCATTGCGCAGGTTCCAAGCGTATAGCCACCGAGGCTAAGAACTATATCCCCGGCGGTGTTCAACACAACCTCGCGTTCAACTATCCCTTCCCGATTGCAATGGAAAGAGCGGAAGGCGCTTATATGTACGACGTTGACGGCAATCAATACATCGACTTTTTGCAAGCCGGCGGTCCGACCATTCTCGGTTCCAACTATCCCGCTGTCAGAGAAGAAGTTAAAAAGCTCCTCGACACTTGCGGTCCCGTTACCGGACTTTTGCACGAGTCCGAACTTTTGCTCGCAAAAGAAATCAACAAGCATATGCCTGCTGTGGAAATGTTCCGTATGCTCGGTTCGGGCACGGAGTCCGTTATGGCGGCTCTCCGTATCGCTCGTATAGCTACCGGAAAAAAGAGAGTAATCAAAGTCGGCGGTGCTTATCACGGCTGGTCGGATCAGGTCGTTTACGGTCTTAAAATACCCGGAACCAGACAGTTCCTCGAATCTCACGGTATCCCCGGAAACGCATATAGAGAAACCGACGAAGTCAAACCCGACTCCCTCGAAATGCTCGAGAAAATGCTCAAACTCAACACGTTGCGCGGTGGCACCGCAGCCGTAATAGTGGAACCCGTAGGCGCAGAATCGGGTACCCGTCCCGTACATAAGAACTACAATGAGGAAGCTCTGAAACTTGCTCACAAGTACGGCGCGTTGTTCATCTTTGACGAAGTCGTTACCGGTTTCCGTTTGGGACTCGGCGGTGCACAAGGTTACTTCGGCGTAGAACCCGACCTTACCGTATTCGGTAAGATCATCGCAGGCGGATATCCCGCGGCAGGCGGTGTCGGCGGATTCAAGAAGTACGCAGGTCTTATGGCTGCAGGCGTCGCGACCGGCAAACATCGTGCATACGTAGGCGGAACCCTCGCTGCTAACCCCTTGAGCTCTCTCGCAGGTTACCTCACCATCCAAGAAATCGAACGCACCAACGCTTGCGTCAAAGCAGGTCTTGCGGGCGACAGACTTACCGCGGGTCTTAAAGAACTCGTCGCGAAGTACAATCTCCCGTACGTCGTATACAACCAAGGTTCGATCGTCCACCTCGAGTGCACGGGCGCTATGAGCTTCGACTATTCTTCGTTCAGCCTCGTAAAATCTCTCCTCGGCGTTCTCAAGAACAAGCCTATGGTTATGGAACGTAAAGTCGCTATGGAGCACATGGGTGCTGCATACATGGCAAACGGCATAGTCACCCTCGCGGGATCCAGACTCTACACCTCGCTTGCCGATACCGACGAAGTCATCGACGAAGCTCTCCGTCGTTTCGACAGAGTATTCTCGACCGTCGTCAAAACGGATAGAGGTCTTGTAAAATAATATGAACAAAGTCGTAGTCAATCAAATGTTGAAGTACGCGTCCGAACTCGACGCTAACGGTCTTGTCCGAGTAGGCGATACCATTAGCGTCAAAACAGACGCGGGCATGTATATCACCGCCGAAAACAAGCCGATGTCCGAGCTTTCCGAAGCCGATATCATTTTTGTCGACAAAAAGGGTGTGCTTACCGAAAACCAAGCTCTTCACCTTGCCATATATGCGGGAAGAGCCGACGTCGCGTCGATAGTAATCAATCACGCGCCGTATTGCGTAGGCGTTGCGAAGTACGCAAAGAAGCTCCCCGCCGTACTCGACGACATGGCTCAAATAATAGGACCTTCCGCGAGAGTATCCCCCTCGAACAACGCGACGGACGTACTCCACACGTTGAACGGCAGGAACGCGTGCCTTATTAAGAACGGCGGAGTCGTTTCGACGGGCAGAACTCCCGACGAAGCGTATACGGGATCGATGGTACTCGAAAAGGGCGCCGTCGCGTATGTCGGTTCGACCGTGCTCGGCAAATCCGTAAAAATAGGATTGCCGGACGCATTACTTATGCGTTTTGTATACAAAACCAAATACAGCAAGAAAGATCAAGACGCCAAGAAGGCGGAGATCAAAGGTTAGGCGCTTATGAACGAACAAGAATTAAGATTGATAGTTAAGAACGCCGGCGTGCGTTTGCTGGAAACAGGATTGGTACAAGGCACATGGGGTAATATATCTATAAGGATAGACGAATCCCGTATGTTGGTTACTCCGAGCGGAATGGATTACATCCGTATGCGCCCGGAAGATCTCGTTGTCGTAGACATCAACACCCTCGAGTGGGGCGGAGACGTCAAACCTACTTCCGAGAAGAAAATTCACGCGGCAATATATCGCGAAAGACCGGAAATCGGCGCGATAATACACTCGCATCCCGTATGGGGATCTGCAGTTGCGGCGTCGCGTCTTGCTCTTCCCGTCAGTGACGAAGAACTCAAAGTCATACTCGGCGGAGACGTCGAATGCGGAGCTTACGGACTGCCCGGAACCAAGACTTTAACGGCGGGCGCAACCACCGCAATTAAGGGCAAGAACGCATGCTTTATGGCAAACCACGGCGTTTTGGCTTGCGCAAAAGATATGGACGGAGCTTTTGAAGTATGTCGCGCGTTGGAAGACGCGAGCAAAGCGTACATCTCGGAAAAAGCGGGCGAAATTTTGGGTAAAACGGATATTACAACCGACGATATTATCGAAGCATTCGGTAAAGTAGTCAAATAGAGGAGAGGTAATGGCAAATCTAAAAGAAACATGGAATAATCTTTCCAACAAATTGTTCGGTACCACTCCCGGGGACGGAGATATTCAGGCAAACGAAGGCTGGGCTTACAGTATAGCCGGTTTCGGACAAAACTTGATATGCACCATCATCGGAAGCTACCTTACGATTTTTATGACAGACGCGTTGGGCTTCGACATCAACGCAAAAGTAGGCGCGTCGACAGGTGTTGTCGCAGTTGCGATTTTGATGCTTGCAACCAGATTGTTTGACGCGTTCAACGACCCGATTATGGGCTCGATAGTCGATAGAACACGTACTAAATGGGGCAAATGCCGTCCGTATCTTAAATGGATGGCGATCCCGATAGGCATTATGACGATACTCTGCTTTTTGCCCGCGTTCAAAGCGGATACCGGAAGTTTTGTAGGTGTTGCTATCATTTACGTTATTTGGAGCGTAGTTTATACAGTCGCCGACGTTCCGTATTGGGCGCTGTCCACGGCAATGACAAACGACACGACCAAACGCGGAAACATGCTTACGATTGCTCGTCTTATATGCACACTCGGCGCCGGTATCGTTACCGTATTCGTTCCGATTATCACTTCCGCGGTTACCGCAGGTTTCAAGTATGACGCTTACGCAATTAAGAATATTGCCGACGGAACCGTACTTCTCGGCGAAGCCGCAAAACCGTATCTCGATATTTCAACTAACTTCTTAGGACAAGAAAGCGTCGCATTGAAAGCGGAGTTTGCAACCACTTGGAAGAGCCTCGAAGGTCTTTTGATTCCCGCATATGCGACTCAAAACCAAGAAACCTTGCGTTGGACGTACTTTATTATAGCGGTAGTTCTCGTTGTTGTAGCTATGCCGTTGTTCTTCGTAGGCTTTAAGCACACCAAAGAACGTTGCGGAACAATCGAAGACAGCACTCAAAAACCGCCGTCGCTCGGACACAACCTCAAACTCCTCTTTAAGAATAAAGAGCTTATGCTCATAGTTCTTTCCGGTATCCTCGGCGGAGCGAGAATGGTCTATACATACACGGGCGGTCTGTATTTCTGTAAATACGCGTTGCAGAACGAGTCCGCATACAGCGTTTTGACGCTACTCGTAATCCCCGGAGGTCTTGTCGCGTCGGTACTTTGCCCGTGGCTTACCAAAAAGTTCAGCAAGAAATGGACGTACATCGGTTCGCACGTTCTCGGCGCGGTCGCGATGATCATAATGTTCTTCATGTGGGATTTCGGTACGGGCGCGTTCCGTACGGGCGGACTTGCGGTAAGTATCGTATGTATGATAATTATCGGTATACCTCAAGGTATCAACAACATAATGACGTACGCGATGATAGGCGACACCGTCGAATATCTCGAGTGGAAGACCGGCGAACGTGCGGAAGGCATTTGCTTCGCAATGCAGACCTTAATCAATAAGATAGGTATGGCAGTCGGCGCGTTTATCGGCGTTCTCGCATACGGCATGGCAGGAATAAGCCCCACCAACCCCGAAGGTTCCATGACGACCGAAGGTCTTAACAAGCTCTGGCTAATGCTTGTACTTTCCGGTGTTTTGAGCTTTATCGCTTGTATCATCCCGATGTTCTTCTATACGATTACGGAGCAAAAACAACGCGAACTCGTTGCGGCAATCAACGAGCGTAAAGCGGCTGCGGCACAAGCCGAACCTGCAACCGCAGTCGTAACCGAAGGCGCAGAAAACTAATAATTAAGGGTACCTTAACATAGCTTTAAGGTACCCAAACACAAAAAACAAAAATAGATTTGAACGTAGTCAAGGAGGTTAATAGACTATGGCAAACGAACACAATCACAACGGATGCTCGTGTAACACTCCGCAGGAGACTATCCGCGTAACCAATCCTACAAACGTGGGACCCGTAGAGGCGAACACTATTCAAGCAGGATTTGTACACGGTAAGCCGACCCGCGCAATAATCAACGCAGCCCCCATCGGCAGACTTCCGTCTGACCAACGTAGGGCGGATCGTCGCGTCAACGCGTACAATACCGTCAAACCGGATTTCTATCGTGTAGCGGTAGACGGCAGACCCAAATGTATAGTATTCCCCACCCCGGGCGCAAAGATGTATTATCTCAAATGTATAATGACGGCAGTCGGATCGTTCCCCGTGGATATAGTTGCATACTCCGTCATCAACAATAGGGCATATTTCCTTATCGCGTCATATGACCAAACGCCCGTAAGCTACCGTAGATTCTTCGATACGGCAAACACGCTTTACGCCAAGTTCTTTAACGAGAACTTCCAGACGGCGGGTTTTGTATTCAAGAGCAGACTTCGCGTAAAGAAAGTTAAGGAACATAAAGATTTAGCCGAAAGCGTAGCCATTATCGAAAGTCAGCCGTACGCGAACTTTTTAACGCACAGTTGGGCGTATCCGTTCAGCTCTTACGGCAAGGCGTGTTCCGACGCTGGTTCGCTCGCGTGCCGTGACAGTTTGTATGAAACGATGGGCGTTGCTAAAGCCGAAAAGCTTTTGGCGGAAGCGTATGACGACGGCTTGCGTACGATACCGGAAGACTTCCTTAATCTTCCCGAAATCGACAAGTTCCGTGCGACCATCGAAAACGTGCTCATCGACTATGGTTGCTACACCAAGAGAGCCATTCCCAACAACCTTATGCCGAGGATTATTGCGGAAATCAACGAGAGAGGTGGATTCAGTTACGATGCTATATGCTCGAAGCTTGCGATAACCCGCACCGACAAGTATGTTACTCTCGTAAAGGTTATGGCGGAACTTACCGTCAATATGCGCCAAACGTACGACCAGAACGTAGAAGCGTTGCAAATCGTACCCGAAGGCAACAAGCTTATGCGCGACACCATACTTTTGCTTTCCGACAGACTCGGATACAGCATCGACCAGATTTTCTCGATGATGGGATTTGCGTATTGTGCGGTTGCCGGCGGACAAGTCGTGTATTTCAACGATAATTTCCTTGTCGAGCTTATCAGATACGTTGCGGAAAAGAGAAATACGAGCGTCGAGTTCGTAATCAAGCAGTTCGGTATAATCAACACCTTTGAAGATCCCAACCGAATAATGACGCTCACCTCAATGTGTTACGACAAATAAAACCCGAAAAATAGGCATTTAACTTGAAGTAAGAAGATAAGCTGTTCGACGCTCGGACAGCTTTTTTCTTTGTATAAACAGATATAGCGGATGCCTATTTTTAATTTTTCGGGTTTTATTTGTCTACACGCTCTCGACGGGCTCTTCAGCCCTCTAATGCGAAATAAAGGGCTTGTTAAGCCCTTACGGGCGCCCAAATCTCCGCCCGCGTACCTTTGTACAGCTTCCGCTCCGATTTTTTCGCATTATAGGACTAAATATCCCGCCGAGAGCTATACAATGCGCCACAGGGCGAAAGAGACTTTCGCCGGTGAAATCTTGCTTGCGCAAGGTGAAATCCGCTTCGCGGGTGAAATCTGCCTACGGCAGGTGAAATTTTCACTTCGTGAAAGTTGTGGTATTTAAGAATATATATGACAATCCCTCAGTCTACGGCTGTGCCGTTGTGGTCAATCACGCGATAGCGTGTATATCATCACACGCAGTGTGTATATCATCACACGTAGTGTGTATATCATCAACGCGTAGGCGTTGTATATCATCAATCTGTAAGGATTGTATAGCGCGTAGCGCGGAGGGATTGTCATTCCGCTCCTAAATACCTTAATCAACGGCACAGCCGTTGTGGTCAATCACGCGATAGCGTGTATATCATCACACGTAGTGTGTATATCATCAACGCGTAGGCGTTGTATATCATCAATCCGCAAGGATTGTATAGCGCAAGCTTTGCTTGCGCACCGCTTTGCGGTAAATAATAAGTAAATAATTTGCTCAACATATGCTTTTATTATATAAATAGGGGATAAAAAATCGCATAACGTATTGCCAAGTACGCGCGCGTATGTTAAAATATACACGTATAGTCGCGCGCGTGAGGGCGCGCAAAGAGGTAATATGCAAAACAGAAAACTTTTATTGACGTTGATTGCGCTGATTGTAACGGTGTGCGCGGTATGCGCGTTTGTGTCTTGTACCGCAGAACCCAAAATCGACCATATCGAAATTTATTCTTCGCCCAAAACTTCGTACGTATTAGGCGAAGAGCTCGATCTTACCGACGCGAGCATACTCGTAGTGTATGTCGACCAGAGCGAGCGTAAAGTTTCGGTTACGCCTGATATGGTATCATCGTATTCGCCCGACACTCTCGGTGAGCAGTACATACTGATCTCATACGAAGGAGTAACCGTTACGTTCAAAGTTACGGTAATGCGTCCGCAAGTGGCGTCGGTCAATCTTATCGTTCCCGATGAAAACGTCAACTACATTGTCGAGCAACAACTCAATCTCGAGGATTGTTATTTGGTAATCGGATTCTCGGACGGAACCGCTCTCACGGTTCCCGTTACGCGCGAAATGTGTTCGGGATATGATAGAAACACACTCGGTTTGCAAGAAGTAAAGGTGACGTACAACCTCGACGGCACCGATTATTCCGCTACGTACAACGTAACGGTCGAAGACCGCGAACTTGTGGGTATCGACATGCACACGGTTCCCAACCAAACCGTCTACTACCTCGGCGACAGCGAGCTCGATCTTACGGGCGGAATTATTACCCTCAAATACAACAACGGCTATACACACACGATGTCGATGACCTCGGCGGACGGCACTCTGCTTGAGGGATTGACGTACGAATTCGATTCCACGCAAGTTGCGAGTAGCGTATTCGCAAAAGTCATGTACGGCGGTTTCGAAACGGAGTTTAACGTCAAAATCGCCAATCGCGACGTTGCTTCTTATAAAATCTTGAATTACGCAGAGCAAAACGAAGCGCATCCCAAGTATCAATATCTCGACTTGGATTTAGACGGACTCGAGATTGCCGTTACGTATACCAACGGTTCGAGTGAAGAAATCACTATACCTTCCGATAAAGTTTCGTTTTCGGGTTATGACCGTACACTTGCGGGCAAACAGACGGTAAACATCAATTTCTATTACGGCGACGTTTGTTTGGCCACCGTCGGCGAACTTGAAATCGACGTTATCCCGCGTGAAGCGACGGGCTTAAAAGTTATCGAAGAAGGCAAAGTATATCAAGATACCGAGTATAATCTTCAAGACTGGCAAATAGCACTCGTTTACAACAACGGCGAAGTCGGCGAGTCTTTCGATCTCATATCCGCGTACGTTGACTGGAAAGGCGGAATGGTCATAGATCGCTACGAAGAGGCAGGCGAGCAGACTTGGGTCATTGTGTATAACGACTTAACCTTAGAATACGATTTCGAGGTCATTGCGCTTGCAATTACCGACATAGAACTAAACAATCAAGAAGGCGTAATCGCATACCTTAACGGAACGGCGGACACGTCGGACATCACCATTAACGTTACGTACAACAGTGGAGCCGTAAAAGAGAATCTTCCGATAGGCGACGCGACCGTCGAGTTCGACAATACCGCAGTAGGTTCGGTATCAGCAAAGCTTACATATGTCGACGAATACGATTTGAGTTTCACCGTCGAGAACGCCTTTACCGTAACTGTAGTTCGCAAAATCAAAGAAGTCAAATTAGGCGGGGACGTAAAAATCCAATATACCATAGGCGAAGAATTGAACCTTGAAAACCTCATTCTCGCAGTAACGTACGAAGGCGAAGTCAACGCTCAATATATCGACGCGGGTTCCGACAATTTCGGAAAGGATTGGACGATTAGCGTCGGATACGATACCGACGAACCGCAAGACAAAGATCTCTCGACCCAATTTACCGAAGTCGGCACGTATCGCGTTTATTTCGAAACGAATGGACTGGAGCAAGAGTGCTTTATAACGGTAGAAGTAACCAACGAGTTCGAAGAGATAAAAGAGCTGTGCAAAGAAAACGAAGACGGTGGCTATGATTCCGAGAACGTAGATTTCGGCGTCGTAACGGAAGGCACAGACATCGATCTTACCGGTTATGCGCTTCTAATCAGTCGCGCGGGCGGAGACGAGTATGTCGAAGTTACCAAAGATATGCTCGATTATAACAGTCGCAACACATCTATCGGCGAAAGAATCGTAACAATAGAATATAACGGTGCCACGCTTCAAAGCAAGGTAATAGTTGTCGCAAAAGAAGCCGTAAGTATCGAAATCAAGCAAGAACCCACCCAAAAGACTTATGTTTCCAAAGGTAGCGGATTGACGTTCAATTATGACGGAATGATCTTGTGGCTGATATACAACAACGATACGTACGAAGAAATAGTTATCGAAGACGCCGTTGCGGATAACACGTTGCAGTTTGTCGGTCTTGATTCCGAAATCGGCGAACAGACGATACAGGTAAAATATAATTACAGTGACGAAAAGACGTTGGATGCAGAAGTCAAGGTAACGGTTGTTTCGTCGTCTGTCAGCGAAGTTTCTTGGAACAGCGGTTCCGACCCGACGGCGGAAGTATCCGCGGGCACGAGATTTGACATAACCTCGTTTGCGGTTAAGGACAAAGACAATCGTCTTGTACGTTTGGGAACGTTGCAAATCAACGTCAAGGAAACCAACGGCAATATGCGTAACGCCGCTCTTTCGGAATATGCGGACGGATTTATCGTTTCCGATTATTCCCCCAACTCGTCGGGACTCCAATACGTAAAGCTTTTCTACGGTACCGCGGAAGAAAAGGCGACCCTTTCCGAGGCGGAGCGTAACGCACGTACGCTTACCGTTGTGGTAACCGTCGGCGATAGGAAACTCGATTCCGTTTCTCTCGAAGCGAATATCGACGACGCGTTCGTAGTCATTCAAGGTGCGCCGATAGCGGTATCCGATTATATGCTCCGTCTGACGTTCACCGACGGAACCTCGACGCTTATACCTCTTAAATCCGAGTACATCAACGTTTCCGACGGCAATCCCGGAGGATACGATATAGCCGACCTCAGCACGTCCGACGCGCGTCCCGTAACGATTTCGTACACATACGGAACCGAAACGGCGCCCGTTACGGCAACGGTTGATTTTAGAGTTGTTGAGAAGAGCCTTGTAAAAATCGACGTAAACGATCTTCCCAAGCGTTACTATATCGAGCACGAAGAGTTCGACGTTTCCGGCGGTACGATAATGCTTTATTACGATAACGGCACGACGGAAACCAAGAGGATGTCCGATGCTGCCATAAACGACGCGTCGAGCACGTTCAATATCAACAGTCTTAAATTCAACAACGAAGAGTTTGACGGTCAAACCAAAGCTCAACATATCGAGATAACGTATTCATATTACGGTCAAAAATACACCACGAGTTACGTTATCTATATGCGCGATCGTAAGGACGTATCCATAAAGTATTCGGACCAAAACGATTACGATTTCGTTTACGGCTCGGTGGAAGCGCCTTCCGTAACGATAAACGGTTATTCCTCGTACGAAGCGACCGAAAGGACGGTTACGTTTGGAGAAAGCGACTTTACAATCGAATATATTCCGCAAAACATATGGCTTTCCGTTCGTCGTGAAGCGGGCGCTGACTATACGACGTTACCGAGCGACGCAGGCGAATATCGCATAGTCGTATCGTACGCGGGCGACGGCATACACAACGCATTCGAAGACGCGACGAATATATTAAAGATTGCCAAGAAGAAGATTTACGTAGGTTTTGCAAAATCTCAAAGCAAAGTATACGGACAGGATATGCCCAAGCTCAAAATGACTTTCGGCAATTCGTCCAAAGAAGCACTTGCGGAGCCTCTTTCCGTATTCGTCGAGGGCGACGGCTTGTATAGCGAAAGCTTTAATACCGAGTACAATAAGAAGTACGCGACCACCGCAATTCTCGTTGACGCGGACGGCAAAGAATATCTTTCTGAAGGCGCGCTTATAGTGCTCGATATGTTCGATATAGTCTGCACCGACGCAAGCGGTAACGAAGTATATCTCAGTAACGATACTCCCCAAGGAATTTATAGTCTCAACGTCAATAACTCTATCGTAGGCAAGAACTACGAAATCGTATTTGAAAGAGGCACGTTCAACATATCCAAACGTCCGGTCGTGATAACTCCCGAGTCTTTGACGTACACATACGGACAAAGCTCTGTTTCCGCCATACCGTTTACGGTGTCTGCAGTCGACGGTGAAGCCGAAAGCGGATTGTACGGTACCGACGTCATAAAAGGTAACCTTGCGAGAGAGAACAGAGAGCAGAATTCCGTAGGCGAGTACGCTATAGAAGTAGGAAGCCTCATAACTTACAACCCGAATTACGATATTAGGTTTACAAACGAAGCCGGCGCAAAAGTAACGATAACCAAGCGCACGATATACGTTAAGACTGACACTTTAATCAAAGTATACGGCGAAGAAGCCGTCGTTCCGGAGGTACGTTTCTACGGTAACTCCGAGTGTACCGACGAAACGAACGCGTTTGCTCCGGGCGACGATTTGGCGTCCCTCGGCGTACTTACGTATAAGTCGCTTCCCGATAGATACAAAGAGGCGGGTATGCACGCGGTCGACGTTTCCATCGACGGTACGGGCGACAAAGCCGAAAACTATGATATCGTTTATATCGGCGGTTATATCGAAGTCGCAAAACGCCCCATAGTAGTAACCGCAAACCCCGCAAGCAAGATTTACGGATCCGCGGATCCCGTGCTCACCTATACCGTTTCGGGCATAGAGGGTAACTCGGCGAGCGGACTTATCGTAAAGGACGGTGTCAAAGATACGCTCACCGGCGCACTCGGTAGAGAAACCGGCGAAAACAAAGGCGACTACAACATACAAATCGGCACTCTCGGTAGCGATAACTACTATATCACATTCATTTCCGACAAGCTCACGGTCGAAAGCAAGAGCTTGTATATCAAGGTTGACGAAAGCGCCTTGACCAAAGTATACGACGGCAAAAAGCCCGAGATTTCCGAGTACACTATTTACGAAATCGTCGACGGCGAGAACGTCGATTATGCGGACGCGGGTACGGTAAGCAAGTTTATAACGTTCTCGTTCGAGGGCATGAGCAAGGACGCGGGCACGTATCCCGTCAAGGTTAAAATAAGCAATAACAACTACTCCGTCGCGTTTATCGGGGACGCCGATTATACGTACGTAATCTCCAAGAGAAAGGTAAGCATTACGATAGACAACTACGTCGGACTTCCGGACGGATTGGAGTATTGCTGTAGCGATTACGTATTCAGCGCGCACATAAGCACGGACGATTTACAACACGTTTATAACGACGACGGCACGTACGCGACAGACGAAGACAACCGTCCGTTGTTCGACGACGATACCGTTTCGCTTTCGAGATCGGTCGTACGCAATGCGGGCACGTATACCACTCGCGTTACCGACATTACGGACAAGAACTACGAACTCGATTCGGAGAACTCGCCCGAAATCACGTTTACCGTTAAACCGCGCACCGTTTATATAGTAATAAAGTGCAATTCGACAACGGACGAAAACACAATCGAGCGCGAATTCAATAACCAGAGTGCGACTTTAACTTCGCAGGATTATGAAATCGAAAATACCATTGCAGGCGAGAGTACCCCGTATTTTGCTCTCGGAATATACTCGGGAGAAACCGCGGTTACCGCAAAAGACGTCAGATATGCCGAAGACGGCGTAACCGTAGTCGGATACGAAATCAAAGTAGCTGAAAACTCTTTAAGTTCCAACTACGTCGTCGCGTTAAAGGAAGCGTATCGCTTCAAGATAGTCCCGCGCAGTGTGGAAATCCGTATCAACGACAGATACCTTTCTAAGGTCTACGACGGCGAGGAACCGAGCATAACTTCCAATATGTTCTCACCCGCGGTTGCCACGACGGGATTCGATAACTCCACCGTATCGTTCACGTTCGATCGTAACGGCAACGACGATAACGATAACGCGGCAGTAGGCACGTACGACGTTGTCATATCCTGCTCCGACAGGAACTTTGCCGTTACCACGTTGCAGAATTACGTTTACACAATCGAGAGATCGACGATAAACGTAACCATAAGCTCCGCCGCGCTCTCCAAAGCATATGACGGCGAAGACTTCTCTATCGAGTACGCCAAACTTACGATGAGTTCGTATTACGGCACCGCGCCGATAGTCCATAATTTTGCTTTCGGTTCCAAAGACGCGGGATACGAATTCGACACGTTCAAATCAAAGCTTGAAAACCTCACTTCCGAATATAAGACGCTCAAAAACGCCATCGAAGCGGTATCGTTCGGAAGCGGAGCAAACAACGCACGCAACAAGCTTGTCGAAGCTCTTCAAACCCTTGTTATGTTCGGTAACGACGTCGGCAACTCCAACCTGAATTGCTTTACGGAAGAAAACACGACAAACATATTGCTTGCCATAAGCGCGATGCAAGAGAGTATAAACTCCGCGATAGACGCAATAGACGAAGGCGAACTCGGCAAAGCCGAAACTCGATTCAAAAACGTAACCGACAAGTTCAAAGTCGTCAAGAACATCGTAACGCAGGAGAACTCCTATATAGCGTTCGTATTCGGCGCAGAAGGGGACAACACGACTTCGCAAAAGGGCGAGTACGCAATAAGTATGTACTATGCGGACTATAACCGCGATTATAAATTGCTCAACTCGTCGCCCACGGCGGAAGTAAAGGAACACAAGTTAAAGATAATAGTGGATTCCTTAACGGTACCTTACGGCACGGCAAAAGACGGCGTAGAAGTTCCTTACACGATATGGGACAGCAGTAACGGCATAGACGTTACGGACGACAAGCTGATTAAGTCGTTGATTCAAGGTAAGCCCGTAATAGTTGCGGATATCGACATTCTTAAAGCGGGAACGTACGGCGTAGACCTTAGCGGAATGAGCATAAGCAACGTAAACTACTCTCTCGACATAGGCACGTCCGCAAAAGTAACCGTCGGCAAAGCAACTCTTACGATTGTGATGAACGACATCGCGGACGAGAGCAAGTTCGTATATAACGGCAAGATTTCGCAAAGCGATATACAGGCATACGTAAGCCAATACACCTATTTCGACGTCAATTCGATTTCGGAATATACTAACGATCCCAAAGAACTCGAATACATCCGTATGGCTGAGGAGTACGCGACGGCAAACGGACTCGGCGGATTGTCCGTAAGAGAAAAGTTGCAAGCGTGCTTCGGCGGACTCGCGGGCGGAGATAGCGTAAACGACTTAAAAGACATTTTGAAGGGCGGAGCGTCCTTGAGGTGCCATTGCTATATCGACGAAAACGGCACAGTCGAAATCTTTAACGTTGACGGCTTCCCCGCAGGCGATTACGATTGGACTGTCAACGGATACACCGCGGACAACTATTATATAAAGGTACTTCCCGGCACACTCACCGTCGCCAAGGCAAAACTTTACGCGATGACGGGAGTCAGCGGAATCCTTAACAAGACTTACGGCGACCAAAGCATTTCGTTCTATTACGGCTCTGTCGACACTCGCAACATTTTGGTATACGCCGACGACGATACCGATAAGGCAAACGGCATAAGCCTTTCCGACGTTGTATGGGCACATACTTCCTTGTCTGAAATCGACCCGATGGACGCATATACGAATGCGGGTGACGATAGCTATAATGTAAGCTTCTCGAGCAACGGCTATTATATGGAAAACTACGAAATCGTATTCGATGATTCGTATGAAGTTCAAGTAGTCCGCGCGACCTTGACGCTCACCATGAAATCCACGGTAGCAGGAGCCGGCAACGTCATAACCGCCAAATATATGGCAACTCCCGCCAACTATATATATAGTTACGAGGGCTTCAAGAACGACGATACGGCGGAAAGCCTCGGACTTAGAATAGGCGACGAAAACGCCCCCGTAATCTCCTTTATGGATAACGGCTCATATTTCGGAGTAGGGCTACACACGATGTACGGCGATTCCGTAGACATTTCCAAGGCGACCGCAAACGTTCAAAATTACGAGATAGTCGTTCAGGACTTCTCCTATAAAGTCGAAGCTCGTAAAATTTACGTTTGGTTGGAAGACGTCGACAAAGTCCTTACCCCGCTCACCGGCGGAAAAATCGAAGTCGCGCCTTATGTTATCAGTATTACCGAAACAAAATCGGTGACGGTCGGCGAAGAAACGATTTATGTCCCGACAAGAGGCAATATCGTCAGCGGTAACTACGGTAAGTCCAACTTCCGTTTCGAAGCCGAGATGACCGATGAAGAAAAGCTCGATACCGCATTGAGTAGCGCATTGAACGCGTATGTACAAAGCGCGCTTTCCAAGATTGCTTTCTTAAGCAAAACCGTTATAGAAAGCGGTAAGGAAGGCAAGAACATTGAGTACTACAAGGGTAGCGAACTTTACGCGCACAGCATAACCAAGGTCGGTTACACGCAAGACGACGTAAACGGCGACTACGTAACGATGAAGCTCGGCGGAATGAGCTTTGCGACCAAGGAATACAACGTCGTACTCGACTATAAAGAATTCAAGGTCGATATCCAACGCGAAGTTCGTAGCGTAATAGCGGAGTGGACGGAAAAACTTCTTGCCGAAGATCTATCGAATATGGAAGAAGTCAAGAAGAAACTTAACGTCGCCGTAGGAATGTATATGATGGTAAACGGTTCGTTGGAATCGGGATTCATCGTTGACGGATCTAACGGTAGTATCGTTATCGAAGGTCTTGATTCCTGCGCCGTCGGTAAGACGAACTATATAACGGTTAAGTACGACTACCAATGCAAGTTGTTCGATTTGATGTCGAACCTTAACTACGAAGTAAGTTACGCGACGACCATTGGCTCTCAGACCCAAGAAGTTCGTGTCGATGACGCAAGACAAAATACGTACGATACCACCAAAGTCGACGGGCTTTCGAGCTACATTCCGACGCGTTTCTATGCGAACAAGACATCGACGGTTTCGGATCCCGAAATAAGCGGTTTGACATACGGTAAACTCAATAATGCGACGGGAGATTCAACGTTCGTTTCGACTAAGAACGCCTACGATTTCGACGGAATACGTATGCGCGTAAGACTTGCCGAAACCGAGGGCGAAAACAAATTCACCGTTGTGTTTGCGGGTGATGTTTCTTCTAACGGATACGCTCTTGCGATGACGTTTAACAGAAGCGACGTTTCGAACGCAGTCGTAACGCTTTATAGCGTATCCGGCGGTAAACTCACGGCAATGTCGACAGCTAATTACGCGATGGATTGCTCCAAGCTCTTTGACGGTTACAGCCACGACTTGCGCATTAAGTTCAATAAAGAGTTGATAACGGTGATTGCCTCGATTGACGGAAGCTCCGGCGCAATCAAGGACATATCGGCAATAGACGGCATTACGAGTGCTCGCGCGTATTTGACGGGCGCCGATTCCGATGCTCGCAAGTTCTACATCTCCTCGACGATGAAGTACGCGTTAGGTTCGCTTACATTAACCGAGCAAGGCTTGTACGAGCACACCGGCACGTTTATCGACATCGCACAAAACGCGAACGGCGTAATAAGCGTCGATACGAGTGAAGCGTTCTTCAAGACGAACGCAAGCTTACTTAACAACTTCTTCGGTCTGCCTTCGAAGCTCGGTTCGGCATTTACGACCGAATACTATGTCGACGGCGAAAAGGCGGAAGAGCCCGCAAATGTCATTCTCGGTCGCGGTTCGCATATGATAGAGCTTGCTCTCTACTATAACGGCGCGTTGCTGGATACCGACTATACAATAGTAACCGTAACGAGGAGCGTTACATCTCTTGCATTCGACGTCAGCGGAGGAACGGGCGAAATCGTTACCGCGGGTAGCAAATTACGTATGTATACGCCTCTCGTCAACTCTTCGTTTGACGGCGACAGCGACCTTGTAACAAGTGACGCGGCAACGGCAAGAAGCTATATGCTCTACGCCACGGACACCGAATCGAGCACCGGAAACGGAATGTATGCGCCTTCGTACTATTCGCACTCGTTCACTTTGGACAGAATAGCGAGTTATGCGCAGTTGACGGGTAATGCTATTTACGAAGCGGGAACTAACGTTCTTTACTATAACTTGTTCGCGGAAGGCGGATATTCGACGAATAACATTAACGGACTCAAAACCGCAACGTCCGATTACGCATTGTCGATAGCAACCAATCCCAACGTCAAGGGCGCACGTTTGCGCTTCGAACGTCATCAGAATTCGCAAGAAGTCTACGACAAAACCGAAACTTACGATTATTATTACGACGTTTATCTCGACGTTCGTTGTATAGAAAAGGATGCAACCGAAGTTACGACCGTTACGACCCAACTGTACAGCAATGTCAAGGGTAGCGCGCTCGGCGTCGGATTCGAAGTCAGAGCGTACTACGATAAACTCGGTGCTATGGGTAACGGTTCTGCCAAGATTCGTATCCGTCAAATCGGCACGACTACGTGGCAGGATGTAGACCTTGCAAGTATCGGCGATATAGGCGACGCACAGCCGTTTGTAATGCTCACCGGTAACGCGACGCGCGTAACCAACAACAAACTGCTCTTTGTCGAAAACGACCACGCCTATAACGATTATCTTATCGACGACGAGTACACTATGTACAACGGAAGCGCGGTAACCCTCAAAGCGGGTAGCACGTTAAAGCTTGCCGACGGCGTCGGTACCGCCAGATACTCGGCATATAACAATATCGAATTCGAGTTCGGCGTAGAGTCGGCAAACGGCACGGTAGGTATGGCTCTTGCGGAAAGCGCTGTCTATGACGAGTACAACCCGAACCTCTTCTACGGCGCATACCTCGATTACGACTTGGAAGCAAACAAACTCGTATTCAAATTCCGTTACGGTTCCGTATACTCCTTGGCGCAAGAATTCAAGTTGAGCGAAAGCAATAGTGCGGTAGGAACCCACAAGATTACTGTCGACCTTAATATGGACGAAATGAACCTCAAAAACTACGTCGGCGGTGATTCCGAACTCGGCACGAACCTTGTAAGGAACGGCGTAACGCTTACCGATTCCAAGGGCGCCAAGCTCTATTACCACAAGATTGACGTAACCATAGACGGAGAGTCCGCCGTATTCTATCTCCCGCATTACGCCGATATGAACGGCTGGTATATGGCGAACGGCAGTGTCTACGGTTCGGGAGATGCGAACAAGTACAGCGACATCGACATTAACGATGCGCCCGCGACGTTCATATCAATCTATAACTACAATTCCGTAACGGCACCCGAAGCAACCTCGTTGACCGTTTACAAGTACGTTACGGCGATAGCGGACAGCGGTGCCTACACCCAAAGAGCGTTGAAAAACAAAACTCCGCTCATTTAATCAAGAAAAAAACTCATATTTTTCCCCCTTGTAGGAAGCGGACCGACATTTTGTCGATCCGCTTCCTTTTTTATATCGTTGCGATTAGATTAAGTTTATTCGTCCTGTTCGCCGTATTCGTAATCGTTGTCGGCTTCGAATTCTTCGGCGTATCGTTCGTAGTAACCGCGATCGGTAAATGCGTAGGGACTGTTTTCGTCCCCGAGTACCATTTCGGGCAAATTGATAAATAAGAAGCAAAGCGCAAACATAGCGACGACAGCCATTATCCATTGCTTTACGGAAGCGCGGTTAGGCTTTTTGAATAGGTGCACGGCAAGCCCTATAGCAACGGGTAGGAAGCCGAATAACGACGTAATAAGCCCCGGTGAGTAGATTGTTTGCATTCCGTATTTTCCGAAAGTTATGAGCGAAGTTATTCCTATGACTATATGTATTACGACTTCGAATAACGAAAATAGCATTACGGCAATCCCCGCAGGCTTTCTGAATCCCCAAATTTTAAGAACGACGCATCCGAGGACAACTCCGCCGAAATTGGTAATCATATCCGTCAATCTGTTCATAGGATAGCGCGCGAGGTCTTTTGAACCGTGGCTGATGTTGTAAGAATAATGTAGCCCTCCGGGCAAAACCCATTCTTCTATTACGTGTAGGACCAAAACTATTATCGCGATAGTGCAAAGTATATTGATGGTGTCCCAAGTTTTACGATTTTTCCATACTTTTACTGCTAAGAAAACGCCGATACCCGCCATGACGTAAAGCCATACGGAAAGCCAAGCATTGATTACGGTTTCCATTAGATATTCTCCTTTTTAGGTATTACGGGTAGATACAGGTAACTGTCGAATTTACCGCCGGTATGAATGACGTGTCTACCTTTATTTACGTCTTTCGGAAGGCGAGAGCTGTCTATGCCTCCGGTTAGTCCTCCCGAAACTCCGCCGATAGTTATCATTTCGGACTTTTCGGACGGGAAGTAAGTAAACCCGTCTTTTGCGACTTTAAGCGTTGCCATTTTTAAGTCGAAAGGGCTTGCCCATTCGGTTGTCTTGTATGCCGAAACGGTTATCTGTAAAATCTCTCCTTTACGGAATTTCAAGCCCATGGGCCATATGGCAATGTCGAGAGGCACGATTTCGCCTTTTTCGAGTTTTTGCACTTCGTCGAATATTTGATATGGGTACTCTTCCGTACTGCGATTTTCGTCGAGTTTGCGTAGCGACGCGCGTATATATCCTTTTGCCGATACGCGTTTCATCGGATTTAGCCCGATTCTTTTTCCGCACCTCGAGAGCTTTTCGAGAGTAACCTGAATGTCCATGTCGTCGTGATCGGGAGCTTCTGCCCAAAGGCGGAGTTTTATAAAACCGCCGATTTCGGTGTTCTCCGTCATTCTGTACTTATACGATATCGAGCCTTTTTTGTCGTCCGAATCGTAGTAGTTAAAAGTTTCGGTAGTGGGTTGTGTGGGGACAAGCGTTTTGGTCGCGCCGTCAAGATAGAGTTTGCGGTAGCGTGTTCTTAAAAGAGGGTATTCGTTCTCTTCGCGGTCGATGATGTCTTTCCCGCCGGGATCGAGTACGCTCATACGAACGCGAGGGGTCTTTTCCCAACCGTTGTTTACGCCTTTAAGGAAGTAATCGAAAAACTTTCGTAGGTCTTCGGTGTGTTCTTCATTGTAATAGTCGTCCCATTCGCCGGTATTGTGAATGCGAAGCCATTTATCTTTAGACGCTATGCGCATAAAACCTTCTATAGAGCCGTTTGTATGGATAGGGTTGGTGTAACTTGCTACAATGTAAGCGGGGGTGGTGATGGATTCGAGATCGGCTCGTTTGTCTTCCCAATAATTATTCCAAGTAGGGTTCGCTTTTAGCATTTCTATTACGTCTTCGACACCGCCGTCTGAGGTGGAAGGGAAAGACTGCGCAAGGAGCTCTACAAACTCCGGCATGACAACGCCTCCGCGCGTGCCGACTTCGCGATAACAATCCGTAAGACCTTCCCAAGGCGCGATAGCTTTTAGATGCGTCGGGTGTTGGGCTGCGGTAAACCATTGAGAAATCGCAAGCCAAGAGTTCCCCGAAAGCCCGACGTTTCCGTTGCACCAAGACTGCGTACCGATCCAATCTATAATGTCGCGCGCATCTCTTCCGTAGTCGCTCCCGAAAAACAGTATCACGCCCTCTGATTTATATGCGCCTCTGACGTCCGGATTTATGACGGCATATCCGTGCTTAACCCAGTAAACGGGATCCGGTCCCTCGAATTTCTGTAACCCGGAAACCGCTTTTTTGGGTACTCCCGCACGCATGGGAACGTCGTCGAGCCATTGCGTTCCGATTTCTTTTCCGTATGGGCTTAGTGCAACGAGAGCGGGGTACTTGCCGTCTTCGACAGGACGGAATATATCGGTATAAATCGTAATCCCGTCGCGGAGAGTAACGGGCACGTCGCGTTCGAGCAGAATGTCGCATTCGAGAGGCTTTGCGCCTTTAAGACGTACACTACCTTTTTTGAGAACGACTTTTTCTTGCTTGAATCCGGTATATCTTGCGCGCGGATCGGCTACCGACATTGCGTCGCGAACGGGAATTTGCATAGCTATCCCGTCTTTATCGTATAGCGTCGTAAATTTTTTGTCAGCCATAAAAACATCTCCTTTTTTATTAAAATCATTGTAGCATATAGAATTTTGTGATACAATAGTTCCGTAAATCGGTTTTCGATTGCGGAACAAAAGGAGAAGAAGATGTATCATATCTCAAACGACAAAAGGGCAATTAGGTCTGCAAAGCGCATAGGCAACGGACTGCTTGTTTGCCTTAAAAACAAGAGTTTTTCCGAAGTAACGGTAACGGACGTACAAAAGGCGTCATCGGTCGGACGTGCGACGTTTTATAGGCTTTTTGATAATATTGCGGACGTATTGTCGTATTTATGCGATAGCATATTCGAAGAAGTCGGTCGCGAGTATGCGGAAATGAAGTCCCGCGAGCCCGACGTAACGACGTTGACGTACATCAAAAAGTGGATGGAGCATAAGGCGTTATTAAAGGCGGTAGTAGACAGTAACCGTATGGATTTTCTTTACAATACACATTTGAAGTATCTCGGCGCGAGCAAGGCATTTTTCTTTCCGAATGCGGATATCGACGACGAGCAAATGACGTATTTAATGACGACGATGACGGTATGCACGTCTGCATTCTTAACGGCGTGGCTCAAAAACGGAGCAAAAGAGAGTGCCGAGCAACTGCAAGGCAGGCTAAAAGAGTGCGTCAAAATCCTTTACGAGGTATTTATATAAGGAGCAAGGAATGACAAAGAAATGTTCCGTAATCGGTAAAAAAATTAAAAATGTAAAAATTCGCTTGCACTATGTTTTTAGCTATGATATACTAAACGAGCATTGATTATGCCCTCATGGTCAAGCGGTTAAGACGTCGCCCTCTCACGGCGGAATCTGGGGTTCGAGTCCCCATGGGGGTACCAAAAAAATCGCATCTTGATAAGATGCGATTTTTTTTATCCAATCCGAAGGATAGGTATGTAATCGCCGAAAGGCGTATGTAATCAGCGGAGCTGTATGTCATCACACGAAGTGTGTATTCCTTCGGATTGATGATATACACGCTTGCGCGTGATGATATACAACGCTACGCGTTGATGATATACACACTACGTGTGATTGACCACACGCTATCGCGTGATGGCTAACAACGGCGTTGCCGTTGATTTAAGCGGATTAGGAGTTGAGTTAAGCACCTGCAAGTCAGGTGCTTTATTTTTTATCCAATTTTTTGGATTTACTTAACTTTAGATAGAATATAGGTTATAATCTAAGTATGTTGGATTTTACGGAAAAATTAAAAGATTTACCGTCGTCGAGCGGTGTATATCTAATGCTTGACGAGTACGGGCAAGTCATTTACGTCGGCAAGGCGAAGAACCTTAAAAACCGCGTAAGACAGTACTTTTTCCATTCCGCGACAAAGACGGAAAAGACCATTCTGCTTGTCGAAAAGATCCGCGATTTCAGATATATAGTAACGTCTTCCGAAGTTGAAGCGTTGGTTCTCGAAAACAATCTCATCAAACAATATAAGCCGTACTATAACATTCTATTAAAGGACGACAAAACTTATCCGTATATAAAGGTCAGAGTCAAAGAGGATTTCCCGCGTATCGAGGTTACAAGACGTTTACGTGCTGACGGAAGCAAGTATTTCGGACCGTATATGTTGGGGCTTTCCGCAACGGCGACAATGGAGCTTATACATAGCGTTTATCCGATAAGAAGCTGTAACGGCGAAGTCAAGAAAAAGGCTGGCGCGCGCGAGTGCCTTAATTACCATATCGGGAGATGTAAGGCGCCTTGTACGGGACGTATCACGTCGGAGGAATACAAAGAGATTGTCAAAAAGGTTATGTCCTTTTTATCCGGCAACGATAAAGAGGCGCGAGAGCTTTTGGAAGCCAAGCTTGCGGACGCCGTAGAACACGAGGAATTCGAGCTTGCGATACAGTATCGCGATAATCTGGAGCTCCTCGATAAGCTTGTTAGAAAGCAGACGGTAAACCTTCCCAAGGACTTTAATCTCGACATTTTCGCATACGCGTCGGACGGGATGTACGGCGCGATTAACTATACTGTCGTCCGCGGTGGCAAGGTCATCGGAAGCGAGAATTTCCCGCTAAACGAGTGTGGGGAAGCCGACGAGGTTTTGTCGAGCTATGTAATGCAGTTTTACGAAAAGAACCCCGTAGTCGCGGACGAAATATGCTTGTCCGACGACATTACGTTCGAAGCGGAACTTAAAGATTATCTAAGTTCCAAGCGCGGACAGCGCGTCGCAGTCCTCACACCCAAGGGCGGAGCGCGCGGACAGCTTGTGGCTCTTGCACGTAACAACGCAAGCGAATATCTCTTGAAATCGGTAACCAAAATAGCCACTAAGGAATCCCTAACTATGGGAGCCGTGGCACAGCTCAAAGAATATCTTTCTTTAGACGTACCGCCCAAGCGCATCGAGTGTTACGATATTTCCAACATCAGCGGTACCGACAAAGTCGCGAGTATGGTCGTCTTTATAAACGGCGAACCCGCCAAGGAACGCTATAGACGCTTCCGCATTAAAACGGTTGTCGGGTCGGACGATTTTGCGAGTATGCGAGAGGTGCTGTCAAGGCGCAGAGCGGAACTTGCGAGCGGTGATTTGTCGTTTTCGGAAAAGCCCGATTTAATCATCGTCGACGGCGGTAAAGGACAGTTGAGTTCCGCCGTTGAAGTTATGGACGGCTCCGGGATAACGCTTGTAGGACTTGCCAAGCGCGAAGAAGAAATTTTCAGACCACATTGTTCTGACCCCGTAATTTTACCGCGCGACAGTCTTGCGCTAAAACTCTGCCAACGCGTCAGGGACGAGGCTCATAGATTTGCAATAACGTATCATCGGAAGTTGCGTTCGGAAAGGCAGACGAGGTCTAATCTTAAAAACATCCCGGGAGTCGGCGAAACGCGTGCGAGGGCACTTTTGTGTTACTTTAAGAAGATCGAAAAGATTGCAAGCGCCACCGTCGAGGAAATAATGGAAGTAGAGGGCTTCGGCTTGGAAACCGCCCAAGCGGTATACAACTATTTTAGGAGTGAGAGCGATGAAGTATAAACTTGTAATAGCCGATTTCGACGACACTTTGACGGACGAAACGCAGGTCATTCCCGAGGTCGTCAAGAAAGCCGTAACGGACTACATATCGGCAGGCGGACGGTTTGCGATATGTACAGGACGAATGATATCGGCGGTAATTAATTACGCGCGCGAACTGTATACCGAGGGTGAAGTCATCGGCTATCAGGGCTCTGTCGTGGCGGACGTCAAGAGCGGTAAATTCTTATATGAAGACGCCGTGCCGTATGAGGTCGCGGTAAGGATAGCGGAGTGGCTCGAAAAAGAGGACATTTATTATCAGCTGTACGAGGACGATACGTTTGTCATAAAAGAGGAGAACGACTATTCCGCATTGTACCGTCGGTTTACTCGCGACGATCCCAAAGTTACGGGGGAACCGTTGCTTACATATATGCAAAAGAAGAGGTTGTCCCCGACCAAAATGCTGTTGGTAACCGAGCCCGAAAAAGTCGAGGGATATATTAAGACTCTCACGGAATTATTCGGAAACGACGTACTCGTAAACACAAGTAAGAAGTTCATTTTGGAAATCGTCAAGAAAGGCGTCGACAAAGGTACCGCCGTTTTGAAATATGCCAAATCTCTCGGGATAAAAGCCGAGGAAGTGATATGCGTAGGCGACAGTATGAATGACGTGCCGATGCTTAAAGTCGCGGGACTCGGAGTTGCCGTCGGAAATGCGTCGGAGAGCACCAAACAAGTTGCGGACTTGGTTGTATCGGACGCAATGAGCGGGGGAGTTGCGGACGCCATAAAAATAGCGATGCAAGATTAAAAAGAGGAAGCGCGAGCTTCCTCTTTTTAATACCTAAATAATACTTAAATCTGTTGCCGAAGCTACATAACCTTGACGTTTTGCGGTCCGAGTATCCCGGACAATTCTTTTTTGACTATCTCGGGGTCGCTTATTTTAAGGTTGTGCATATATAGTTTTCCGTCGAGCTGGAATTTGACGTCTACGTCGCCGGGGTGCGCCACAAGGACGTTGGTTATGCGTTTCATTTTGTTGTCGTTTATGACGTCTTCGTCCGTAAGCTTAAAGTAGAGAGTAACCTTGACTTTTACTTCGACGGGAGCCTCCTGAATTTCGGCAAGATCCCAAGGCTTCAATTCGGAAGCATATATTTTATATTCGCCGTCGCGAACGGAGAGTCTGCCTTTAATTTTTACGAGGGCGTCGTTTTTGAGGTAGGGTTTTGCAGAAGCCAAGGCTCTCGACATCATTATGCACTCGATACGGTCGTATAAGTCTTCGAGCGTCATTATGCACATTTCCTTGCCGTCTTTGGTGCGTTTAAGCTGGAAGTTTGCAAGTATTCCGCCCGTTGTAATGTTCATATTGTCTTCGAGCGGGCTGTCTTCCTTTACGGTTTCGGTTTGAGCGTCGTCGTCGCGATCTTCGTCGTCGGTGGGTTCAGGAATCATCGAGGTATTGAAGTTAAACGCCTTAAACGCTTGTTCGTAGCCCGCAAGCGGGTGTCCGGTTACGTACATTCCGAGCATTTCTTTTTCGGCGATGAGTTTTTCGCGAGTGGAGTATTCCTTGATGATGTCGTACTTGAACGGCTCTTCCTTGATTTCTTCTTCGCCGAGCATCGAGAACATATCGTATTGACCGGTTTCTTCGCGACGTTGACGTTCTTTACGTTTGCCGTCGGCGATAGTCATAATACGTTCGTAGTTGCACATAAGGGTTGCGCGCGTCAATCCGAAGCAGTCGAACGCGCCTCCCTTGATTAAGCTTTCGATAGTGCGTTTGTTGAGCTGTTGATTATCCGACATTCTGTTGATGAAGTCGGGCATATCTTTGAACTCTCCGCGCGCTTCGCGTTCTTTAACGACATCGTTCATTATGCCCATACCGACGTTTTTGGTACACGCAAGACCGTAACGAATGCTTCCGTTTTCAGGCGAGAACAGGGGGAACGACTTGTTTATATCCGGCGGAAGTATGGGAATATTCATATTTTTGAGTATAGCCATATACTTTTTGGTGTCGTCGGGCTTGTCGATTCTGTTGTTAAGGACAGCCGCCATATATTCGGTCGGATAGTAACGCTTATAGAAAGCGGTTTCATAGCTCAAATACGCATAAGCCGCCGCGTGGGACTTGTTGAAAGCGTAAGACGCAAAAGATTCCATTTCGGCAAAGATAGCTCGCGCCGTTTCTTCGGGGATACCGTTACGAACGCAACCTTTGATTATTATCTCACCGGTATCGGGGTCGTCCTTACCGAAAATAAACTTTTTGCGTTCGGCTTCGAGTTTGTCGATTTTCTTTTTACTTATTATGCTTCTGAAGTTGTCCGCGTCGGTCATGCTGTAGCCCGCAAGCACGCGGGTAATCATCATGGCTTGTTCCTGATAGGTGATAATACCGCTTGTAACTTCCAAAATGTCTTTAAGAAGCGGGTGCTTGTAGACGATGTGATCGGGATCCAAGCGGTTTGCTAAGAACTTGTCGATGTTGTCCATAGGACCCGGGCGATACATCGAAATACCTGCTATAATATCTTCCATTCGAGTGGGGCGGAAGCGTGTCATAAACTTTTTCATACCACCGCCTTCGAGCTGGAAGACCGCGTCGGTATCGCCGTCCGCGATAAGTTTATAGACCTCGGGATCTTTGTATCCGAGGACGTCGAAGTCGATATCTCGTCCCGTCGCTTTAAGAACGTAGTCGTGAGCCATTTTGATATCCGTCAGCGTCATTAGAGCGAGGAAGTCCATTTTAAGAAGACCGAGGTGTTCGACTTCTATCATATCGAATTGCGTTGTTACTTCGGCGCCGTTTCTGGCGAGGGGAATGGTATCTATTGCGGGGTATTTATATATAACGACGCCCGCCGCGTGCATGGACGTGTTACGCGGAAGTCCCTCGACTTGAGTTGCTATGTCGATAACCTTTTTGATGTCGGGATTTTCGACGTATTGGTCGTAAAGATCCTGTACGCAGTATTTACTCGACGGATCGACGAGGTCTTTGATGTGAACCTTTTTGTCTTCTCCGCCGAAGTCGGGGATATTTTTGGTGATTTTGGTAACGTCTGCGAACGGTAGCTTATACACGCGCGCAACGTCTTTTATAGCGGCTTTCTTTTTGAGTTTACCGAAAGTTATTATCTGAGATATACGATTTTCGCCGTATTTTTCCTTGACGTATTGTATAACCTCGGCACGACGATAATAGCAAATGTCTATGTCGAAGTCGGGCATCGAGGTACGGTTTTTGTTAAGGAATCTTTCAAAAATCAAGTCGTATTCGAGGGGGTCGACGTTGGTAATTCCTATGGCGTATGCGACGATACTTCCGACGCCGGAGCCTCTTCCTTTACCGACGGGAATATCGTGAGCTTTTGCCCAGAAGATGAAGTCCCAAACGATGAGATAGTAGTCCGGGAAACCCATCGAGATAATAACTTCGAGCTCCGTTTCGGCGCGTTCGCGTATTTCGGGAGTGATGGTACCGTACTTGCGTTCGAGTCCTTCGTAGGTGAGTTTTCGTAGATAATCGGCGGGAGCCATACCTCCGGGACAGGGGTAGTCGGGGATTTGATAGACTTGAGGCGGGAACTTAAAGTTACACTTTTCCATTATCTCGAGAGGGGTGTCGAGGGCTTCCGGGCACCAGCCGAGGACCTCTTCCATCTCCTCACGAGTTTTTAGGTAAAACGAGTCGTTGGGTAACCATTTCATACGGTTCGGGGTATCAATATAGCTTGCGGTTCCGATACACAATAAGACGTCGTGCATTTCGGCATCCGATTTTTCGATGTAGTGAATATCGTTTGTCGCGACGCATTTGACGCCGATTTCTCTTGCGAGTTTTACTAGTTGCGGATTGACGGCAAGCTCTTCTTCGAGCCCGTGATTTTGGAGTTCTATATAGAAGTCGCCCTCGTCGAACATACCTTTGAGCTTTAATGCGTATTCTTTTGCGCCGTCGTAGTCGCCGGCAAGAATAAGACGCGGAATGGCACCCGCTATGCACGCAGAACAGCAGATGAGGTGTGAGCTGTGCTTAGCGAGAGTTTCGAGGTCGATACGCGGTTTATAGTAATAACCGTCCACCCAAGCTATGGAGTTTAAGCGCGCGAGGTTCATATAACCCTCGTAGTCTTTTGCGAGGAGCAGTAGGTGGTTGTTTTTATTATCGGTATTTCTGCCTTCCTTGATATCTTTATTCGGACAGGTATAGAACTCACAACCGATGATGGGTTTGATTTTATGTTTATTGCAGGAGTCGTAAAACTTGACCGTGCCGTACATATTGCCGTGGTCGGTGATCGCGAGCGCGGGCATACCCAAAGAGGCGGCTTTCGTTACGAGTTTTTCTACGGCGGCGGCGCCGTCGAGAAGGCTGTATTCGGTATGTACGTGTAAGTGTACGAACTGTTTGTTGGTTTCCATTTTATTATTCCTTCATTCCGAGTTCTTCGGCAATAGCTATAATTTTGCGTAGTCGGTGGTTGAGACAGCTTTTCGAGGGATGCTCCGCGAGGGCTTCGGAAAGCCCGGTGAGCGTCATATCGGGGTGCCGGAAACGCGCTATCGCTGTCGAGCGCAAGGGCTCTTCCAAATAGGCTTCACCGCGAGTTTCGAAGATATACTTTATTGCCATATATTGCTTTAATCCCGCCTCAACCGCTTTACCGACGTTCGCGGTTACGCAGTTCGATTGACGGTTGCTGATGTTTCTTATCGAGCGCAAGACGATGACGTTTTGTATTTCGAGCACTCCGCGCATAGCTCCCATGTAAGCGCAAATATCCGAAATTTTTTCGGCGTCTTTGATGTAGACCGAAAAGTATTCTCCGCGTTTACGCGTTTTTGCTCCGAAATCGAGTTCATTGAGTAGATTTTGGAGGTCTTCAGCGACCTTTTCTCCGGTTAAAGAGATGTCGAGATAGTATCCCGCGGAACCGCTACCTTCGCTTGAAGGAATCGAAACCGTCCCGCTTGCGAGGAACAAGCCTTGCAAAAACGCTTTTTTACAGCAGTCCTTTTCTATGAGTTCGGGAGCGATGCCCTCGTAAAGTTGGAACGGAGCGGGGGAGATGTACGCCTCTTCCATAAGGTCGAAGCATTTTGCGCCGGGAAGGTCTGCTTCGTAAACGATTTTGGGATTTTTTTCGCTTTCGCGACGGCGCATTTTGACTACGGGTTCGAAACCGACGAGGTTTTTAACGAGCCCCGCGCACTTAGCGATAAACTCGTTGTTTTGGTGCTGAATGACTATGCCGAAACCTTCGCTGTTGATATAGTAGCTCCCGGCTCCGCGTATTGCACCGGAAAGGAACGCCTTTTTACAGCAAGGCGAAAGGATTTTGCTTTCGGTTATTTCTTCTTTGATGACGGCGGACGTCGAGGTTTCGTTTTCCAATTTTTACTCCGTACCGATAATTTTGATTTCTTTTTCGAGAGTAATCCCGAATTTGTTTTTTACGGCGGTTTCCGCAATTTCCGTTAGTGCGAGGTAGTCGCTTGCGGTGCCGTTAAGTTTGTTGACAATAAAGTTCGCGTGTTTTTCGGATATTTCCGCGCCACCCGCTTTTGCGCCTTTCAAGCCCGCTTTGTCGATGTAGTATCCCGCGCCTATGCCAGTCGATGTTCTTTTGAAAGTCGAGCCGAGGGATGGTTCGGCGGGATGCAAGAGTCGTCGTTTTGCGAGGATTTCATCTCTTCGTTTCGCGGAGTTTTCCGCGCCACGAGCAAGCCTTAATTTTACCGACGTGATTATAGCGTCGTTCGGTATTCCGCCGTTACGGTAAGAGGGTGAGAGATTTTCGTCGGTCAACACGTAACTATCTGACGTTTGCACGTCGAAAAGAGCAATTTCGGATACAAGTTCGCATATTTCTCTTCCGAACGCACCGGCGTTCATATATACGGCGCCTCCGACGCTTGCTGGAATACCCGCGAGTTCCTCGATACCGCTAAGTCCCGCGCCGATTGCCGAAGATATAACGGCACTTAGATTTACGCCCGCGCGCGCAACGACGTATCCGTCGTGGATTGTCGGGAGAGCGCATAACTTTTTAAGAGAAACGAGCAAGCCGTTATATCCGCCGTCCGCAATGAGCGTGTTACTGCCGTTTGCGATTATCGTGCGAGGTATCCCCGAAGTCGTCGAACAGACGTATTTTAGTTCGTCAACGGTTTTAGGATAGACCACGAGTTTTGCAGTTCCTCCGCCCTTATATGCGGAGAGGCGCTTCGCGTCGACGTAAGTTTTATATAAGATACCGCTGACGGCGAACGCTTTTTTCAGTTCGTCTATAATTATATCAAACATTTGCTTTGCCTTGCAAGGGGGAACGGATAAGTTTCGGCTTAATTTTAGTCGATATGAGCCTTACGGAAGAGAGCACGCCGTAAACGATCCCGACGGCTCCGATTAAAGGGTAGGTAAAATCGGTCAAATTCCCGAATCCGACGACGGAAACCATAAGTCCCGCTGATACGGCGGTAACGGGCGCGAACTTTCGTCCGTCGGAAACGAGGCGCAGTGCGGAAACGGCGGTCGAGAATACGGCGGTATAGATAATAATTCCGCCGAGTTTTTCTTGCCCGAGCAAAGCGAATACGTCGGCAACGGGCATTTCGGAACTTTCGTAGCCGATTATGGCGGTTTTAATGGCGAGGACGAGTACGAAAATTATCGTAGACACGATGAGTGAGGCGACCACGGCGCCCGAGCGACTTACGCCTTTACTCGATTTTGCGACGATGGAGCCGGAAGCCAAAAGGTTGAGCGCGGAATACATCAGCGGTTTGACGGCGTAAAAAGAGCCCGAAGCGGGTAGTGGATTGGCAGTTTTTACCGCGATATAAATAAGACTTCCGACGGCAATCGGCACGATAATCGAGTTCAGTATGCCGACGGGATTGCCTTTGCCGTATGCAAAAGGGAGCGCGCAAACTGCCGTGATAATTCCGCCTCCGTGAATCTCAAAAACGGTGTTAAGAACGTACTCCCCGCCCGCAATCATCACGCAAAGGGTAATGAAATTCACGGTGCGAGAGGCATATACCGCCAAGTTTTTGTGTTTTCCGAGTATGGCAAACTCGATGTCGCCGTCGTACAGAGAGCCCAGTCGAATGAAAACATACGCAAACCCGCCTATGGCAAGGCAGGAGAGCGCAATCGAAAAGATACCGGCGTCGCCGAAGAACGCGACGATTTCTTTCCCGGAGATAAAGCCGGCGCCGATGAGGGTGCCGGCAAAAGTCAGCGCGAGGGTGATTATTCTCATGCTATACCGTATTCCGAGTAAGACGCGGTAATGCTAATAGAATAACTTTTTTACTATTTTTTCTATTAATGCGACTATTAAATACATTGCCGTCGCAAGTATGCATAAAAGGATAGTGGACATCATCACGAGGTCGAGTTTGAACACCTGTCCGCCGTATACGAGCAGATACCCGATACCCTCGCGCGATACGAGATATTCGCCCATAATCGTACCGACCCAGCTTAACCCCACGTTTATTTTGAGTATCGAAACGATGTTCGGGAGATTGGACGGAAGCACCAGCTTAAAAAGTATCTGCGCTTTGTTTGCGCCCATCGAGCGTAACAAGTCGATTTTTTCTTTGTCGACGGAAACGAACCCCGTCAATGCGGAAATGATTGTTATTACGATACAGATGAGGAGCGACATCGTTATAATCGCGCTTTTGCCCGCGCCGACCCAAATGATTATTACGGGTCCGAGAGCAATTTTCGGGAGGGAGTTTAAGACGACGAGATAGGGTTCGAGTATATCGCGGAGAACTTCCGACCACCAGAGAGCTACGGCGATAACTACCCCGAGAGCGGTCGAAAGCAAAAAGCTTATTACGGTTTCTCCGAGGGTTGCGAATGTATGACGGAAGAGATCTCCGCTACGGTAAAGGCTTATAAAGCTTTTTGCCATACGGCTTGGCGAACTCGTAATAAACGGGTCCGCCCAACCGAGATATGCGGATAGCTCCCAAACGCCGAATATAGCAATCAGTAACCCGATTTGAGCAGTTAGGATAACTATTTTACGAATTTTGAGTTTTTTGATATACTGCTTGTGTTCAGGACTCATTGTACGCCTCCATGTCTTGCCAGATGTCGCGGAAGTATTCGGGGAAGTTCGGATCCTCTCTGCGCTTTATGGGAGGCAGAGCCTTGTTTATGCGTACGTCGTATATGCGTTTGACGCGTGCGGGACGTGCGGTAAGAACGATGATTTTGTCCGACATCGAAATTGCTTCGTTGATGTCGTGTGTTACGAGGAGAGCGGTCTTTTTCTCTTCGCGTATAATGCGGTATACGTCGTCGCAGACTTCGAGGCGCGTTTGAAAGTCGAGTGCGGAAAAAGGCTCGTCGAGTAGCAAAAGCTTGGGCGACGTTACGAGAGTGCGAATGAGCCCCGCACGCTGTCGCATACCGCCCGAGAGCTCGGAAGGACGTTTCTTTTCAAATTCCTTGAGCCCGTATTTTTCCATAAGTTGCAAGGCGTACTCCACGGTTTCCGGCGTTTTGGTGTGTTTGATTTCCGGACCGAGAAGGACGTTTTTAAGGATGTTGCGCCATTCGAATAGCATATCGCGTTGAGGCATAAGGGCGGTAAAGTCCCTTGCGTCTTTAAGCGGTTTTCCGTCGATTTTGACCGAGCCTCCGCTCGGTTCGCGTAGTCCCGCGATAATCGAAAGGAGTGTGGTTTTGCCACAGCCGGAAGGACCTACGATAGACACGAACTCGCGCTCTTTTACCTCAAAAGACACGTCGCTTATGGCTAACGTTTCGCCTTCGGGCGAGTGATAGGTAAGCGATATTTTGTCGAGTTCGAGCAGTGCCATATCGCTTTCTCCTAACCGTTGACGAGAGATTGCGCGACGGAGTTGTCGATAACGTCCGCGAATGCGACGGAAGTATCTATTGCACCCGAAAAGCGCAGAATGTTGATTAAAGTGTCGTACTCCGATTCGTTCATAACGGGAGTTGTCTTGTAGGCGTCGATTGCCTTGTACGCGTCGACGGCTTTTGCGAGAGTTTCCGTGTCGGTATCGGGGAAGGAGCGTGATATAGCAGTCGCTACCGCGGTACCGGAGTTTTCCGTCACGAAATTTATACCTTTAATGATAGCACGCATAAACTTGGTTACCGTATCTCGGTTATCCGAAACATACTTTTTGGTAGCCATAAAGCAGGTATAAGGTACATTGCCCGTCATTGCGCCGACAGAAGTCGCGACATAGCCTTTACCGAGATTTTGGTATGTCGAGGCGACGGGTTCAAACATCGTGCAGTAGTCGCCCGTACCGCTTTCAAACGCAGAAGCGATAAGGTCGAATTGGATGTCGTAGTTGATTTTTACGTCGGAAGAGCCGAGCCCGTTAAGGTATAGCGCATACTCTAAGCACATGGCGGGCATACCGCCTTTTCTGCCTCCGATTATCTCTTTTGAACGGAGATTGCTCCACTTAAAGTTTTCCTCGGGAGTGCGCCCGATTAAGAACGAACCGTCTTTTTGGGTAAGTTGCCCGAAGACGACAGGGTGATTTTGACTGCCTCCCGCTTTAACATAGACAACCGTTTCGGGACCGGCAAGACCGATATCCGCCTGTCCGCTCATTATAGCCGTCATCGTTTTATCGGAACCACCGCCGTTGGTGAGTTCGATTTCCAAACCCTCTTCGGCGAAGTAGCCGTTGTTCATCGCGACGTAGAGAGGGGCGTAAAAAACGGAATGAGTAACTTCGTTCAGCCTGATTTTAACGTTATTGTCGTTGTCGTTTTTACAAGCGACGGTGCCCAGAACGCAAACCGATGCCATTACCGCGACAAGCGTCATAAGTAAGAATTTTTTCATATACCTCCTTGATACACTACATACTATGTAAGGTTTCGCGTGGCGGGTTACATCGAGAGGATTGATTTTTGAGTGAACATTATTGAAAACTCGCGTGCGATGTGGTATAGTGTAGTTATGAAAATTTTCAGAAGAAGTTTCAGCTTGATAATATGCGTTGTCGCGGTCGCGATGTCGATAATGTTTTGTGCGATGTCGGTGCGCGACGGCGAAGTCGCGTTTGCGGAAGCGTCGACTGTGCCCACGATTTCGGTCGATAACGAAACGGAGTGGGTAAAGTCCGTTATGGTTACCGTCGGATACTCTCCGTCTTCGCCCGTAAGTCGCAGATATTATGCGGTAGGCAAAATCGTGGGAGAAATGTTCAGCGGTCAAAAGAAGCTTTATACCAACCCGTTCAACGTCGACATCGAGGGGGACGTGTACGTTCGGGCGTATTATTACGATTCGGAAAACGTCGAGCGTTATGTCGAAAAGAAAATATCCAACATAGATAAAACATCTCCGACTTGCGGAGACGCCGATATAAAAGTTGATCTTACCAAGGAAGAAACGTTGTTTTTAACCGTCGATCTCGGCGACGCGTTAAGCGGAGTTAAGTCTGCGTATATAGACGTTGCAAAGCCGATATATCTCGAACTTCAGCCGGAAGCGGGCGGAAAAACATACGGAGCGGACGTAACGAGCCTTCTCGGCAGAAATGTTCAAATCGTTGTCGAAGACAAAGCCGGTAACCGTGTGGTCAAACCGACGTCGCTTGTGTTCGGCGCGTATTATGAAGACGTTATTAAAAAGTATCGTCAAAAGTACGTCGGAATAGATTTCGACGAGTATTCCGATGTCGGGATAAATGCAATAAATCAGGCTTATTCGAGGTTGTCGTTCGAGCTTACCGCCAACAGAACGGTAAATGCCGACAATACGCAAACGGTCGCGCTCGCGGGAGAAGTCGACGTAGCAATCGAAGGCGCTCTCAAAACCGTTACGACCGTCGAAAGTAAACCCGAAAACGGAATGTTTGTCGATTTCAAAGCTTCGGCGAACGCGGACTGTGTGGCGATAAAAAAGGGCGACACGCTTAACGTCATAGTTAAACGTTCCGATTTTGAAAACGATACTGCCGTATCGGAAGCGATAGGGAGCGCAAGCGAGTACGCGCATTACGGCGTTTACGCTTTTTGCTTGGAGTTTAATTCAGCGGAGGGAAGCGAGATAACGCTTAACAAACTCCCCGTAACCGTTTCGATTCCTAACGACAGATTCCCCGTTCAGGTGTATTCGATAGGCGCGGACGGCACGGTAACACGTTTACAGTCTTCCATAAACGAAGACGATATGACCGTAACTTTCTATGTCGACGGGGGCGGAGATTTTGCGATAATCGGCGTCGAGCCGTACAC